>NZ_QKTS01000007.1:0-171357 GCF_003234525.1 Curtobacterium sp. MCBD17_021 | reverse complement strand
CACCGCCCCCGTCCCGCCCGCCGCACTCGAGGCACTCCGCACCGAACTGGTCGACCTCCTCGGCGAGCGCGGGGTCAGCGCCGACGAACGGACGCGCACACGCGCCTCCGTCGACGAGGCGACCATGAGCCCGATCCTCAGCGAGCAGCTGCCGCTCGGGCTCGCGGACCTCGTCGCCTCCCCCGTGAGCGCCGACGAGATCGCCGCCACCCTGCAGGCCGCCGTCCGACACGGCGTCCCCGTGACCACCCGGGGGAAGGGCACCGGCAACTACGGCCAGGGGATCCCGCTGCACGGCGGCCTGGTGCTCGACACCTCCCGCGCCCGTGCCGTCGTCGAGGTCGGCGACGGCTGGATCACGGCCGAGGCCGGCACGTCGATGGTCGCCCTCGAACAGGCCGCCGCGGCCGCCGGGCAGCAGCTCTGGATGTACCCGTCCACCGCGCAGTCGACCATCGGCGGGTTCCTGTCGGGCGGTTCCGGGGGCACCGGGTCGATCGCGCACGGGTCGAACTGGCAGGGCTTCGTCACGGCGCTCGACATCGCGCTGCCCGGTGAGCCCGGCCTGCGCCACGTCGAGGGCGAGGAGGCGCAGCCGTTCGTGCACACGTACGGCACGGCCGGGGTCATCGCCCGCGCGACCGTCCGACTCGAACCGCTGCAGGACTGGCGGGCCCTGTACGCGTCGTTCCCGACGTTCGAGCAGGCGCTCGCAGCCGTGCGCACCCTCCGCGGACTGACCCCGGTGCCGCGTCTCGTCAGCGCCGACCGCACCGAGGTCGCCGCCACCCTGCCGACCGACGCCGCCATCGTCGCCGGCCGTGCCAGCCTCCGGGGCATCATCGACGCGGTCACGCTCGACGAGGCGCGCGACCTGATCGGCCTGGCCGGCGGCACGGTCGAGGACGTCCGCGAGGGACTGCAGCAGACCACGAAGGTGTCGATGCTGTCCTACAACCACCCGATCTGGTGGCTGAAGCGGAACACGCCCGACACCGAGTACTTCCACGTCGAGGTCGGCGGTGAGGCGCTCATCGACCGGATCGCGGAGGTCGAAGCCGTGTACCCCCGCGGCATGCTGCACATCGAGGCGGCGCACCTCGGTCCGATCGGCATGCTCACCGCGCCCTACACCGGCGCCGAGGACGTCTACGCCGGGTACCCGCTGCTCCGCGACCTCGGCGTCCGCGTGCACAGCCCGCACCAGTACTACGTCGACCACGGGGTGGAGGAGCTGCTCGCCCTCAAGCAGCGCACCGACCCGGACGGGCTGCTCAACCCCGGGCACGTCATCGACCCGTCGCTCGTGCACTCCGGTGGGTCGACAGCGTCCGCGCAGCCCGCCGTCCCCGGGTTCGGCAAGTGAGCGGCACGGTCGGCACGTCCACCGGCACCCGCAAGCTCGCCGAACTCTCCGGACCGGCCGTCGCCGCCGGTTTCACCGCCGACACGATCGTCGTCCAGCCGACCGGGGCCGTCGAGCACCACGGCCCACACCTGCCGCTGCTCACCGACTTCCTGCTCGCCGACCACATCGGCGGTGCCGCGGTCGAACGAGCGGCAGCGGAGGGACTCGACGTCTGGCAGCTCCCGACGCTCGCGTTCACGAAGTCCGACGAGCACAGCTGGGCACCGGGCACCGTCTGGCTCGACGCCGACACGATGTTCGACACCGTCGTGCAGATCGGTCGCGCAGTCGCCCTCACCGGGGCCGGCACGCTCGTGTTCGCGAACGGGCACGGCGGGAACGTGGCCCTGCTGCAGGTCGCCCTCCGCGAGATCCGGAAGCGCTCCGGGTTGAAGACGTTCCTCATGCCGACCCTGGCCCGCGTGCCGGGGCCGGACGGCGAGGACGCCGACGAACGCGGCCTCGGCATCCACGGCGGAGCGGCCGAGACGTCGATGATCCTGCACCTGCGCCCGGACCTGGTCGACATGCCGCTCGCCGACCGGTGGGTGCCGGACCACCTGGCGGACTTCGAGAAGATCGCGTTCAACGGCGGCCCGGTGTCGTTCGGCTGGTTGTCGGACGACTTCGGGCCGGCCGGGGTCGTCGGGGACGCGACCCGCGCCTCCCGGTCCTACGGCGCCGCGCTGTGGGAGCACTCCCTCGCCGAGGCGGTGGCCTCGCTGCACGAGATCGCCCGCTTCGACCCCGCCGGGCCGCGGTGACCACCCTGCCGGGACAGGCCGCGGCGACCGTCGACGGACCGCCGCCCGCGGATCCGCTCGTCCTCGCCGCGGCCTGGCTGCCGGCCGACGGATCGGCACCGGGGCCGACGATGACCCTGTCGACGATCGGGCTGGACGGCTACCCGTCCGCCCGCACCGTCCTGCTGTCCCGGTTCGACGGACAGCGCCTGCACTTCCACACCGACACCCGGAGCCGGAAGGCGGCTGAACTGGCGGCCGCTCCCCGGGCCTGCGTGACGATCGCCTGGCCGGACGCGGCGCGCCAGCTCGTCGTCACCGGCGACGTCGCGCCGGTCACCGACCGGGAGGCCCGGCTCGCCTACTCCGCGCGCTCCCGGTACCTGCAGGTGCTCGCCTGGGTGAACGACACCGACCTCGCGGCCGAGACCGCCGCGGCTCGCCGGCAGCGATGGGCGGCGTTCGACGCCGAGCGCGGCGAGCGCCCGCTCGAGCCGCCGACGACGTGGGGCGGGTACGCGGTGACCCCGCGGCGGATGCTGTTCTGGCGGGGCGCGACGGACGGGCCGAGCAACCGCCTCGCCTACGAGCGGCGGTCGGACGGGTCGTGGCGGCTCGAGGCGTGGCCGGGGTGAAGACCAGGCCGGGTGCGGTGCCGGGGGATCCCCCGGGCCTCCCGGCCGCTACCGGACGTCGCGCATCACGCGGATCGTGCCGAGGCTGCCGTCGGTCGGGTCCGGCAGGACCATGCCGGCCTCGAGCCCGCTCCGCAGGTAGTCGACCACCTCGGCGGTCAGCCGCTCCCCCGGCACGTACGCGGGGATGCCGGGCGGGTAGGGCGTCGCCTGTTCCGCCGCGATGCGTCCCACCGCCTCCGCTGCCGGGACGGACTCGGCGGGGGCGAAGAACGCCTCGCGCGGCGTGACCACCGACTCGAGCAGGATGCCCGAGCGGTCCGGCAGCCGTACCGGAGGGTCCTGGTCGAGTCCGGGTGCCGCGGCGGCGAGGGCCTCGAGCGCGTCGACGAGCCGGTCGGTGGTGAAGTCGTCGTCGGCGACCGAGATGTCGATCCCGAGGTGCCGGTGGTCGGACAGCCCCAGATCGATCTGGTGGTGCTGCCGGATCCAGTCGAGGGCGTGGTACCCGGTGATCCCGAGCGGCTGGATGTCGAGCAGCATGCGCATCGGGTCGAGCTCGTGTGACGCCTCGGCGTGCAGCAGCTCGTCGTGCAGCACGCTGATCCCGTCGATGCCGTCGATGCGGTCCCGGGTGCGGTCCGCGAGTTCGATCGCACGCGCGATCCGCTCGGCACCGTCCTGCACCATGTGTCGCCGCCACCCGTCCATCGCGGCGTAGACGAGCACGTCCGGGCTGGTCGTCATGAGCATGTCCGCGCAGGCCCACAGGTGGTCGTGGTCGACCAGGTCACCACGCACGTGCAACACCGAGCCCTGCTCGAACCCGAGCCCCATCTTGTGCACACTCGTGACGCAGACGTCCGCGCCCGCGCTCATCGCCCAGGTGGGCAGCTGGTCGGAGAACGGCAGGTGCGCACCCCACGCCTCGTCGACGATGAGGGGCTTGCCGCGCTCGTGGCAGACCGCGGCGATGCCCTCGATGTCGGCGCACGTCCCGTACGGCGTCGGGCTGACGACGACCGCGGCAGCCGCGTCGGGGTGGGCGTCCCACACCGCGGCGTAGTCCTCGGCCGACGGCGGGTGCGAGATGCCCTGGTCGGCGTCGACCCGCGGTTCCACCCAGTACGGCTGGAGCCCGGAGAACACCAGTCCCGCCGTGACCGACTTGTGGGCGTCGCGACCCATCAGGATGCCCCCCTCGATGCCCGCGACCGAGAGCATCGCCGCCTTCACGGACAGGGAGCTCCCGCACGTCGAGAAGAAGACGCGGTCCGCTCTCACGGCGTCGGCCATCAGGGCCTCGGCGCGCGCGAGGTACCCGTTCGACGACGTCCGGTCGTCGAGGCCGCCGCTCGCGAGCACATCGTTCCGGAACGGGTCCGCGCCGAGCACCGACAGGGTCTCGGTGTCCACGCCACGACCCTGGCGGTGCCCGGGCGGCGAGAAGCTGTACCGGTTCACCGCGTGGTGGTCCCGCAGGGCGTCGAGGAACGGGGCGACGGTCTGGTCGAGGTCTTCGGGCATGCTCCCCGTCTAGCCCGGTCGCCGTGGGGGTCGATCCAGTGTCACTCGGGGAGGACGACGAAGGCCCCGGAGATGATCTCCGGGGCCTTCGTCGTGGTGCAGTACTGTGCGCTCGAAGGGACTCGAACCCCCAACCTTCTGATCCGTAGTCAGATGCTCTATCCATTGAGCTACGAGCGCGTGGCCCTTGCGAGCCGTGGAAGACTCTACAACAGCTCCGGTCGCAGCGCCAATCGAGCAGCCCCCACCCTCGTGCTCGGCGTGTCGTCGCGATCAGGAGACCGTGAGCTCCTCGTCGAACACCTCGGCCAGGAACACCTGCAGCGCCCGCCACGACCGGCGGTCCGCACGCTCCTGGTACTGCGCGCCGTGGTCGGGGGCATCGGTGCCGGGCACCGCGAAGGCGTGCATCGCGTCGGCGTAGGTGACGACCTGCCAGTCGACCTCGGGCGCACCGCGCATCTCGTCCTGCCAGGCGTGCACGGCCTCGTCCGGGACGACGGGGTCGGACCCGCCGGTGAGCACGAGGAGCTTCGCGCGGACCTCGTGCGCGTCCGAGGGGTCGTGCGTGATGAGCCCGCCGTGGAACGACACCGCCCCGGCCAGCGCGGCACCGGTGCGGGCGAGTTCCAGGGCGCCGGTACCGCCGAAGCAGTAGCCCATCACGACGACCCGCGAGGCGTCGACGTCGGGGTCCTCGAGCAGTCGGTCCAGGCCCGCGAGCAGGCGCGCACGGAAGAGCGCGTTGTCGCCGTAGAACCGGCCGGCCACCTCGGCCGCGGTGTCGTCGGCGGGGCGGACGCCAGCGCCGTAGACGTCCGCGCCGAAGGCGACGTAGCCGAGTCGGGCGAGCATCGTCACCCGCGCCTCGACGTGTTCGTTCACCCCGTGCCAGTCATGCACGACGAGCACGGCGGGGCGCGGTCCGGCGACGGCGGCGTCCTTCGCGAGCACGCCCTGCAGGGGCGCGTCCTCGTGGACGTAGTCGACGCGCTCGACGCGGATGTCGGCGCCGGCGGGTTCGGGGACGGTGGAGAGGACGTCATCGATGGTGGTCACGTCTCCCGACGCTACGCCGAGCCCGGCACCGGACCTCAGCTGTCGACGTTGTCCCAGTCGTCCGGTCCGCCCGAGCCCGCGGCGTACTCGTCGAGCGGCACGTCCCCGGCCCGCCAGGCGGCGAGGAACGGCTCCACGACCTTCCACCCCTGCACGGCGCTGTCCCCGCGGACCGACAGCGTCGCGTCCCCTTCCAGGACACCGGCGAGCACCTCGCCGTAGGCACTGAGGCGGCCGGGGTTGAACGTCGTCGTCAGCGCGGTGTGGTCCACCGTGTACGGGTCGCCCGGGCCGTTCACGTTGAGCTCGAGCTGCATCTCGTCGGGAGCGATCCAGATGCAGAGCCGGTCCGGCAGCACCGCTCCGGTCAGCCCGTTCGGCACGTGCGGCGAGTCCTTGAACGTGATGAGGATCTCGCGGCGCTGCTTGCCGAGCGCCTTCCCCGACCGCAGGGTGAACGGCACCCCGGCCCAGCGCCAGTTTGCGATCTCGAGCGTCAGCTGTGCCAGGGTCTCGGTGCCGAGCGACGGGTCCACGCCCTCCTCGTCGGCGTAGGACGGCATCGACCGGTCCCCCACCGCCCCGGCCGTGTACCGCGCGCGCCTGCCCGCGGTGAGCGGGTCACCGCCCCACGGACGGACGGCACGGAGCACGAGTTCCTTCTGCGTGCGCAGGTCCTCGGCGTCGATGGACGCGGGGGCCTCCATCGCGACGACCGCCATGACCTGGAGCAGGTGGCTCTGGATCATGTCGACCAGGGCGCCGGCCTTGTCGTAGTAGCGGGCACGGCCCTCCAGTCCGAGGGTCTCGTCGTAGACGATGTCGACGCGCGCGACGTGCTGGGACGACAGCAGCGGCTCGATGATCCGGTTGGCGAACCGCAGGCCGAGCAGGTTGAGCACCGTGGACCGGCCGAGGAAGTGGTCGACCCGGTGGATCCGTGACTCCGGCAGGAACGAGTGCAGCAGGTCGTTGAGGTGTTCGGCGCTCTCGGCGTCGGTGCCGAACGGCTTCTCGAGGGCGAGACGGGTGTGCGCCGGCAGCTCGAGGTGCGCCAGCTGCTCGCAGCTCTTCTCGGTGACGGCGGGCGGCAGCGCGAAGTAGATCGCGGGGTCGTGCCGGCAGTCGCGGAGCAGCGTCCGCAGGTCGTCGGCGTCCGTCACGTCGGCCTTGCGGTAGGACGACGCGTCGACGACGGCCTGGAGGCGCGGGGACAGCCTGCTCTCACCGGTCGCGCCCTCGTCCTCCTCGTTCTTCGACGCCTGCGCGTCCTCGAAGGCCTCGTGCACGAGGTGCTTCCAGTCCGCGTCGGACAGGTCCTCGACCCCGGCGCCGACGAGCTGGATCTCCCAGTCCTCCTTCACCTCGAGGAGGGTCGCGAGGCCGGGCAGCAGCAGGCGCTTGGACAGGTCGCCGCTGGCTCCGAGGATGAGCAGTGTGGTCTGGAGGCTCGCCATGCCCCAGACCGTACTCACCGGTTCCCGAGCACGGCCGGGTCCCGCCGGTACGGTGGTGACGGTGCCGACGCGCGGGAGCGTCGGGACGGCGCGAGGGAGCACCATGTCGACAGAGGGCAACGTCCACGCACCCGGGACGGACCAGCAGTTCGCCGGTCCACCGCGGGTCGAGCCGCGGAGCGCACGACTGCGGGTCGCCGTGATCGGGACCGGGATGATCGCCGCCGTGCACGTGCGGGCGGCGCGGGCGGCCGGTGCCGACGTCGTAGGAGTGCTCGGCCGCACACACCGCCGGTCGGTCCAGGTCGCCGAGCAGCTCGGGGTCGAACGCGGGTACGAGGACCTCGACGCCGTGATCGCCGACCGGCCGGACGTCGTGCACGTCTGCACGCCCAACGACCAGCACCACCCCCAGGCCCTCGCCGTCATCCGCGCCGGGATCAACGTCGTGTGCGAGAAGCCCCTCGCGGTCTCCGCCGAGCAGGCCGACGAACTCGAGCGTGCGGCGATCGAGGCCGGGGTCGTCGCGACCGTGCCGTTCGTCTACCGCTACCACCCGATCGTCCGCGAGATCCGCTCGCGCATCGCCGACGGCGCCCTCGGCCGGGTCCTCGCCGTGCACGGGCACTACCTGCAGGACTGGATGCTCGACTCGGACGCGTCCTCGTGGCGGGTCGACTCCGGTGCGGGCGGTTCCTCGCGTGCCTTCGCGGACATCGGGTCGCACTGGTGCGACCTGGTCGAGTTCGTGACGGGTGAGCCGTTCGCCTCGGTCAGCGCGGTGACGGACATCGTCTACCCGACGCGGCCCGCAGCCTCCGGTCCGTCGTTCTCGGGCACGCCGGACCCCGACCCGATCGCCGACGCCGCCGAACGCGCCGAGGTCACGACCGAGGACACCGCGGTCGCGACCTTCCGGACCGGCAGCGGACGCATCGGCAACGTCGTCATCTCGCAGGTCTCGGCCGGCCGGAAGAACCGGCTGTGGTTCGAGGTGGACGGCACCCTCGGGTCGGCCGCGTTCGACCAGGAGCAGCCCGAGTCCGCCTGGTTCGGCAACGAGACCGGGGCGCAGATCGTCGTCCGCGACCCGTCGCAGGGGTCCCCCGACCAGCGCCGCCTGGCGGTCGTGCCGTCCGGACACCCGCAGGGTTACGTCGACGCCTTCGCCGCGTTCGTCGCGGACACGTACACCGCCGTCACTTCGGGGACCGCTCCGGAGGGTCTGCCGACCTTCGCGGACGGTGCCCGGTCGGCGCGCGTCATCGACACCGTGGTCGCCAGCGCCGGCGACCACGCCTGGAGGGAGATCCGATGAAGCTGGGGATGCTGACGGCCTGCCTGCCGGGGTGGGAGCTCGGCCGGATCGCGGAGTTCGCGAGCGCGGAGGGCTACGAGCGGCTCGAGGTCGCCGTCTGGCCCGGCACCGGCGGCCGCGACTTCGAGGCCGCGCACCTGCCCGTCGCGACCTTCACGGACGACGACGCCGCGGCCACCCGGGAGCTGCTCGACCGCACCGGCCTCGAGATCAGCGCCCTGGCCTACTACGAGAACAACCTGCACCAGGACCCGGACCGCCGTGCCGCCGTCAGGGAACACCTGTTCCATGCGGTCGACGCCGCCCAGCTGCTCGGCGTGCCGTACGTCGGCACGTTCATCGGCCGCGACACGACGAAGTCGGTGCGCGAGAACATGCGCCTCGGTGACCAGGTGCTGCCGGAACTGGTCGACTACGCCGGCGAACGCGGCGTCCGGCTCATCATCGAGAACTGCGTGATGGAGGGCTGGCACCCGGACGGCTACCCCGGCAACATCGCGTACTCCCCCGAGCTCTGGGACTGGGTCACCGGACTCGGCTTCGGGCTGAACTGGGACCCCTCGCACCTGACCTGGATCGGCATCGACCCGGTCGAGACGATCCTGCCGTTCGCCGAGCACATCGTGCACGCGCAGGCGAAGGACGTCGAGCTCTTCCCCGAGCAGCGCAACCGGTACGGCTTCTTCGGCAAGGTCGACAAGGGCGAGGACCCGTGGGAGATGGGCTGGTGGCGCTTCCGGGTACCCGGCCGCGGGATCGTCGACTGGCCGCACGTGGTCGACCGGCTGTACGAGGCCGGCTTCACGGGCACGCTGTCCGTCGAGCACGAGGACCCGCTGTGGGGTGGCACGGACGTGAAGGTCCTCGAAGGCCTCCGGATCGCCCACCGGACACTCCGGCCGCTCATCGCCGCCGAGTAGCGGCCGACGCCGCCGGTCGGGAGGCCCGGCGCTGAGAACGCGTGGACCCGCCGCGAGCACCCTGGGGGCATGAGCCAGAACGTCAGTGAATTCGTCCTCGACCGCATCCAGGCGTGGGGCGTCACACGTGTGTACGGGTACCCCGGGGACGGCATCGGCGAGTTCGACGGCGCACTCGGCAAGGCCGACGGCAAGGGCGAGGGCGTCGAGTACATCCGCCCCACGCACGAGGAGATCGCCGCGCTCATGGCGACCGCACACGCCAAGTTCACCGGCGAGGTCGGCGTCTGCATCGCGACCTCGAGCCCCGGGGCGTTCCACATGCTCAACGGGCTGTACGACGCCCAGATGGACAACCAGCCGGTCGTCGCGATCGTCGGGCAGCAGGGCCTCGCCGCGGTCGGCACCTTCACCCAGCAGGAGTCGAACCTCGAGCGGTGTTCGCGGACGTCGCCTGCTACGTGGAGACCATCGCCACCCCGGACTCGGCGGGCGTCATCGTGGACACCGCCTTCCGCACCGCGATGCTCCGGAAGCAGCCCGCCGTCATCGTGCTCCCGCACGACGTGCAGGCGATGAAGTGGTCGGAGCCCGGCGCCGAGCACTGGGTCTCCCGGTCGAGCGACGTCCCCGCGTCGACCCGCATCACCCCACCGGCCGAGGACGTCCGGAAGATGGCGGAGATCATCAACGCCGGGAAGAAGGTGACCTTCCTGGTCGGCGCCGGAGCCCGGGGCGCGACGGACCAGGTGCTCGCCGCCGCCGAGAAGGCGGGAGCCGGCATCATCACCGCGCTGCGCGGCAAGGACGTCGTCCCCTCCGACGTGCCGTTCCACACGCAGCAGGTCGGGCTGCTCGGCTCCCGTCCGAGCCTGACCCAGATCAAGGAGTGCGACACGATCGTGCTCCTGGGCACGAACTACCCCTACGGCGAGTACCTGCCGGAGGTCGGGCAGGCGCGCGGCATCCAGGTCGACATCAAGCCGGAGCAGCTCGGCCTGCGCTACCCGAACGAACTCAACATGTGGGGTGACGTCGGGGCCACGCTCGACGCCGTGCTCCCGCTGCTCGAGCAGAAGACGGACCTGGGCTGGCAGGAGCAGCTCGCCGGCGAGATGCGCGAGTGGGAAGCCGAGATGGGCCGCCAGGCCGAGGTGTCCTACAGCGACGGGGTCAACCCGCGCCGGGTCATCCACGCGGTGAACGAGCGGCTGCCCGAGGGCGTCACGGTGACCTGCGACGCGGGCACCACCGCCGACTGGTACGGCCACCACATCCGCCTGCGGCGCGGGATGCGCGGGGACATGTCCGGACGCCTCGCCACGATGCTCGCCGCCATGCCCTACGCCGTCGCGGCGAAGTTCGCGTTCCCGGACCGCGCCGCGGTGTGCACGATCGGCGACGGCGCGTTCCAGATGCTCGGCATGAACGAGCTCATCACCGTGAAGAAGTACCTGCACCGCTGGCAGGACAAGCAGCTGGTCATCGTGGTCATGCACAACGACGACCTCGGGCAGGTCTCGTGGGAGATGCGGACCGAGGACGGCAACCCGATGTGGCGCGGCTCGCAGGACGTCGAGACGATGGACTACGCCGGGTACGCCGAGCTCCTGGGCTTCCAGGGGATCGCCGTGCACAGCGACGACGAGGTCGACGCGGCCGTCGAGCGGGCCTTCGCGCACCAGGGCGTGACCCTCATCGACGCCTACGTCAGCCGGAGTGTGCCACCGCTGCCGCCGCACATCACGGCCGAGTACGCCATGAACACGGCGAAGAGCCTGCTCAAGGGCGACCCGGTCGAGCTCGACGTCGTGAAGGACTCCGCGAAGGCGATGGCCGCCGAGGTCGTCGAGCGGGCGAAGGGCGCGCTCGGACGGGACTGACGGCTCGCCACGGGGGCGAGCGTTTCACGGAGTTGAACACCGTGTGACGCGCTCGCCCCGGGTCTGGCGTGTCGCCTGTGCGTGCTCGTAGGTTCTGGAGGTCGTGTCCCCCGCCCGGGGGCAGAACCACCACACCAGGAGTCCTCACACCGATGAGCCCGTCCCACACCCCCGCGCCCACCACCAGGCGGAGGCACGGCATCGTCGCCGGCACCGCCCTCGCCACAGCCGGCGTCCTCGTCGCGCTCGGCGCCCCGGCCACCGCGGCCGGAGCACCCGTCACCGGCACCGCCGTCGGCGACACGACGATCGACATCCTCGACGTCAACGACTTCCACGGCCGCATCGAGTCGGAGGGCACGACGGCCGACAAGGCCGCCGGCGCCGCGAAGCTCGCCGCGGTCGTGCAGGCGCAGCGCGAAGCCAACCCGAACACGATCTTCGCGAGCGTCGGCGACAACGTCGGCGCCTCGACGTTCACCTCCTTCGTGCAGCAGGACGACCCGACCATCGACGTGCTCGACCAGATGCGTCTCGACGTCAGCGCGATCGGGAACCACGAGCTCGACAAGGGCCAGGACGACCTGACCGGACGGATCGAGGACCGTGCGGACTGGCCGTACATCTCCGCGAACATCGTGAAGCAGGGCACCACCGAGCCCGCCTTCACCCCGTGGTCCATCGTCGAGAAGGGCGGTGTCAAGGTCGGCTTCATCGGCGCGACCACCGAGGCGCTCATCCCCGGCCTCGTCAGCCCTGGCGGTGTCGAGGGTCTCGCGATGGCACCGATCGTCAGCTCGGTCAACCGGTACGCCGACGCACTCACCGACGGCGACGAGGCGAACGGCGAGGCCGACGTCCTCGTCCTGCTCGTGCACGAGGGTGCCACGACCGGAGCCCTCACCGACGCGACCGGCAGCGGTGCGTTCGGGCAGATCACCGGTGGAGTGTCCTCGAAGGTCTCCGCGATCGTCTCCGCACACACCCACGCGACGTACAACCACTCGATCCCGGGCCCCGACGGCACCCCTCGTCCGGTGATCCAGGCGGGCTCCTACGGCGTCTCCTACGGCCACCTCCGCATGACGGTCGCCGCCGACGGCACGCTCACCGGCATCACCTCCTCGGTCAAGCCGGTCAACACCGACCCGGCCGCGCCGGCGGACACGACCTCGGTCACCGCGGTCGCGAAGACCGTCGCGGACGCCAAGGCGATCGCCGACGTCAAGGGCAAGGAGCAGCTCGGCACCATCACCGGCGACCTGCGGCGCGCGCTGCAGTCCGACGGCAAGACCGAGAACCGCGGCGGCGAGTCCACGCTCGGCAACAACATCGCAGAGGTCCAGCGCTGGGCGACCGAGCGCCAGGGCTCCCAGGTCGCGTTCATGAACCCGGGCGGCCTCCGCACCGACCTCGTGTACGCGTCGAGCGGTGCCGGGGACCCCGACGGCAGCGTCTCTTACAAGGAAGCCGCCCTCGTGCAGCCGTTCGCGAACACCCTCGTCACCGAGGACATGACCGGGCAGCAGATCAAGGACGCGCTCGAACAGCAGTGGCAACCGGACGGTCTCGAGCGTCCGTTCCTCAAGCTCGGTGTCTCGGCGGGCTTCGCCTACACGTACGACCCCGCGAAGGGCCGCGGGGAGCGCATCACCGGCATGACCCTCGACGGCGAGCCGATCGCCCTCGACGACACCCTCAAGGTCACGGTCAACTCGTTCCTGTCGACGGGCGGCGACAACTTCGCCGCCTTCGCAGCCGGCACGGACAAGGCCGACTCCGGCCAGGTCGACCTGCAGGCCCAGGCGGACTACTTCGCGGCGCACGACGCCGTCGAGCCGCCGATGGACCAGCGTGCGGTCGGTGTCACCACGACGCCGGAGCCCGAGGGCGGCTTCCAGCCCGGCGACGAGGTGACCGTCGACCTGTCGTCGCTGGTCTTCAGCAACGCCGGGGACCAGAGCGGCACGGTCTCCGTGTCGGCCGGCGGGACGGAGCTCGCGTCCGCCCCGATCGACACCACGGTGGTCGACAAGACCGACGAGCAGGGCCGCGCCTCGCTCACCTTCACCGTCCCGGAGCCCGGCGCGGCGACCCCGGGTGAGCCCGCCGAGCGGGCCGCGGATGCCCGCCTGGCGGCCGCCGCGGTCGAGACCTCGGACGAGCCGCTCGTGGTCGAGCTGCCGAACGGGCAGCAGATCACGCTCGCCGTCACCGTTCCGGTGCTCGTCGCGCCGGCGCCCGGCGAGGAGCCGGTGCCGGCTCCGGGCACCGACCCGACGGACCCGGCCGACCCGGCCGACCCGACGGACCCGACCGTGCCCGGTGCGACCGACCCGGACGGCGGGCTCGTCGCGGTCCCGATCGCCGGTGGCGGCTTCGACGACGCCGATGGTGGGCCCCTGGCCTACACGGGTGCCGAGATCGCCGGACCGGCCCTCGCCGCGGCACTCCTGCTCCTCGCAGGGGTCACCGCGCTGGTGCTGGTCCGTCGGAAGCGGGCCGCGCGCGAGGCGACGGTCCGCGCGGACGGCTGACGGGCCTCCCGGCCACGCCGCTCGACACGGACGGGCCCTCCCACCGCACCGGTGGGAGGGCCCGTCCGTGTCCGCGGCCGGGAGGCGCGCCCCACGGCCGTCCCCGGACCGGACGGGTCGACCGGGGTCGGTTTCCGCAGCGCGCCGCGGTACGCTGCTCCCGTCGCGACTCGCGATGCATCGCGCCGGGTCACCGGACGGTGGTTCCGCCCGTCGAGACCCCGCGGTGCGGGTGTCCTCCGCCTCCAGGGAAACGGCGGAGGACACCCCCTCCCACATCCGGTGCCCTCGAGGTGCGGTTGGATGGTCCCCATGAACCTGCTGACCGTCGACGGGCTGGCGGCCGTGACGAACGTGCTCGACCTCGCCGGGGTCTTCGCGTCCGCCCTGCTCGGCGGGTCGATCGCGCGGACCATGGACTTCGACCTGTTCGGGTTCCTCGTCGTCGGGTTCGTGTCGGGACTCGGGGGCGGTCTGCTCCGCGACGTGCTGCTGCAGAACGGACCGCCCGTCGCCCTGACCGACCCGCTGTACCTGCCGGTCGCCGTCGCCGGCGCGCTCGTGGCGTTCTTCGTGTCGTTCTCCGAACGCACCTGGGACCGCCTGTTCACCGTGCTCGACGCCGCCGTCATCGGGTTCTGGGCGGTCGTCGGCGTGCAGCGCACCTTCGACGCCGGGCTCGAGTGGCCCGCCGCGATCATCATGGGCACCGTGACCGCGGTCGGCGGCGGGGCCATGCGCGACATGCTGCTCCGCCGGGTGCCGGCCGTGTTCGGCGGGAACGCGCTCTACGCCACCGTCGCGGTCGCCGCCTCGGCCGTGATGGTGATCGCGTCGTACCTCGGCTCGCCCTCGATCGGGATCCTCGTCGCGATCCTGCTCTCGCTCGTGCTGCGCTGGGGAGCGGTCCGACGCGGCTGGGGTCTGCCGAACGGCCGCAACTGGCAGCCGCAGTCACAGCTCGCGTCCCTGCTGCGCCGCGGGCGCGGTCGGGGCCGCAGACTCGTCCGCCCCGAGGCCGTCCGGCTGCTCCGCCGCCCGGGTCGCCGTGCCGGAGCGGGCAGCGTGCACACCGACCCGGAGACGCCACATCCCGCGGACCCCGACCAGGGCTGACACCGCGACTGGGATCGGCGACCGACCCGTCGTACACTCGAGACCGCCGGGTATCGACCCGGCCGCACCCTCACGGACGTCGGACCGACGTGACCCGAAGACGGCGGTCTCGCCCGTGACGTGCGGGCACGAGGGGCCACCGCACCGCGCGAGGTCAGGCGCACGGCGCGGCTCCCCCGGCCCGCAGGCGCACCGCCACCACCACCGGCAGCGCCGACCGCCCCGCACCAGCAGAGTCCCGGAACAGGATCCGATGGCCGACGCAACCGCTCCGGGAACACCCGGACCACGCTCCGACCGAGCGACCTCGGTCCCGCGCACACCCCGCTCCGAGGTCCGCGAGCGCCTGCTCACCGCCGGCGCCCGCGTGTTCGCCGAGCAGGGCGTGCACGAGGCCCGGCTCGACGACGTCGCCGCCGCCGCCGGCTTCAGCAAGGGCGCCGTCTACTCCAACTTCTCATCGAAGGAGGACCTCGTCGCCCACGTCATGCAGCGGGCCACGAACCTCGTGCTCCGGTCGCTGCAGGAACTCGTCCGGGTCGACATCGAGGCCGTGGACGTCGGCGACGCCGTCCGTGCGGCGTTCGGTCGGCACGACCAGAGCGCCCAGTTCGCCCTGCTGTCCGAGCTGCGGGGCTACGCGATCCGGCACCCCGAGTTCATGCCCGAGTTCGTCCGGCAGCGCCGGCACCTGCACGACGGCGTCCGCGAGCTCGTGCGTCGGTGGTTCGCCGCGCACCCGGACGTCGAGCCCGGCATGCCGCTCGACACCTTCGCGGCGCTGCTCGTCGCGGCGAACTCCGGGATCGTGTTCGACGCGCCCGCGCTCGACGGCGTGGACCCGGGCGACGCCGTCGCCGCCATGGTCGAGGCGGTCATCCGGCCGAGGTGACCGGCCGTCCGTGCGACCACGCCGACGACGGCAGCAGGCTCGGCGGGAGCAGTCGTGCACGCACCAGCCGCCGGCGGGAGACCGACGCGTCGGACGCGGAACGGGCCTCCCGGAGCGCCGTCAGGAGCGTCTGCGGGTCGACCGCGCCGCCCGCCGCGTAGCGCTCGCGGTCGACCGCGTCGACGACGGTCTGCAGGTGCGGCAGCACCGACGGCGGCACCGTCGTGCGGAGCCGTCCGAGCACCGCGCGCGCCGTCCGGGCGGCGGCCGCGGCGTCACCGGGTGGTGCCGCGGCCGGGGCGAACCCGTGGTCGGCGAGGTCGTCCAGGAGTTCCCGCCAGGCCGTCACCGCCGGGTCGCGACCGGCCGCCACCGCGGCGGTGCGTCGGTGCCGACGGAACGCCCGCAGCACGCCGGGGGTGACGAGGAGCACCAGCGCGAGGAGCACCCCGACGAGCCCGCCCCAGGCCGTGGAGGCGCCCCCACCGCCCGTCCCGCCGGCCGCGTCCGCACCCGCGGACGCGCTCGGCTCGGCGCTCGGCGACGCCGTGGGAGCGGTCGTCTCACCCGGAGCGGGCAGGGGCGTCTCGGAGGGCACCGCCGAGGGGGTCGAGGTCGGGGTCGAGTCCGCCTGTGCTGCGCCGTCGGACTCCGGTGTCGGCTCGAACGACACCCAACCCGCGCCGCGGATGTACAGCTCCGGCCACGAGTGCAGCTGCCGGTTCGACACCGTGTACTGGCCGTCCTCCCGTGCCGCACCGGCGCGGTAACCCACGGCGACGCGGGACGGGATGCCGAGGGTACGGGCCATCACGGCCATGGCCGAGGCGAAGTGCACGCAGTAGCCCGAGCGCTCGCGCAGGAAGGTCGCGACGACGTCCATGCTGTCACCGTCGTAGCCCCGCTCGACGGGTGCCGTCTCGGAGTAGGTGAACAGGCCGCTGCGGAACCAGGACTCGAGGGCGCGCGCCCGCTCGTAGTCGGACGCCGTGCCGCCCTCGACGCGGGCGGCGGTGTCGCCGATGACGGCGGGCAGGTCGTCCGGCAACGCGGTGTCGATCCGGAGCTGCTCCGCCGACGGGGTCCGGAAACCGCGCCCGTCCGCCTGGGCGAGCCGGCCGGAGGCGGCCACCGCGTCGAGGTAGGCGTTCGCCGAGACCGAGGCGCCGTACGCCTCGTACGTCGCACCCCGAGCGGTCGCCGGGCCCGTGGACCGCACGGTGTTCGTGTCCCCGGACCAGCGCCACTGCCCGAGGTCGAGGTTCGTCGACTTCGACTCGATCGACATCGCGCCGGCCGGCAGCGGCAGGTAGTTGCTCGACAGACCGGTGATCTGCACCGTCACGTCGGCGCGACCCGCCAGGCGCGGGTTCACGCCGACCACCCACCGCGACTGGTCGGCGGTGTCGGCGGTGCTCGCGTCGGTCACCGTCGGGACCCAGTCCCCCGAGCCGAACTCGTCCAGGTCCGCGAGCTTGAGGTACTGCGGCCGCCCGTCGGCCGAGCGGTACCGGAACACCTCGAGCTCGCTCGGCCGGCGGAGGTCCTGCCCGAGTTCGAGCAGCGTGCCCGGACGGCCCGGCTGGATCGGGGACCGCACCGACCCCGTGACGCCGGAGAGCCACCCGGAGTCGAGGGGGACGAGTGCCGGCAACCCGACCGCGACGACGAGTCCCATCACGCCCACCACGGCGGCAGGCAGCACCCGCTGCACCGGGCGGACCGAGGTCCAGAGCAGCGCGAGGAAGGCCACCGCGGTGAGGACCACGAGCCACGCCGCCGGTGCCTCACCGGTGATGACGCCCGGCACGAGCAGGATCACGAGCGCGGGCACGGCCGCGAGCGCCGCCGTCGGGGCGATCGCAGCGAGGAACAGCGACGCCCCCGCGACCCAGGCGATCGCCACGGTCACGACCAGGCGGATCGCGTCGGTCTGCGGCAACGGCGCGGGGTTGAGCCGGATCGCCGCCAGCGTCTGCCCGAGCGCACCGTCCCGGTCGAGCCACCCGAGCGGTGCCGAGTCGTTGAGGAGCGCGACCGCGCACGAGCCGAGGACGAGCGCGCCGACGAGGGCGGCGAACCGGACACCGCGGGGGCGGGAGCGGACGGCGAGCACGACGGCGACGAGCACCGCCACGACGACGACGCCGGACACCCACCACGAGATGCCCTGCAGCAGCGGTCGCATCGCGAGGGCCGCGATGAGCACGGGCACGGGGGCCAGGGCGACGACCCGGGCGTCCGGGCCGTCGTGCCGGCGGTCGTCCCGGTCGAGGACCTGTCGGACGTCGACCCGCGGTCGTGGTCGACTCGGGGTGGTGGCGGTCATCGGCGGCGTCCGTCCGCGGTCGTGACGGCGGTCACCGGGCGTGCCCCACCGTCGAGCTGCCCGGCACGGGGACGACGAGGACGCGCCACCCGGCTCGGTCGAGGATGCCGCGCACGGCCGGGTCCGGCGGGACGACCGTGACGAGCACGCCTCGGCTGGACCCGTTCGTGGCGGAGACGAGTTCCGCGGCCTGCTCGGGGGTGCAGCGACCGGTGACGACGGCCGTCATGCCGTGCACGTCCCGCCCGCGCACGCCGTGCAGCACGTCGGTCACGGCGCGGGCTCCGCTGCGCACGTGCACGTCCGCGAGCCCGACGAGGACCTCGGACAGGCCGCCGGCGTCGCCGCTGTGACGCACGTCGCCGCCCGGCTCGTCCGTCACGAGGGCGACACGTGAGGTCCGCGCGGACAGCGCCCTGGCGACGCTGGCGGCCACCACGACGGCGTGCTCGAAGGCCTGGTCGCCGCCGAGGTCGGACAGCTCCGCCAGGTCGTCGCGGCCGAGCTGCTGGTACGCCTCGCGCCGGACGTCGAGCGCGACGACGGCCTCCGGCGGCTGCGCCTGGGTGGTCTGGCGGACGTGCAGACCGCCACGCTTCGCGCTCTGCCCCCAGTGCACGCGGCGGATCGGGTCGCCGGGTCGGTACGGACGCAGTTCGCTGTCGTCGGCGGAGCCGCCCTGCCCGACCCGGCCCTCGTCGGCGGACACGGCCCCGGCGAGCGCACCGGTGTCGAGCGCGGCGAGCGGGACGGACCCGGGGACGACGACGACCTCCTCGGCGGACACGACCGGCCGGTCGACGCGGAGCAGCCCGAACGGGTCCTCGACCCGGACCGTCACGGGGCCGACGAGGCCGCGCCCGCGGGAGATCGCGAGCGCCTCGACGTCGAGCACGGCCGGCGGCGACGCCGGTCCGACCGCCAGCAGCGACGTCGGCTCGGCGGTGCTGACGAACAGGTCGTCGAGCTGCTCCCGGACGAGCAGCGTCGACCGCGGCGCGAACCGCATGGCGGAGCCGCGCAGGGTCACCCGTTCGCGGTAGACCTCGCCGACCTGCACGACGGCGCGCGGCGCGGACCGGGAGGCCCGGAGCGGCGCCGCCACGGCCAGTGCGGTGACGACGCCGAGCACGACGAGGACGACGAGCAGCAGACCGGCGGTCACGGCGACGCTCATCGACGTGACGAGGCCGGCAGCGACGAGGCCGATCCCGGCCACGAGGACCGTCCAGCCGCGGGGCGTCGGGCGTGGGAAGGGCGTCCGTCGCAGCATCCCGAGACCCCGCCGGCCGTAGCGGGACACCACGGACCGTGCGGCGCCGGTGCGTCGCGCGAGCCGCCCGGCGTCGGGCCGCTGGTCCGCCATCAGGACCGGACGGGCGTGGCGGTGAAGGGCACCGCGGTGTCGGCGACGATCCGGACCACGATCTCACGGGCGGTGTCCTCCGCCGAGCCGCCGAGGCCGCGGGCGACCGGGACGAGCCGGTGCGCGAGGACGATCGGCGCGAGGGCGGCGACGTCGTCGGGCGTGACGAACGGGCGACCGGCGAGGGCCGCGTACGCGCGTGCGGCCTGCGCCAGGTGCAGGGTGGCACGGGGGCTGGCGCCGAGGAGCAGGTCGGGGTGCGTCCGGGTGACGCGGACGATCTCGACGATGTACGCCTCGACGTCGGCGGCGATGTGCACCGTGCGGACGGCGGCGATCATCGAGCGCAGGGTGTCCACGTCGACGACCGGGCGGAGGTCGCTCAGCGGGTCGTGTCGACCGCGGGCGGACAGCATCCGCCGTTCCGCCTCGGGGCTCGGGTAGCCCATCGCGATGCGCGCCATGAACCGGTCGCGCTGGGCCTCCGGCAGCGGGTACGTGCCCTCCATGTCCACCGGGTTCTGCGTCGCGACGATCATGAACGGGGACTCGAGCGGTCGGGTGACGCCGTCGACGGTGACCTGCGACTCGGCCATCGCCTCGAGGAGCGCCGACTGGGTCTTCGGGCTGGTGCGGTTGATCTCGTCGCCGATCACGACGTTCGCGAAGACCGGACCGGGTGAGAACCGGAAGGTGCCGGACGACTGGTCGTAGATGTTCACCCCGGTCACGTCCGACGGGAGCATGTCGGAGGTGAACTGGATGCGGTTCACCGAGCCCCCGACCGAGGCGCCGAGCGCCTTCGCGAGGACCGTCTTGCCGACGCCGGGGACGTCCTCGACGAGCAGGTGGCCCTCGGCGAGCATGACGGTCAGCGCCGTGCGGATCGCCTCGGGCTTGCCGTCCACCACGGTCGCGACCGACGAGACGATGGCCGCCCCGGCGTCCTGGATCCGGTCGATCGGGACGGTCTGGTGGGTCAGCTCCGGCACGCAGGTCTCCTCGCCGCTGGGTCGATGTCCGGCGATGCTACATCGACGCGGTGACAGCGACCGGAGGATGCGTCACCGAACGCGCGGTGCGGACGGGAGACCCGATCGGTCGGGCGACGCGGTACCGGTGCGCATCCACGCTCCGCGGCCGGGGTCAGTCAGCGGGCAGGGGCGACAGGTTGAGCGACCAGAGGGCGACGCCGTGGACGCCGAGTTCCCGTGCGAGGTCCCGCCGGACCTCGTAGGAGCGGGCGTCGGACCAGTGCAGTGCGCGGCCGTCGTCGAGCGTCGCCGACCACTCCCCCGTCCGGTCCGACCACTCCGCGCCGTCACCGGCCAGACGTGCAGCCGCCGCCGCGGGGATCGGTGCGGCGTCCGAACCGGCACCCCATGCGTACCCGTACCCCGCGACGCCGACGTCGATCCGCTCGGCCGGGACCCCGCCGCCGACCGCGGTCCGCACCGCTTCCTGCGCCCAGGACAGCGCGCCGATCGTGCCGGGGCCTCCCCACGGCCCGTGCTGGTCGTAGGTCATGAGCACGACGCGGTCGAGGTGCTCGGCGAGCCGGTCGAGGTCGTAGCCCCGGTCCCGGTACTCCGCCGGGTCCGTCGACGACGTCATCGCGATCGACACCTCGGCGCGGTCGCCGAGCCGGTCGTGCACGGCCGCGCGCAGTTCCCGCGCGAAGGCGACGAGGCCGTCGCGGTCCTGGTCGCGCATCGACTCGAGGTCGATCTGCACGCCGTCCGTCCCGAGTTCCGCGGCGAGGTCGACGAGCTGCCCGACGACGCGCTCGCGGTTCGCCACCGACGACAGCAGTGCCGTGGCCCCCTCGGGCGAGAAGTCCCCGACCGCCGACGAGTAGTTGCTGAAGAGCACCTCGGTCGTGGCCCCGGCGTCCGCAGCGACGCCCACGAGGTCGCCGAGTCCGTCGGGCGTCTCGAGCAGGTGCGTCCCGTCGTCCGACAGCGCCGCGCCGTCGACGCCGATCACCGTGGCGCCGCGGTCGACGGCGGTCCGCACCCGCTCGGCCGCTCCGCGACCGGGCTCGACGTACCCCTCGACGGCGCTGCCGTCCCCACCGCCGACGGCGCTGCGGTCCGCAGGGCCGCCGGCGCTGCAGCCGGACAGCAGGAGGGCGGCGACCGCCACGGTCGTCGCTGCCGTCGTCACCCGTCGCATCACCCGCTCACCGTAACGGACCGGTCGGGCAGGACGGGCCTCCCGGTCGTCGCCGTCCGTCGACCGACGTCGCCGTGGCGGTGCCGCTCGACTACCCGAAGCGGCCGTTGACGTAGTCGGCGGTCCGCGGGTCGCGCGGGGTGCCGAACATCGCCTCGGTCGGGCCGTGCTCCACGATCGCGCCGGGGGTGCCGGCCTCGGCGAGGAAGAAGGCGCACCGGTCGGAGACGCGCTGTGCCTGCTGCATGTTGTGGGTGACGATCACGACGGTGACGTCCTGTGCGAGCTCGGTGATGGTCTGCTCGATGCGACGCGTCGACGTGGGGTCGAGCGCGGAGCACGGCTCGTCCATGAGGAGCACGCGCGGCCGGACCGCCAGCGACCGGGCGATGCAGAGGCGCTGCTGCTGGCCGCCGGAGAGCCCGCCACCGGCCTGTCGGAGGCGGTCCTTGACCTCGTTCCAGAGCCCGGCCTTCGTGAGGGTCTCCTCGACCAGGTCGGCCTTCCCGCTCTTGTCGAGCTTGACCCCCGTGAGCGCGAGGCCGGCGAGGACGTTGTCCGCGATGCTCATGGCGGGGAAGGGGTTCGGCTTCTGGAACACCATGCCGATCTGGCGGCGGGCCTCGGTGATCCGACGCGAGGCGTCGTAGATGTCGACGTCGTCGAGCAGGACCTCGCCGGCCAGCGACGCGCTCGGGACGAGTTCGTGCATCCGGTTCAGGGTGCGGAGGAAGGTGCTCTTGCCGCAGCCCGAGGGGCCGATGAGCGCGGTGACCTGGCCGGCGGGCATCGTCAGCGAGACGCGGTCGAGCACCTTGTGGTCACCGAACCAGGCGGACACCTCGCAGGCGTCGAGGGTCGCCGGGGTGGCGGTCGGGATCAGCTCGGTGGGGGCGGCTGCGGCGTCGGGTGTGAACCAGCTGTCGAACTCGTCGACCATGGTGGCGGTGTCGGTCATGGGGGCCTTTCCGGTCATCGGTGGGCGTGCGGTCGCGGGAGGTCGGCCGGTCACATCAGGTTGGGGAGCAGGAGCGTGAGCTGGGACGCCGCGAACAACCCGACGGCGAGCACCACCGGGACGGCCACGACGACCGTCTGCCGGCGGCCCCACAGACGCATGCCGACGGTGAAGAGCGCGACCATCGCGGCCAGCACGCCGAGCCCGAGCACCACGAACGGCCAGACCGTCCCGTCGCCGGCCATCGTGAGCTCGCGCGGCTCGAGGCTGGAGTAGCCGAAGGCCGGGGTGGGCGTCGGCACCGGGTCGGAGACCAGTTCCGCGTCGACACGGACCACGGTGTCCGGCAGGAACGGCAGGCCTGCACCGGAGACGAGGGTGAGCCGGCCGTCGCCGACCGCCATCGGTGCGGGTACCGGGTCACCGGTCCGTCGGACGTCGGTCACGCGGTACCGTGCGGTGCCCTGGCCGGTGGTGGCGGTGAGGGTGTCGCCCCGGCGGAGCTCGGCGATCTTCCCGAAGGGGCCGCCGTAGGCCGTCTGTCGTCCGTACACCACGCTCGCCCCGGCCTGCCCGGGGAGCGGGGTGTCCCGTCGGTGACCGGGTCCGGAGCGGGTGACGTCCGACGTGGTGCCCTGCAGGACCACGGACCGCAGGCCGATCGCGGGCACGCGGAGGATCGCGACCGGGGTGCCGTCGGCGACGAGGCGGCCGTCCGGTCCGGTCTGTCCCACGGGTGCGGTCGCGTTGGCGAGCTGGAACCGGTACGCATCGAGCGCGAGCTGCTGGTCACGCACGTACGAGACCTGCGAGACCGCGATGAACTGGAGCGCGAACCCCACCAGGAGCAGGCCGACCACGACCACGGCGGAGCCGCCGAAGCGCCACCGCTCGGGCTGACCGAGCACCGGGAGGGCGCGTGCCGCAGGCCCGACGGGCTCGTGCGACCAGCCGCTGGTCGGGCGGCGGACCACCGGGCGGCGCACCGTGGAGCGTCGGGACGTCAGTCGGCGCAGGACGGGCCGTCGTCGGTCCGGCCGGTCCTGCCGGGAGGGGGTGCTGGTCATCGTGTCGTCCATCGCAGGTGGTGGGAGGGGCCCGGCCGGCCGTCGTGCGGCCGGCCGGGCAGGGGGTGTTACTTGGTGACCTTGAGCGTCGCGGCCTTGTCCGCGCCGTTCCAGGTGGTGCTGCCGCTGTAGGAGACGGTCAGCTTGTGGGTGCCTGCCTTGAGCTTCGGCAGGGTGACCGTCACGCGGCCGTCCTTGCTCGAGACGGTGCCGGAGGCGAGCTTCTTGCTGCCCTCCTTGACGGTGACCGTGCCGGTCGGGACCGAGCCGGTGCCGGTGACCCGGACGGCGACCTTCGCCTTGGCCGACGCCTTGACCGACTTGATCGCGCTCACCGTGACGGTGGGCGCACCCTTGGCGGCCTTCACGGTGCCGGTGGTGTTCGTCGCGACCGCGCCGGACCCGCTCGCCGTGTAGGTCGTGGTGAACTTGTAGGAGACGGCCTTCGGCACGAACGAGATCGTCGCGGTGCCGGCAGCGGGGACCTTGGCGGTGCCGAGGGTCTCCTTGCCGTTCTTGAGGGTGACGGTGCCACCGGACGGGCCGGCACCGGTGACCTTGACCGTGACCTTGGCGGTCTTGCCGACGGTCAGCTTCGGCACCGAGACGGACACGGCGGTGGCGGGGGCGACCGCCACGGTCGCCGGGGCCGAGGTGCTGGAGGCGACACCGGCCAGCGACGGGACGAACTGCGCGGTGAGCGACGCCGAGCCGACGGGCAGGGTGATCGGCGCGGTGCCGCTGGTGGCGCCGCGCGCGATCGTGCCCGTGCCGACGACCGCGTTCCCCTTGAAGACCTTGACCGTGCCGCCACCGGCGCCGAACGAGTCGACCGAGACCGATGCGGTGACGGCCTTGCCCGCCGTCGCCGTCGCCGGGACGGAGAGCTTCGTGGTGCTCGGCGACGCGGTGATCGAGCGCAGCTGGTCGTAGCCGCACGTGGTCGCCGGCGTGGTGGCGGGCTCGGGCAGGAAGCCGTAGGCCGCGATGGTCGCGGTCTGCTTGCAGACGAGCGAGTCCTTGCCGACGAAGGTCTTCGCGATGGCGCTCGTCGGGTCGTCCGCCAGGCGCGAGGGCACGATGTTGTAGACGTCGCGGACGAAGCCGGCGTACGCGGGGTTGGTCGCGTAGGACGTGCCGCTGCCCGTGGTGGCCGGGGCCTGCTTGCCGTCGACGACGCTCAGCGGCGCGAGCACCACGCCGTGGCGACGGTCCTTCACGGTGCCGACGCCGTTCGCCTGCGCGACCCACTGGCTGACCGAGAACGGCGCGACCGCGAGCGTGGAGCCGGAGGTGCTGTCGACGATCGCCTGGCCGTTGTGCTCCTCGATCGGCTGGCCGTCGACCGTGTCGGACACGAACGGGCTCGTCGAGGTGAAGCCGGACGCGTCGGTGAGGCCGAGCTTGCCGAGGAAGTAGCTGCGGGTGCCCGAGCCGAACTTCGGCAGGAGCGGCTTGATCTTCGCGGCCGTGGTGCCGTCGGGGCCGGTCGCGGCCGAGCCGACCGAGTTGTACGACCCGTCGGCGTTGAAGTACGCGTGGGTGACGTCGCCGCGGTACACGTTCCACAGCGTCGGGGCGGTCTTGGCCTGGGTGCCGTCGCCGACGAAGAAGGGGACCTTCGCGAGCTGGCTGCCCGGGGCGTAGGCCACGTCGACGGCGTCGCGAGCGAACGGGACGTAGGCGACGACGCCGTCGGACGCGGTGCTGGACGGGCCGCTCGAGGAACGGGCGAAGTCGAGCTGGCCGACGACCGAGGAGTCGACCGTCGTGCTCGTGCCGTCGGCGAGCGCGACGCCGGACTTGCTGGCGATCGCACCGATCGCGACGAGGAGCGCGTCGCGACCGGCACCGGAGCCGGACACGCGCGGGATCGCCTTGCCCCCGGGACGGGTGACCACCGACGGACCGGCGTTGGCCGCGTCGTACGACGCGAGCTGCCCGCCACCGACGGCCGTCGCGACGCCGTTCATGACGTCCTGCGTGGTGTCCGAACCGAGTCCGACGAGGGTGCCGAACGAGTTGCCGACCGGGTCCGCCTGGGCGGCCGGCACGGCGAGGGCACCGACGATCAGGGCGGTCGCCCCGAACGTGACGCCGATCTTGCAGAAGGTGTTCGCCTTCATGGCTGGTGGTTCCTTTCGTGGGTTCCGACGCCGCCCAGGTGGCAGCAGTCGATGGGGGTGGAACTCGGTCACACGTGGGCGGCGGCCAGCATCGCCAGCCTCCGGCCACGGCGGATCAGGAACGGACCGATGCCGAGGGCCGGCACGCCGGCCCCGAGTGCAGCGGCGAGACCCATGCGGGTCGCGGCCAGGGGCTGGTCCGTGGTGCGGTGGTCGGCTCCGTCGGCGGCGGCCTGGTCGACGTCGTTGGACGACGGCTTTTGGACGGCGGGGACCTCCGGGGTGGCCACCGTGTCGGTCGACGTCGTGCCGGTGCCGACCGGGTCGAGCGGTGCCGGCTGGTCGTCCGGGGCGGAGGCCGCGGGGACGTCCGCCTCGGGCGCGGTCGGCTCCGGCGCGGAGGCCGCCGGGCAGGCGGCGGCGACGGCCCGGGCGTCGAGGAGGTCGGTCGCGACCGTCTTCGACTGGGTCGTCATGGCGGCGGGCAGCGGGACGTACCCGGCGGGCAGCTCGCCCTGGCGCTCGCCCTGGACCTGCCCCTTGCCGGCCGCGTAGGCGATGAAGCCCGAGTAGGCCCGGCGCTCCTCGGGCGTCGCGGCACAGACGTTCACCGCGGCGTAGCTGAGCATCGACAGCGGGTAGGCGCCGGGGGTCCGGTCGGCCGGGTCCGCGACCACGACCCCGGGGACGGTCGACGCACGCATCGTCCCGACGCCCGCCGCGACCGTCTCCGCCGTCGGCGCGACCGCTTCGCCGGCACCGTTGACGAGCTTGGCGGTGGGCAGGCCGTAGCGGGCCGCCGACGCCGCGTCCGTGATCGTCAGGACGAACCGGCTGCCGGGCACCTGGGCTCCGAGCGAGGTGTAGCCCTTCGGCTGGCCGAACGGGTTCCAGGAGTCCTTCTCGTTCGGGTCGGCCTTGAGCGCGCGGTACGCCCCTTCGTGCATGTCGTTCATGTACGGGCGCATGTCGAGCGTGCCGTACCCGGTCTCGTCCGGGTCACCGCCCTTCGCGATGGTCAGGTCGGCCTTCGGGAAGCTGTCCACGCTCGGGTCGGTGGCGAGCGCCAGGGAGCGGTACGCCGGGTTGATCCGCATCCCCCACTCGTCGGGGCGGCCGTCGAGGAAGGCGGCCGCCACCGGGTCGGACCGCAGCCAGGACCAGACGCGGGCGTTCGCGTCGGCGTTGCCGAGCGCCACCATGAGGCCGGCCGGCGCGGTGTCGCTCTTCGAGCCGACGAACGTCGGGTTGAGGGCGAGGAACTCCGGGTCGGTGACGAGGCTCGCGGCGTTGGCCTGCAGGACCGTGTTCCCGCTGCCGCGTCCGGGCACGTCGGCCTGGTACGACTGCGTCAGCAGCTTGGCGACGAGGCGGGCGTCGAGGGTCAGGTCGAGGGCCTGGAGGCCGTCGCGCACCTTCGCGGGTGCGTCCGGGTACAGACGGTAGTCGATCGTGAACGCGATGACGACGGCCGACTGCGCGACCGGCGCGTACCGGATGGTCTTGCCGGCCGCGGCCGTCTCGGCGAGCGGGCTGGTCACCAGGGCGAGGCGGGAGGACCCGGCGACGTCGGAGACGATCTGGTTCGCGGCCTCGCCGTCGCCGATCTGCGAGAAGCCGTACGTCGTGCCGAGGCCGCACAGCGCCGGCTGCCAGGCGGTGACGGCCTCGGTGGCGGTCTCCGACCCGACGAGTCGTTCCTCGGCGTTGCCGATCGGGCAGGACTGCGCGACGGACTGGAACCCGAGCGGGAACACCACGCGGTTGCGCCAGGCCGACGCCGACAGCGGGGAACCGGTGACGCGGCCGGCGGCGGTCGAGTCGGCCGCACTGCCGTCGAGGTTGTGCGAGCCGCGCGGCACCACCACGAGCCAGCAGGACCGGGGTGTGGACGTCCCGGCGACGACGACCTCCTGGCCGCAGCCGAGCTGGGGTGCCTCGAGTGCGGACTGGGTCTCGAAGGTGACCTGGCCGGTGCCGTCACTCGCCGTGCGGCCCGCGGTGACCTCGTTCGAGGTGTTCGCGTCGAACTGCTTGGACAGCTCGGTGGACGTCTTGGCGAGAGTGCCGTCGACCGCGCGGAACGGCATCCGGTACGCCTTGAGGAACGGGTTCTCGACGGGCGGCTCCAGCATGAGGTCCGCGTCCGCACGCTCACCGACGAGGGTCATGTCCTGCACCGGGTCGTCGCCACGGACGAGGTCGCGCTTGGCGGCACCGACCCCTGTCCGGGCGCTGACGGCGGCCGACGGCGCACCCCACACGCACTGCTGCGGGGACGGCCCGGCCGGGTCGTCACCCCAGCACTGCATGATCTGCACGTAGTCCGTCGCGTACTCGCTCGGCGAGGTCGCCTCCGCACCGGTCCAGCTGACGGTGATCCCCTGGTCGGTGAGGTCCTTCGTCTGGCTCACCGTGAAGGTCATCTTCGAGAACGCGTCGGCGTCCGGGTCCGGTGCGGCGTCCGGGTCCGGCGTGGCGTCCGGGTCCGGGGTACCGGCGTCGGGGCCCTGGCCGCCCCCGAGCGCCGCCTGGGCGTCCTTCCACGTCAGGGTCATCGCGGAGCTGTCGGTCGGTGCCGTCGCCGAGGCCGGTGCGGTCACCATGAGCAGGGACCCGGCGACGGTCGTCGTGACGATCCCGAAGGCCAGTGCGGCGGAGCCGAGGCGGACGAGGTGCTGGTTCTTCACTTGCGGACCCTCCGACGGGAGACGAGCACGCCGATGAACGGCGGCAGCAGCACGAGGGCGAGCAGGGCCGCGACGGCGACGAGCATGAGCGTCTGGCGCGGGCTCCACCCGTTCAGGGGATCGACCGAGACCGGCAGCGCGGCCACGTTCTGGCAGACCCCGCTGTCGGCGTCGCACTGCACGGGGGAACCGTTGCCGACCGTGTTCGCGGCCACACCGGACCCTCCGGAGCCACCGGCACCGGACAGCGCCTCGCCGCCGGAGCCCGACGCGCCCTGGTCGGCGGACGAGCCGCCGGACGTCGCCGTCGTCCCCTTGCCGGAGTCGGCGGAACCGGACGCGGCGGCCGCTCCTCCGTCCTCGGACGAGCCGGGTCGCGTCTGCGTCGGCGTCTCGGTGGCCTTCGCGCCACCGGTCCCGACGGTGCACTGGGCGGCGCCGAGCTTGTCGCAGGCGGGCGGCTGCGGGGCCTTCGCCGCCAGTGTGTTCGTGCCGTCCGCCGAGAACGTCGGGTTGTTGCACTTGCGGATGTCGATGTTCTTCGCGACCGCGCCCGGGATCCGGCGGACCTGGTCGAGACCGGCCTGCACGAGGTTGATCGGCAGCGGCGAGTACCCGAGGACCTCGGCCTGCTGCTGTCCTTCGCAGAGGAAGTAGTAGTCGAACGCGGCGAGGGTCTTGCCCTTCGCCGGCGTGAGGCTCGCGTCGGTGGTCGTCGGGATGACCATGTACGAGTACGACGACAGCGGGTAGGTGCGGGCGTCGGCGTTGTCGTACACGCCGTCGAGCACCTGGGTGAGGTACGACGACGACCGCTTGTCCTGGTTGATCTTCGCGCCGAGGAGCCCGACGGCGACGTTCGACGCGGTGGGCTCGACGTAGTAGCCCGCCTTGTTGAGCACCTTCGCGACCGGGTACCCGGTCTTCAACGCGTAGGAGTACTCGACGTACGTGATGGTGCCGACGTTCGCCTTCTGCGCGACGTAGCCCGACACGCCCTGCGAGTTCGGCTGCGCGATGAACCCCTTGCCCGGGACCGTCGGGTAGTTCGAGGTGACACCGCAGGGCAGCGGCCGCCCCGCCTGCTTGCAGTACGCGTTCCACTCAGACGGGTACTTCTTGCTCAGCCAGGTGGTGAACTGCGCGGTGGAACCGGACCCGTCCGACCGCACGACGGGGACGACCGGTCGCTTCGGGAGCTCGAGACCGGGGTTGTCCGCCTTGATCGCCGGGTCGTCCCAGCTCGTGATCTTCCCGGTGAACACGCCCGCGAGCACCGGGCCCGACAGCCGGAGGTTGGTGATCTGCTTGCCGCCAGAGCTGAGGTTGTACATGAACGAGGTGCCGCCGGCGACGACGGGCATGTAGGCGTACCCGACCGTGGGCGGGTCGTCGGTGACCCCGCCGTCCTTGATGCCGTAGGGGATCTCCGACACCGCGAAGTCGACCGTGCCGGCCTTGAACTGGTTGCGGCCGTCCGACGACCCGGTGCTGGCGTACCGGACCTTCATGCCGTACTGCTGGACGTTCACCGCCCACTGCTGGATGGCGACGGAGCTCCACGACGAGCCGGCGCCCGAGATGGGCACGTAGTTCTCCGCCGCGGTCGCGGTGGTGGCGGGCAGCGTCGTGAGGGCCAGCACGGCGGCGGCCAGGAGCGCACCGATCGTGCGTCTTCTGCGGGTGATCACGAGGGGTCCTTCGGGGAGGAGTCGGTCAGGCGGGAGTTGAGACGGTCGACGTGGTGGTCGACGAAGCGACGGGCCGACCGTGCGGCGGGCACGGCGGCCTCGACCCCGCGGCGGAGCAGTCGGCCGGCGGCGCGGAAGCGCTCGTTGCGGCGTTCGCGCGTCGCGACGGTCTGCGCACCGATCACCCGGGCGATGACGAACAGCACGAGCACGAGCGTCATCAGGACCGCTGCGGCACCGAAGCCGCGGGCGATCATGTTCGGTTCCGGGGACTTGACGAACTCGAAGATCGCCAGGGGCAGCGAGATCATCGGGCCGTTCGTCGGGTCGATGTTGAGGTCGGGTGCGTACCCGGCGGTGAGCAGCACGGGGCTGGTCTCACCGATGCCACGAGCGGTCGCCAGGATGATCGCGGTGACGAGACCGGACCGTGACGTCGGGAGCACGACGCGCCAGACGGTCTGCCACTGCCCTGCACCGAGGCCGATCGAGGCCTCCTTGAGCGTCGCGGGCACCAGGCGGAGCACGACGTCGGCGGACCGGATCATGATCGGCAGCATCATCACGCTGATCGCGAGTGACGCCGCGAAGCCGGACTTGTCCACGCCCAGGCCGACGATGACGCTGGCGTAGACGAACAGCCCGGCGACGATCGACGGGAGCGCCGTCATGGCCTCGACGATCGTGCGGACGAACCGGGCGAACGGTCCCGGTACCTCGGTCAGGAAGAGCGCGGTGGTGATGCCGAGCGGGACCGTGATGAGGAGTGCGATCGAGATCTGGATGAGGGACCCGGCGATGGCGTGCAACACCCCGCCCGAGGTCATCGGGTCGAGCGGTCCGGTGAGCGCCATGTCCTGCGTGATGAAGTTCGCGTGCGGCAGGGCCTTCGTGGCGCGGACGACGCTGAACCCGACGACGAAGACGAGCGTCGCGACGACGACGAACGCCAGCGTGTGGATCGCCGCCGACACCACGCGGTCGCGGACGACCGCGGCGTTCTCGGTCGTCGCCACCAGGAGCGCGTAGAACACGAGGAAGAGCACGTACGCGACGGCCGCGAACGCGATCGGGCCGGACACGGGTGCCAGTTCGGTGAACACGACGACCGTGACGGCGAGCGACGCGAGAGCCGCGCCGACGTGGCAGAGCAGGTCGCTGATGCGCATGCCGTTGACGCGACGCTCCTCGGGTCCGCGGTCCGGCCCGGAGGCCCGGTCGGCCAGCGGCAGGACGGTGCCGGCTCCGGAGCCGGCCGGGCCGGAGACGGTCGGCGGGCTGGTCGGCACGGCCGTCCGACGGGTGACGGTGGGCAGGGGCGTCGTGGCGCCCGACGGCGCCTGGATGATCTCGGTCATGACTAGCTGCTCGCTCCGGACCGTGAGCGGGCGACGACCGCGGACGCCGCGAAGTTGATGCACAGCGTCATGAGGAACAGGGTCAGGCCGGCGGCCATCAGGGCGGACATGCCGAACGGGGTGGCGTCGCCGTACCGCAGGGCGATGAGCGAGGACACCGAACTCGCGCCGGCCTGCAGGATGTGCGGCTGGATGACGAACACCGGCGAGATGATCATGTAGACCGCGATGGTCTCCCCCAGCGCGCGGCCGAGGCCGAGCATCGTGCCGCCGATGATGCCGCCGCGGCCGAACGGCAGGACGACCGACCGGATCATGCCCCATTTGGTGGAGCCGAGCGCGAGGGCGCCCTCCCGCTCGCCGAGCGGCGCCTGCGAGAAGACCTCGCGCATGATCGAGGTGACGATCGGGGTGATCATCAGTCCGACGACGATCCCCGCGATGAACGTCGACGAGGTGTAGACGGTCGAGGTCGCCAGCGGGTCGTCCAGGTCGATGCCGTCGACCCGGAACAGCGGGATCCACCCGAACCACTGCGAGATCCAGCGCGACACGGGCGTGATCTGGCCCTGCAGGAAGAAGAAGCCCCACAGGCCGTAGACGACGCTCGGGATCGCCGCCATCAGGTCGACCAGTCCGATCGCGAACTTCCGCACCCGGACCGGCGCGTACTCCGTGATGTAGAGCGCGGTACCGAGCGACAGCGGGACGGCGAGCGCGATCGCGACGCAGGCGATGAGGATCGTGCCGACGAGGACGGCCGCGATGCCGAACCGGTGCGCGTCCGGGTCCCAGGCCTGGGTGGTCAGGAAGCTGAAGCCGGCGACGCGGAGGGCTTCGGAGGCGCGGAACGCCAGGAACAGGCCGACCAACGACATGATCGTGAGGACCGCGACGCCGCCCGCGCGGGCGACGATCCGGAACCTGACGTCCGACGGGTCCCGCACGACCGTGAGGAGGCGGGGCGAATCTGTGGACAACGTGATCCTTCGGGATTTCCAGGGCAGCGACTCGGGCGGACCGTCGGAGCGCTGCTCTCCGGCTCGGCGGCATCACAGTGGCAGTCGGACGGCGAACCAGAGCCCTCCCGAGATCAACCGATTCATGACCCGGAAATGAACAACAGGGGATTCCTAGCGGATTCTGGGGAATTTCAGATGCACCAGTCCCCGGATCGGGGGGCAGGAATTGTACCCCGGGGTACGCGCCGGTCGGCGGGCTCCCAGCGCCGCGAGAAAGCCCTGATGAGGACTGCGTTTCGTACCGGGTACTAACTGTCGGCACTGCGTGGAGGCGGAGGACGACGCGCACGGCGGAACGACGAAGCCCCGGTCCGCTGCTGCGGAACCGGGGCTTCGTGGAGTGCGGAGACGGAGGGATTTGAACCCTCGGTCCCCGAGAGGGGACTCCACCTTAGCAGGGTGGTGCACTCGGCCTGACTATGCGACGTCTCCAGGTGCCTGACGGCACTCCGATCACCATACAGGAGGACCAGCGCCCGCACGAAACGGAGCTGCTACGTGCGGCTCACCGGGACCGCCGGCACCGGTCCCCCGAATTGGGGACGATCGGGGCTTGCCGATGTGTACCCCGGTGCATAGTCTCGTCGGGACGTGGCGATCACATTCCGGGGCATCCGTGCCCTGTCGCTGCGACACAGCACCCAGACGTCGCTCCCCGTGGCCTGGGCCCGGCGTCCCCGATCGCCCGGAGCCCGCCCGGGGAGCGACTTCGTTCCGCCCGGTGCGCAGCGGGACTAGGCGGTCCCCGCGCTCCGGAACCGCTCCGGCAGGGCGATGAGCAGCTCGGCGAGCGCGGCCAGGCGGGCCGCGCAGCGTGGCACGTCGTCGGCGAGTGCGGCTGCACGGGCCGCCTTGACCAGGTGCATCCGGCTGGTCCAGTCCGCGGCCACGTCGATGCCGTTCGCCCGGGCGATGTCATCGGTGTGGAACACGTCGAGCACGGGCTGCTGCGACCGCAGCCAGTCCGCACTCACCGGCGCCCCGGAGCGGCGCAGCACCCACACGGCGAGCTCGACGAACGCGCCCGCCTCGGACAGGCAGTCGCGGAGGGTGACCGCGTCGAAGGGCTCGTCGGTCGGGGCGCAGCTGGACGGCGGGTCGATGAGCATGGCCCTGGCGATCCGGGTGCGTTCGACCATCTGTCCGACCGTCCACGGGGCGATGACGACGCCGACGTACCGCTGCACGACCACCAGCCGCATGGCCTCGAGCGGGACGAGGGCTTCGCGCACGGGGGTCCGCGACACCTGCATGTCGTCCGCCAGCGCGTCCAGTCGGAGCCGTTGGCCGCGCCGGTAGTCCCCACGCAGGATGCTCCGGAGCATCCGGGCGAAGACGGCGTCGCGGAGCAGGTTGCGCGGCACGGCGATCGGGCCACCGGGATGGGCGACGTCTCGTTCGGGGCGGAGCAGGCCGGTCATCACGTCACCGTCATCCACGGCGGCTCCGATGGAGCGCGTCCCCGACGGCACGGTGGGCAACTCCGCGACGCCGTCGGTTGTGGAGGACAGACTCCTGCCCACTCGTCGTTCTGGTGTTCCGCATCGGACCCTCCGTGACCACGGCCCTGTCGGACGGGCCGTGGTCACGAGGGTCACAGGACGTGGCGTCGACCGCTAAACATGTTGCATCAGGAGTTTCGCGAGGACGCAGACCCGGAGCCCGGCCCCGAGCCGGCCCCGTCCTTCGCGGTCAGCACGGAGAGCGGCTGCGTGATGTCCTCGAGCCCCTTCCGTGCCGCGTCCACGCCGAAGACGAGCGCGACCACCCCGCCGATGATCATCACCGTCGACCCGAGCAGGTAGCCCCAGAAGAGCGGCTCCCGCGACGACCCGTCCCCGATGAACGCGCCGTAGACCACCGGTGCGATCGCGCCGAAGACCTGTGCGAGGGCGAAGAAGTACGAGATCGCCTGCGACCGGAGTTCGAGTGGGAAGATCTCGCTGACCGTCAGGTAGGCGCTCGAGGCGCCCGCCGACGCGAAGAAGAACGACACGCACCAGAACGCGACCTGCACGGTGGCGCTGATGGCGTCGGCGCGGAACAGGAACGCCGAGGTCGCGAGCACGAGACCGGACACCAGGTACGTCAGGAAGATCATCTGCCGGCGGCCCCACGTGTCGAAGAACCGGCCGAGGATCAGCGGCCCGAGCAGGTTGCCGATGGCGAACGGGAAGAAGTACAGGCTGGTCTGCGCGGTCTCCATCTCGAAGAAGTTCGTCAACACCAGTGCGTATGTGAAGAAGATCGCGTTGTAGAGGAACGCCTGGGTGATCATCATCGTCGCGCCGACGAGGGTGCGGGTCGGGTACTGCTTGAGCAGCACCCGGGCGATGGTGAGGAACCCGACGCGGTCCATCGGAGTGACCGTCATCGCCTTCGACTGCGGCACCGGTTCGAGCGTCCGGCCCGACTCCCGCTCGACCTCGGCCTCGATGCGCGTGACGGTCTCGTCCGCCTCCTGCTCCTTGCCGTGCGTCATCAGCCAGCGAGGACTCTCGGGGATGTGCCGCCGCAGGAAGATGATCGCGATGCCGAGCACCGGGCCGAGGAAGAACCCGATCCGCCAGCCGACGTCCTCGGCGAAGTGCGCGGTGTCGAGCAGGTAGATGTTCGCGGCCGCGCCGAGTGCCGCGCCGCCCCAGTAGGTGCCGTTGATGGCGATGTCGACGTGCCCGCGGTACTTCGACGGGATGAGTTCGTCGATCGCGGAGTTGATCGCGGCGTACTCGCCACCGATGCCGAGTCCCGCGACGAACCGGAACACCGCGAGGAACCAGAAGTCCTGCGCGAGGCCCGCGACGCCCGACCCGATGAGGTAGATCGCCAGCGTCAGGATGAAGAGCTTGCGTCGTCCGAGCCGGTCGGACATCCGGCCGAAGACCAGTGCGCCGACGACCTGCCCCACCAGGTAGATGCTGCCGAGCGACGCCACGTCCTGGTTCGACAGCCCGAGGTCCGCCTTGAACCCGGCGTTCGAGACGATCTGGATCTCGAGTCCGTCCAGGATCCAGGACACCCCGAGTCCCACCACCACGCTCCAGTGGAACCTCGTCCACGGCAGCCGGTCCATCCTCGCCGGGACGAGGCTCGTGACCGAGCCGCCCCTCGTTCCGCTGGCGCTCGTCATGCGCGTGCTCCTCCCGCGGCGAGCGCCCTCCGCCAGCCGCAAGGGAGGAACGTACGCCCGGCCCACCGGTCCCGTTCTCGGTCGGAAGGGCCACGGGGCGGACGCCGGAACCGGAGCACGAGCGGGCCGGAGCCGGATCCCCCTATGTCGATCCGGCTCCGCCGCTCTGCACTCATCCTCTCGGATGCTAGGGATCCTCACAACATGTGTGACTCCGCCGCGTACCGGACGGGAGGCCCGACAGCAGCCCGCCACGGGCCTCCCGGCCGGTACCGTGGGCGCGTGCCGCTGCAGAACTCGACCGACCGCATCCTCACGACCCACACCGGGTCGCTCCCCCGGACGCCGGAGCTGACCGCACTCCTGGTCGCCCGTGACCAGGGGAAACCCTTCGACGAGCAGGCGCTCCGCGAGGAGACGGCGGCGGTGCTGGCCGCCACCGTGGACGCGCAGCTCGACGCCGGACTCGACGTCGTCAACGACGGCGAGGTGCCCCGCGTCGGCTTCTCCACCTACATCCGGGAGCGACTGTCCGGCTTCGGCGGGTCCGGGCACCGCAAGCCGACGCTCGACTCGGTGAAGTTCCCCGAGTACGCCGCGTTCCAGGCGCGGCAGATCGACGAGGGTGCCGAGTTCGCCCGCGTCTGGGACACCCCGGTCGCCCAGGGGCTGCTGCAGTACGACGAGGAACGCGCTGGGATCCGCGAGGACCTGGACGGCTTCGACCGCGAACTGGCGCGGAACGCCGCGGCCGGTCGTGTTCCTGAGGGGACCTTCATCTCCGCGGCGACGCCCGGCATCGTGGCGACGACCCTGCTGCTCGACGACGCCAACCCGCACTACGCCGATCACCGCGAGTACGTCTTCGCCCTCGCCGAGCAGCTCCGCGTCGAGTACGAGGAGATCGTCGCCCGCGGACACGTCCTGCAGCTCGACGCACCGGACCTGGCGATGGAACGTGTGATCCACTTCGGCGACGCCTCCCTCGACGAGTTCCTCGCCGCGGTCGACCTGCACGTCGACGCCCTCAACCACGCCCTGCGGAACATCCCGAAGGAGCAGACCCGGCTGCACGTCTGCTACGGCAACTGGCAGGGCCCGCACCAGGACGACGTGCCCGTCGACGTGCTGCTCCCCCACCTCTACCGCGCCGAGGTCGGCTCGTTCAGCATCCCGTTCGGCAACCCGCGGCACGCGCACGAGTTCCCGGCGTTCCGCGACCTGCCGCTGCCCGAGGACGCCGTGCTCGTGCCGGGGGTCATCGACGTGACGACCAACTACCTCGAGCACCCGCAGCTCGTCGCGAACCGCATCGTCGAGGCAGCCGAGGCCGTCGGCGACCCGACCCGCATCGTCGCCGGCACGGACTGCGGCCTGGCGACCTTCGCGAGCTACGAGTTCGTCGCCTCCGACGTGGCGTGGGCGAAGCTCCGCGCGCTGACGGAGGGCGCGGAGATCGCCTCCCGCCGCCTGTTCGGCTGACGTAGGCCGTCCGCGCGGGACGCCCGGCACGGGGTCGCCAGCGTCGGCGGGCAGGCGTACCGTGGCGCCCGTGAACCGACCTGACATCACCACGGTCGGCGAGCTCCGCGCTGCTGGGTACGTCCAGAAGTCGGTCCGCGCCGAGATCCGCGACAACCTGCTCGCCGCCCTCCGCGAGGGCCGCGACCCCTGGCCCGGCCTGCACGGGTTCGAGACCACCGTCATCCCGCAGCTCGAACGAGCGCTCATCGCCGGACACGACGTCGTCCTGCTCGGCGAGCGCGGGCAGGGCAAGACCCGACTGCTCCGCACCCTGAACGGGCTGATGGACGAGTGGACGCCGGTCATCACCGACTCGGAGCTCGGCGAGCACCCGTACGAGCCGATCACCACGGCGAGCATCCGCCGTGCCGAGGACCTCGGCGACGCGCTCCCGATCTCGTGGGTGCACCGCGACGAGCGGTACGTCGAGAAGCTCGCGACGCCGGACACCTCCGTCGCGGACCTGATCGGCGACGTCGACCCGATGAAGGTGGCCGAGGGTCGCAGCCTCGGCGACCCGGAGACCATCCACTTCGGACTCATCCCCCGCGGTCACCGCGGCATCGTCGCGATCAACGAGCTGCCCGACCTGGCCGAACGCATCCAGGTCGCGATGCTCAACGTGATGGAGGAGCGCGACGTGCAGATCCGCGGGTACGTGCTGCGCCTGCCGCTCGACGTGCTCATCGTGGCGAGCGCGAACCCCGAGGACTACACGAACCGTGGACGGATCATCACGCCGCTGAAGGACCGCTTCGGCGCCGAGATCCGGACCCACTACCCGATCGAGCTGGCGGACGAGATCGCGGTCATCCGACAAGAGGCGCAGTTGACCGCCGAGGTGCCGGACCCGCTCGTCGAGATCCTCGCCCGCTTCACCCGGGCCCTGCGCGAGTCCGCGGCGGTCGACCAGCGCAGCGGTGTGAGCGCTCGCTTCTCGATCGCCGGCGCCGAGACCGTCTCGGCGGCCGCCGTCCACCGCGCGGCCCGGCAGGGTGAACCCGAGGCCGTCGCCCGCCCGATCGACCTCGAGACCGCGGTCGACGTCCTCGGCGGCAAGATCGAGTTCGAGTCGGGGGAAGAGGACCGCGCCGACGAGGTGCTCGAGCACCTCCTCCGGACCGCGACCGCCGAGACCGTCCGCTCACGCTTCCGCGGGCTCGACTTCGGCGTCCTCGTCGACGCGCTCGAGGCGGGCACCATGGTGACCACGGGCGAGCAGGTCAGTGCGCGGGACTTCCTGGCCGGCCTGCCGTCGCTCGGCGAGTCCGACCTCTACGACCAGGTGTGTGCGCGCGTGGGAGCGACGAGCGACGGCGAACGGGCCGGCGCGATCGAGCTCGCGCTCGAGGGCCTGTTCCTCGCCCGACGCATCAGCAAGGAGTCCGGCGGGGGCGAAGCAGCGTATGGGATGTGACGCGGTCCGCACCGACGCCGATGCCCGCGGGGTGACCCGTGGCTAGTCGGCCGAACCGGCGGCTGAGCCGCGACAGCCGGTACGGCAGGTACGAGGGCGGCCCGGACCCGCTCGCCCCGCCCGTCGACCTGGCCGAGGCGCTCGACGCCATCGGCCAGGACGTGATGGCCGGCACCTCGCCCGAGCGGGCCATGCGGGAGTTCCTCCGCCGCGGCGGGCGCTCGCAGCGCGGACTCGACGACCTCGCCCGGCTCGTCGCCGAGAAGCGCCGCGAGCTGACGAGCAGGAACAACCTCGACGGCACCCTGCAGGAGATCAAGCAGCTCCTCGACGAGGCCGTGCTGGCCGAACGCGGGCAGCTCGCGCGCGACACGGCGATGGACGACGGCGACCGGGCACTGGCCGAACTGCAGCTCGACAGCCTGCCCGCATCGCCCGCCGCCGCGGTCAGCGAGCTGAACGGCTACGACTGGACGAGTCCGACGGCCCGCCAGAAGTACGAGCAGATCAAGGACCTGCTCGGCCGCGAGATGCTCGACCAGCGCTTCGCGGGCATGAAGCAGGCGCTCGAGAACGCAACCGACGAGGACCGGGCCGCGGTCGCGCAGATGATGCAGGACCTCAACGAGCTCCTCGACGCCCACCGCCGGGGCGAGGACACACAGGAGCAGTTCGACGAGTTCATGCGGCAGCACGGTGACCAGTTCCCGAGCAACCCGCAGAACGTCGACGAGCTCCTCGACGACCTCGCCGCCCGGGCCGCCGCGGCCCAGCGGATGCGGAACTCGATGACGCAGGACCAGCGCGACGAACTCGACGCCCTGGCCGAGCAGGCGTTCGGCTCCCCCGCGCTGATGGGCGCGCTGTCCCAGCTGGACGAGGCCCTCCGCGCGCTCCGCCCCGGCCAGGACTGGGGCGGCTCCGAGGGCATGGACGGCGAGCAGGGGCTCGGCCTCGGCGACGGCACCGGGGTCTTCCAGGACATCGCCGACCTCGACGCCCTGGCCGACCAGCTCGCCCAGGTCGGCCCCGGCTCCGAGCTCGACGACCTGGACCTCGATGCCCTGGCGCAGCAGCTCGGTGACCAGGCCGCCGTCGACGCCCGGACCCTGCAGCAGCTCGAGAAGGCGCTGCGGAACTCGGGCGCGATGCAGCGCGGCACCGACGGGCAGCTCCGGCTGACCCCGAAGGCGATGCGGCAGCTCGGCAAGAGCCTGCTCAAGGACGTCGCCGAGCGGATGTCCGGTCGGCAGGGTGCGCGTGACCTCCGCCGTGCCGGTGCCGCGGGCGACCGCTCGGGCTCGACCCGTCCGTGGGAGTTCGGCGACACCGAGCCGTGGGACGTCACCCGCTCGATCACGAACGCGCTCACGAGGACGGCGGGCGACGCCACGCGGACCGGTGCCGCTGTCCGCCTGCAGATCGAGGACGTCGAGGTGCAGGAGACCGAGGCCCGGACGCAGGCCGCGGTCGCATTGCTCGTCGACACCTCCTTCTCGATGGCGATGGAGGGCCGGTGGGTCCCGATGAAGCGGACCGCCCTGGCCCTGCACACGCTCATCTCGACGAGGTTCCGCGGCGACGACCTGCAGCTGATCGCGTTCGGTCGTGAGGCCGAGGTGATGGACGTCGAGCAGCTCGTCGGCCTGGACGCCATGTGGGACAAGGGCACGAACCTGCACCACGCCCTGCTGCTGGCGAACCGGCACTTCCGCAAGCACCCGAACGCACAGCCGGTGCTGCTCATCGTCACCGACGGCGAGCCGACGTCGCACCTCGAACCCGACGGGCAGGTGTTCTTCAGCTACCCGCCCGACCCCGTCACGATCGCGCTGAGCGTGCGGGAGCTCGAGAACGCCCACCGGCTCGGCGCGAAGACGACGTTCTTCCGACTGGGCGACGACCCGGGGCTCGCGCGCTTCGTGGCCGGCATGGCCCGGCGGGTCGAGGGGACGGTCACCGCACCGGAGAACGAGGACCTCGGCGTCGCGGTGGTCGGGTCGTACCTCGGCGCCCGACGCGGGTCGGGGTCGGCCTTCGGCGACGACGGCCCGTGGGGCAGCGCCTTCGGCCGCTTCGACTGAGCCCGGACCGGACGGGAGGCGCGGGGCGGGCCCGGCCCGTGCCTCCCGTCGGTCACGACGTCGGCGTCAGCAGACGGGCGGGCTCAGAAGACGGGCGGGCTCAGAAGACGGGCCAGGGCACGGCGGGGCCGTGGCCGTCCGGCGGCGGGAACGACCGGACCGCGGCGAGCGCGGCGCAGCGCCCGCGGAGGGCCGACAGCTCGTCGTCGCTGAGGTGCTCGCGGAGCGACTCGCCGAGCGGACCGCGGAGTGCCTCGGACAGACGCTGCAGCCCGTCGACCTCGTCGTCGGTGAGGGGCTCGCCGATCCAGCCCCACAGCACGGTGCGCAGCTTGTGCTCGACGTGGAAGGTCAGGCCGTGGTCCACGCCGAACCGGTGCCCGTCGGGCATCGCCAGCACGTGACCGCCCTTCCGGTCCGCGTTGTTCGTGACGACGTCGAAGACCGCCATCCGACGGAGCGCGGCGGAGTCCTCGTGCACCAGGGTGACCGCCTGGTCGTTCTCGTCCACGGCGTCGAGCACCTCGCGCACGGTCCCCGCCGCGACGGCCGCTGCGGCCTCCTCGCTCGGGAGCAGGTCGACGGCGTCCTGGGCGGGGTCGATGTCCTGCCAGCGCTGGATCATGCCGGGGCCGAACGGGCCGTCACCGAGCCAGGTCTGCGGCACGACGTCCCAGCCGAGCGTCTCGGAGACGAGGTAGGCGGCGACCTCACGGCCGGCGAGTGTGCCGTCCGGGAAGTCCCACAGCGGCTTCTCGCCCTCGATCGGCTTGTAGACCACGTTCTCACCGTCGAGGCGGGCGACGAAGGTGGCGTTCGAGGCCTCGCGGATGCGTCCCGTGATGCGGAGCTCGCCCGGCGCGCTCGGCACCGAGGCGCTGGCGGCGTCGAGTCCGGTGGAACCGTCGCCCTCGCCGCTGTCGCGCTGGACGGTCATCCGAGTTCGGGCGGGTTCGGTCGGCCCGCGGCGACGATCTCCCGCGTCCGCTCGACGAAGGCCCGTGCGGTCCCGACCGGGATCTTGACCTGCAGGAGTTCGCTGGGCTCGGGCAGTTCCACGACCGCTTCGACCTCGTCGCCGTCGCCCGTCGACTCGGCGAAGACCTCGACGTCCTCGTCGATCGGGTACGCCTCGATGACCACCTGCGCGGTGGCCGGGTCGAAGCCGAGGCTCAGGGCGCCGGCACGGAACTCGGGCTCGACCGGCTGGTCGAGCGGGTCACCGTCGCGCAGTTCGGACGGCGCGGCGTCAGGGACGCTGAACCGGTTGTCCTCCACAGTGGCGACCTCGTCGAGGAGTTCGTCGATCTTGTCGGCGAGGACGGCCGACTGCTCCTTCTCGATCGCGACGCTGACCACGCGGCGGCCGTCACGGGCCTGGATGTAGAACGACCGCTCGCCCGGGCGTCCGATCGTGCCGACGACGAGTCTGTCCGGCCAGTCGAAGCCGTGGACGATGGGGGGCATACCCGCATTGTAGGAGCGACCGCCTCCGTCCGTTCAGGGAGAGGCGGTCCCCGGCCGGGTCGGCTCGTCGGGGGCGTCGTGACCGGCACCGCCGCCGACGGTCGCGTCGCCAGTCGGGGCCGCTGCCCGCGCCAACCAGGACAGGTCGCCGGACTCGGTGTTCGTCGCGACGACCTCCGGCCTGTGCTCGCCGTAGCGGACGATCGACACCGAGGCCGGACCGACGGCGATCCGCTGGAACAGGTCCAGGTGCATGCCGAGCGCGTCCGCGAGAACGGACTTGATGATGTCGCCGTGGCTCACCGCGACCCACACCGCATCGGCACCGTGCTCGGCCTCGATCTGCGCGTCGAGGCGCCGGACCGCGGCCACCGCCCGGGACTGCATGGTCTGCATGGACTCGCCGCCGGGGAACACCACGGCGCTCGGGTTCGCCTGCACCACACGCCAGAGCGGCTCCGTCGCGAGGTCGCTGATCTTCCGGTTCTGCCACTGGCCGTAGTCGGCCTCGATGATCCCCCGCTCGACGAGCTGCTGCGGTTCGCCCGGCTGGAACGCCGTGATCGCGCGGGCGGTCTGCCGGCACCGTTCCAACGGGCTGGACACGACCGCGGCGAGGGGCACCGCGGCGATCCGCTCCGCCGTGGCGGCAGCCTGTCGCTTGCCGACGGAGTCGAGCGCCACGCCGGCCGTCCGACCCGCGAGGAGTCCGGTCGCGTTCGCGGTGGTGCGCCCGTGCCGGACGAGGAGGACGGTCGCCATGCCGACGATCCTAGGCGCGGGCGTCGGTGCGAACAGCGGACACGTTCCGTGCACGCCGCCTGCGGACCAGCGAGAATCGATCCGTGCTGGTTTCCATCGTCTACATGAGCGTCGCGACGCACGAGTTCGGTGATGACGAGCTCACCGAGATGCTCGCCGCCGCTCGGCTGCGCAACGAGGCGCTCGGCGTCTCGGGACTGCTCGTCGTCAAGGGCGGCCGGTTCATGCAGTTGCTCGAGGGCCCGGCCTGGAGCGTCGACGACCGGTTCGCCGCGATCGAGCGGGATCCGCGGCACCACAGCATCCGCTCGCTCATCCGAGAGGACATCGAGCACCGCCGGTTCGACGGCTGGTCGATGGCGTACCGGGGCCTGGACGACGCTGACATCGCGGCGGAGGAGGGCTTCAGTCCGTTCCTGTCCGGCACGCTCGAGTTCGCCCCGTCCTTCGACCGGACGAGCGCCGCGTGGCTGCTGAAGTGGTTCCGCGACCGGGACCTCGTCGAGGACTGACCGACTGCCCCGTCGGGGTGTCCGCCACGGGCCGGCCCGGTCGCCGCGTCGTCCACCGCAGCGCACTCCACCGCGGCGCGCTCACCGATCTGTCTGTACGGTCGGCGACATGCCGTTCTTCCGCTCCACCCCAGCCCCGCCCGCGACTCCGCCGACGGAGCCGTCGCCCGGCGTGCGGGCCGTGTGGTCCGACTCGTTCGGCAGGCTCGCGACCCGGTGCCTGCAGGTCATCATCATCCTGGTCATCGTCGCGGGCATCGTCTACGCCAGCCAGGTCCTCAGCGTCGTCACGATCCCCGTGCTCCTGGCGCTCATCATCGCCTCGGCCATGCACCCGGTGGTGTCCTGGCTCCGCCGGCACGGTTTCCCGTCGGTCTTCGCGACGCTGACGGTCCTCCTCGGGGTGCTCGTCGTCCTCGGGCTCCTCGGGTACCTGATCGTCGTCGCCGTCGAGAACCAGTGGTCGAGCCTGCAGAAATCCGCCGTGCAGGGGTTCCAGCAGCTGCAGGACTTCAGCACGACGCTGCCGTTCGCCGTCTCCGACAGCCAGGTCGACGACGCGGTGAAGACGGCCACCGACTTCGTCACGAGCGCGCAGTTCGGCTCGGGCGCCCTCGCCGGCGCCTCGGCCACCGCGAACTTCCTCACCGGCCTGGTGCTGATGATCGTGGTGCTGTTCTTCTTCCTCAAGGACGGCCCCCGCATCTGGGAGTTCCTGCTCCGTCCCTTCACCGGCGCCTCCTACACCCGCGCCCGCCGCGTCGGTGACCGCGTCGTGTCGACCCTGGGCGGCTACGTCCGCGGCACCGCCACCGTCGCCGCGGTGGACGCGATCGGCATCGGCGTCGGCATCGCCATCGTTGGCGTCCCCCTCGCCCTCCCGCTCGCGGTCATCGTCTTCATCACGGCCTTCATCCCGATCGTCGGCGCCACCGCGGCGGGCATCCTGGCCGCACTGGTCGCACTCGTCGCGCTCGGCCCGGTCCAGGCGCTGTTCGTGGTCGGCATCGTCGTGGTCGTCAACCAGCTCGAGGGCAACTTCCTCCAGCCGGTGCTCATGGGCAAGACGCTCCGCCTGCACGGCCTGGTCATCCTGATCGGCCTGACCGCCGGCACCGTCCTCGCCGGCATCACCGGCGCGATCATCTCGGTGCCGCTCCTGGCCGCAGCCTGGGGCGCGGTGAAGGTCTGGGACGGCCCGGACCTGGCCGCCGAGCCGTGGCGCCAGAAGCGCTCCGAGGACGTCGAGGACCACGAGCGTGCGAACAAGCGCGCCAAGCGGCGCGAGAAGGCACAGAAGGCGCGCGCCGAGCGCCGCGAGAAGGCCGAGAAGGCCCGCGCGAAGCAAGCCGCCAAGGCCGCCAAGGCCGGCTGACGCCGCCACCGGACCCGGACAGGAGGCCCGGACCGGCCCACCGGGGCCGGTCCGGGCCTCCCGTGGTTCCGGCCGGCGGCGCGACCGCGCCGAGTGCGTCAGGCGGGCGGGCAGGCGAACGCGCGGTCGACGACCGCCAGCAGCCGGGCGCGGTGTGCCGGGGCCACGCACGCGTGCGTGAGCACGCGCCACATCGTCCCGACCGCCGGGAGCAGGTCCGCCCGTGCAGCACGCACGTCCGAGACAAGCTGCACGCCGGTGAACCACGGCACGACGGTGGCTCCGAGCGCTTCCGCGCTGACGGTCGAGTCGACCTCGCCCGCGGCCACGGCGAGCCGGAAGACGTCCACCACGCTCGCGATCCACTGGTCGTAGAAGGCCGAGGTCGCCCCGGAGAAGACGCGGTTCTCGAGGGAGAGGCGGATGCCCGCGCGCACGACGGGGTCCTCGAGCAGGAGCCCGGCGATCGTCCGCGACGCGACGACCAGTCCACCGAGCGGTGACGGGTCGGCGAACGTGACGGCGGCGAAGGTCCGGGCGTTCTGCTCGTCGATCACCCCGAGCGCGATCGCCTGCTTCGTGCGGAAGTGGAAGTGGATCGCACCCTGGCTGACCCCGGCCGCCTTGGCGATCCCGGCGATGCTCGCTGCTCCGAACCCCTGCCGGTCGAACTCGACGGCCGCCGCGTCGAGGATCGCGGTGCGTCGGTCGGGCCCACGTCCGGACACGGGTGTCGGCATCGTCATCGTCTTCGTTCCCCCGTGGTCCCTGGTGCTGGGCGTGGACAGAACGACCGGTGCACGCCGACGACAACGGTACCGCGGAAGCGAAGACTCCTCACGCCCCCGAGCGGGTGCCGCCCACGAGCGACGCGAGCAGCCCGAGCCGCTCGGCGCTCTCGCTCCCCGCGTCGGCGTAGTAGAGCACGAGCACCAGTCCGTCGACGGGCAGCTTGTCGCGGTGCAGGTGCAGCTCCCCGACGACCGGGTGGTCGACCGTGATCGAACCGCCCTCGAGTGCCCGGACGTCCTGCCGCGCCCACAGCTGTCGGAACCTCCCACTGGCGAGCGACAGCTCCCCCACGAGTTCGACGACCCGCTGGTCCTGCACGTCGTCCGCGACCGACCGCCGGAACGCCCCGATGAACTGGGCGACCGCACGGTCCCAGTCGCGGTGGAACGCCCGCTCCTCCGGGTCGAGCAGCAGTGATCGCAGGCGGTTCTCACCGACCCGCAGCCGGGGCGAGAACGCGGTCGCCAGGTCGTTCGTCGCCAGGACGTCGAACGCACGACCCTCGATGAACGCGGGGACGTCGAGCGCCGCGAGGAGCGCGTGCAGCCGGGCCGGGACGCGCTCAGCGCTCCGGCGGGGTCGACTTCGCCGGGCGGGCTCGGCGAGGTCCCGGAGATGCGCCTGTTCGACGTCGTCGAGCCCCAGCACGCGGGCGAGTGCGTCGAGGACCTGCGGTGACGGGTGGGTGTCCCGACCCCGCTCGAGTCGGAGGTAGTAGTCGGTGCTGACACCGGCGAGCATCGCGACCTCCTCACGACGGAGGCCCGGCACGCGTCGGACACCACCGGCCGGGATGCCGACCTGCTCCGGCGTCACGAGTCCCCGTCGTGCCTGCAGGTACGCGCCGAGCAGGTTGGTCGGGACGTCGGTCGGGCCTCCGCCTGCGGTCACGCCACCGTCCCGGTCCGTCCGGGCAGCATCGCCAGCGCGCGCGAGCGCTGCGCCACGAGGTCGTCGTAGGTGCCGTCGCGTTCTGCCCACCGGTGCATGAGGACACCCTGCACCAGGACCTCGTGCGGTGTCGGTTCCTGTGCGAGGAGCGTCATCACCTCGGCGCCGAACACCCCGAGGTCGAGCGCGTTCGGGTTGCTGGTCCCCATGCTCGTGGCGACCGCCGGCGGCACCAGCTCGGCGACGTCCACGCCCGTCCCGGCTAGCTGTGCTCGGAGCGCCTCACTGTAGGCGTGGACGGCCGCCTTCGAGGCACCGTACGAGGCCATGAGCGGGAAGGGCAGGAAGCCGATGCCCGAGCTCACCGTGACGATCGTGCCGCTCCCCCGCGCGAGCAGGTGCGGGGTGAATGCGTCGACGACCCGGATCGTGCCGAGCACGTTGACGTCGATCGTCCGTTCGGCGTCGGCGAAGTGCGCCGGGTCGCGGAGGTCCTCGGGGAGCCCGATGCCCGACATCGTCACGACGGTGTCCAACTCGGGCAGGAGGTCGAGCACGGCGTCGCGGGCCGCGGCGACCGAAGCCGCGTCGGTGACGTCGATCGTGACCGTGCCGAAGCCCTCGGCGCGGAGCCGGTCGAGCAGCTCGGCCCGGCGGCCGCCGATGACGACGGTGCTGCCGGCGTCGCGGAAGCGCCGGGCGAGTTCGAGGCCGATGCCGGAGGTGGCACCGACGATGACGACTGAGCGTGTGGTGATGTCCATGCCGTCGACGTTAGGTCGGTGCGGCACGCACACCCGGGGCCCTGCCAGGACCTGTCATCGACCGGCAGCGCGGGACGGAGCGGAGCGGAGGGTGTGGGATTCGAACCCACGAGACATCTCTGCCCACCTGTTTTCAAGACAGGCTCCATCGGCCACTCGGACAACCCTCCGTGACGCGACCACGTGGCGAGACGTGACCGCGTCCTGTGCAGTCTACCGGGCCTCCGGTCCGCCTGCGGAGCGCCCGGAAGCGCCTCAGCGCGGCAGGGTGTCGAGCGCCGCCGCCAGGCCGTCGTCCGTGACGCCGCCCGTCATCTCGTTCCCGGCGTCGACGACGTCGTCCGGCGCCTGCCCCATCACGACGCCGCGACCCGAGGTGGAGGCCCACCGCAGCATGTCGATGTCGTTGCGGCCGTCACCGGCGGCGAAGACGCGGGAGCGCGGGATGTCCAGCCACTCGCGGACGCGCTCCATGGCGGTCGCCTTCGTGACACCCTCGGGCGCGATGTCGAGCCACGCGGTCCAGCCGACGGTGTACGAGACCTTGTGCAGGCCCATCCGGTCGACGATCTGCAGGAACTCCTCGAGCCCGTGCTCCGGGGAGATGACGACGACGCGGGTGGCGCGGACGTTCAGGAGCTGTGCGAAGTCGACGTGGTCGCCGGAGGCGGTCATGGTGTCGTCGGGGAAGTCGCCGGACAGCAGGTAGTGGCCGGTCTCGTCCTCGACGCCGTACGCCCCGTTCTGCAGGGCACCGCGGATGGTCTGCAGCACCTCCGTCGGGTCGAAGGTCTCGACGTGGACGCGCTCGTAGGCACCGTCCGCCGTGCGCTTGAGCGTGAGCGCACCGTTCGCGCAGACGAGGTACTGCGGCCGGATGCCGAGCTGTTCGAGCAGCGGGACGGTCATGCCCTCGCTGCGGCCGGTGGAGAGCATGACCTCGTGCCCGGCGGCCTCGGCGTCGCGGACGGCCTGCATGACGGTGTCGGTGATGACGCCGTCCTCGCGCATGGTCGTCCCGTCGATGTCGAGCGCGACGAGCCAGCGCTTCACGCGCGCGGGTGCGGCGGCGTCCCGACCCGATGCCGCGTCGGACCCGTCCACGAAGCCGCGTGAGGAGCTCATCGGGGCTCGATCACCTCGACGCCGCCCAGGTACGGACGGAGCACCTCGGGGACGACGACGGAGCCGTCCTCCTGCTGGTGCGTCTCGAGGATCGCGACGAGCCAGCGCGTGGTCGCGAGCGTGCCGTTCAGGGTCGCGACGGGGGCGGTTCTCCCGCTCTCCGTGCGGTACCGGATGTCCAGACGGCGGGCCTGGAACGTGGTGCAGTTCGACGTCGAGGTCAGCTCGCGGAAGGTGCCCTGCGTCGGGACCCACGCCTCGAGGTCGTACTTGCGCGCAGCACTCGTGCCGAGGTCCCCGGCCGCGGTCTCGATCACGCGGTAGTGCAGCCCGAGGTCCTGCAGCATCGACTCCTGGTACGACACGAGCCGCTGGTGCTCGGCGTCGGCCCGGTCGGGGTGGACGTAGGCGAACATCTCGAGCTTGTTGAACTGGTGCACGCGGAGGATGCCGCGGTTGTCCTTGCCCGCCGACCCGGCCTCGCGCCGGTAGCAGGTCGACCAGCCGGCGTAGCGGAGGGCCTGGTCGTCCTCGGACGGGAACTGCAGGATCTCGTCGGCGTGGTAGCCGGCCAGGGCGACCTCGCTCGTGCCGGTCAGGTACAGGTCGTCGGCCTCGAGCCGGTAGACCTCGGCAGCGTGCTCGCCGAGGAAGCCGGTGCCGGCCATCGTCTCGGGGCGCACGAGCGTCGGGGTGATCAGGGGCTCGAACCCGTGCGCGACGGCGCGGTCGAGGCCGAGTGACATGAGCGCGATCTCGAGCCGGGCCCCCATCCCCTTGAGGAAGTAGAACCGCGATCCGGACACCTTGACGCCGCGGGCGATGTCGATGATGCCGAGGGACTCGCCGAGGTCCGCGTGGTCCTTCGGCTCGAAGGTGAACTCCGGCTTCGCGCCGACGGTGCGGAGGGTGACGAAGTCGTCCTCGCCACCGGCGGGCACGTCCGGCAGCACGACGTTGGGGATGGCACGGACGACGGAGTTGAAGGTGTCCTCGGCGGCGGTGACCGAGGCCTGCGCCTCCTTCACCTTCGCGGCGAGCGCCTGCGCCTGCTGCACGAGCGCGGCCTTCTCGTCCTTCGGGGCCTTCGCCACGGTCTTGCCGAACGCGTTCTGCTCGGCGCGGAGCGCTTCGAACGAGGTGATGGCACTGCGTCGGGCGGAGTCGGCGGCGACGGCCTGGTCGACGACGTCGACGGAGGCGCCGCGCGCCGCCTGCGAGGCCTTGATGAGGTCCGGGTCGTCGCGCAACAGCTGGGGGTCGATCACCGGCCCAGCTTAGCGAGCCGGGCATGGCCGACCGGTGAACGGCCCGACGGGAGGCCCGTGGTGCGTCCGGTCGCGCCGGTCGCCGTCGACGCGGCCGGCCCGCCGCTGCCGCGTCGGTCCGGACCCTGCGGTGTGGAGTCACACCGCATCACGGTTGTTCCGGACCGCGCAGCCGGTGCCCGGTAGCGTTGTGGCCATGTCGACGCCCTCGGATGCCACCCCTGTGCCGGAGGACGCCCTCGCCACCGAGCAGCGCACCGCCGCAGTCATCTACAACCCCGTCAAGGTCCACCTGCCGACCCTGAAGCGCACCGTGAACCGGTACCAGCGCGAGGCCGGCTGGGCGGAGACGAAGTGGTACGCCACGAGCGAGGAGGACCCGGGCGGCGGCATGGCGCGCGAGGCCCTGGAAGCCGGTGCCGACGTCATCGCCGCGGCCGGTGGTGACGGCACCGTCCGCGCGGTCGCCGAGGTCGTGCACGGCTCGGACGCCGCGCTCGCCCTGCTGCCGAGCGGCACGGGCAACCTGCTCGCGCGCAACATCCCCGCGCCGATCGACGACCTCGGGGCGAGCGCGCACACGATCTTCCACGGCGAGGACCGCAAAATCGACATCGGCACGGTGCACGTCGAGCGTCCGGACGGCTCCCGTGAGCAGTTCGGCTTCCTCGTGATGGCCGGTCTCGGGCTCGACGCCCGCATGCTCGTGAACACGAACGACGACCTGAAGAAGAAGGTGGGTTGGCTCGCCTACGTCGACTCGCTGGTCCGGTCGCTGCGGGACGCCGACGCCTTCGAGTTCCGCTACCGCCTGGACGGCCAGAGCACGCGGTCCGTCCGCGCCCACTCCCTCATCGTCGGCAACTGCGGCATGCTCCAGGCCGGCGCGACCCTGCTGCCGGACGCCGAGATCGACGACGGGTACTTCGACGTCGTCGTGATGCGTCCGCACGGGTTCTTCGGCTGGGTCCGGATCGGGGCCCGCGTGTTCTGGGAGAACGCGATCCTCCGTCGTTTCCGACGCTCCGCGCTCGGCAAGACCGAGATCGGCAAGACCATCGTCACGAAGACCCGCGACGAACGTCCCCTGCGCTACCTGCGCGGCGAGGAGTTCACCGCGCGTCTCGAGCGCCCGGACGAGTTCGAGATCGACGGCGACCCGGTGGGCGAGGTCCGGGCCTTCCGGGCGAAGATCGACGCGGGCGGCCTGACGGTCCGCGTGGCCGGTCCGGAGGACCAGACGCGGGCGACCCGCCGCCGCTGACCACGGGCGGGGGTGCCGGACGGGAGGCTCAGCCCGCGTCCGGCTCCCCGCTCACGATCGCGCGCAGCCAGTCGCGCGCCTCGACGAACGCCTGGTCGGAGTAGCGGGGTGACACCTCGGAGCGCAGGCCGTCCGCCCGCGGGTACGAGCCGAGGAACGTCACGCGCGGGCTGAACCGGCGGAGACCGAGCAGGGCGTCCGCGACGCGTTCGTCACGCACGTGGCCGTCCAGGTCGATGACGAACCGGTAGCGACCGAGCTCGTCCCCGATCGGCCGCGAGGACAGCAGCCCCATGTTGATGCCCCGGGTGGCGAACTGCTCGAGCATGTCGACGAGGGCGCCGGGGTGGTCCGCGGGCAGTTCGACGATGACGCTCGTCTTGTCGGACCCGGTCCGCGGCGGGATCGCCAGCGTCTTCGAGACGAGCACGAACCGCGTGACGGCGCTCGCGTTGTCGCCGATCGAGTCCGCGAGCACGGCGAGGTCGTAGTGGTCCGTGATGCCGGGCGGGGCGACGGCGGCGTCCGCGGTCGGGTGGTCGTCGAGGAGCACGGCCGCCGCGGCGACGTTCGACGAGGCCGGGATGTGCCCGTGTCCCGGCAGGTTCGCCTCGAGCCAGTGGTGCGTCTGGGCGTAGGCGACGGGGTGCGCGTTCACGGTGCGGACGTCCGCCAGCGACGTGCCGGGTCGGGCGACGAGCACGAAGTCGACGGGGACGAGGTACTCCCCCACGATCCGCACGCCGGGGATCCGGGCGAGGGCGTCCTGCGTGGCGCTGACCCCGCCGTCGACGCTGTTCTCGATCGCGATCACGGCGCCGACCGAGCGGCCGGTCACGACGTCGTCGAGCGCCTCACCGACGTTGTTGACGCTGCGCCAGGGCTTGCCGGCGGCGGCCTCGACGAGCTTGAGCGCCGCCTCGGTGAAGGTCCCGGCCGGTCCGAGGTAGCTGTAGGTCTCGGACGGGGAGTCGGCGGCCTGGCTCATACCGGCGAGCCTATCGGCGCGCGGTGCCCGGTCCGCCGCTCAGAGGACGAGCTGCATCGTGTCCGAGTCGCCGTTCCGTCCGACGGTCCGGAACCCCGCTCGTTCGTAGAGGATGCGCGCGCCGGTGTTGCCGTCCTCGACGCTCAGGCTCATCCCGGGCCACCCGGCGTCCCGCGCCGCGGCGACGAGCCGGGTGAGCAGCGCCGAGCCGATCCCGCGGCCGCGTGCCCGGGCATCGAGGGCGAGGGTGAGTTCGGGCACGTCCTCGCCGACGAACCCGTACCCGGGGTCCTCGGCGGGCAGGTGCACCGCCCACGCGACGCCGATCGGTCCCTGGTCGTCGGTCGCCACGACTCCGAGGTCGGGGCCGTCGGGCCGGTCGGGGTCGAACACGTCGAAGTAGTGGGCGAACTCGGGCCGGTCGAGGTCGGCGTCGGCGAACCGCTCCCCCGACCAGTTCATCGCGTCGAGGGTCGCCCGCCGGAGCAGGGGCACGTCGTCGGCGGTGGCCGCGCGGTACCCGATGCCGTCGACGGTGCCGGGGAAGGAGTCGTCGGCGGTGCCGGTCAACCGTGCCTCGCACATCGCCGTGTCGGAGACCACGTCGTCGCAGGACGGCCCGGTCTCGTCGTCACGGTCACGTCCGGGCATGTTGCTGACGGCAGCGAAACGCCCGTCGGGATCGACGCGGGTCAGGAGCACCCGGGAGATCGTGTCGAGTTCGGCCACCTGCTCGTCGGTGAGCGCGTCGATCACCAGCCGACGGGCGGTCCGGACGTGGTCCGGCGCGGCGGCGACGATGTGGTCGAACCCGGCGTCGGTGAGCCGGACGTCGGTGGCACGGCGGTCCTCGGAGGACGGGCACCGGGCGACGAGTCCGCGCTTCTCGAGGCGGGACACGACGTGCGACAGCCTCGGGAGGGACGCGTTCGTGGCCGAGGCGAGGACCGACATCCGCAGGGTCCGCGACTCCCGCTCGGACAGCATCGCGATGACCATGTAGTCGAAGAGCGTCAGGTCGGCATCCCGCTGGAGCTGCTGGTCGAGTGCCGCGGGCAGCAGCTCCATCACGGCGACGAAGCCCATCCAGGCACGAAGCTGCTCGCGGGAGAGCCAGGGCGTGTCGTCGGTCACGGGTCCATCCTACGGAGAGGTTGTCGCTGCAACCACAGGTCGGTCCGCCCGACGCCGAGCCGTCACCGCCCCGACCACCAGCGCGGCCACCACGACGGCGACGAGCACGCCCTCGACGACGAGCAACCGCGCCGTGTAGTCGAACGGCAGGACCGTCGGGTTCTTCGTCCCCTCGGACTTCGCGACGATCTCCGGCACGACGACCAGGGCGAGGACGCTCCCGAGCACGACCGCGGCCTGGACGACGACGAGCACCCAGACGCGCAGCGCCCGTCCCGCCCGCCGGAGTCCGGCGCCGACGGCCAGCACGAACGGGGACAGGACGGCGTCGTGCAGCACCACCGCGGCGAGCAGCCAGACGACGAGCCCGCCGATGCGGTTCGGCCGCACCGAGGTCAGCAGCACCCACGCGCCGAACGCCATGACGAGCACGCCGAGCACGACGAGCACGACCTGGGTGGTCCGGACGCGATGGCCGGTGTCGGTGGCGCTCACTGGATGACCTCGATCCGCTCGATCCACTTCGTCTGCAGGACGCCGGGACGTCCGGGGGCGATGATGCGCGCCGGGAACCCGTGCTCCAGGTCGAGCTTCTCGCCGTTGAGTTCGAGGGCCACCAGTGTGGTCGGGTCGGCCGTGTACTCGGGGCCCATCTCCATCACCCGGTAGCTGCCGTTCCGCTCCAGACTCGTCACCCGCACGTGCACGTCCGGTCCGGACTGCACCGCCGCGAGCAGGTCACGCATCCGTACGCCCTTCCACGACGCCATCTGGCTCCATCCCTCCACGCACGAGATCGGCAGGCGGGCCTCGGCCTGGCCGAGGGCGACCAGTTCGGCGCGCGAGAACGTCCGGCTGACGGCCGGGCCGGCGACCGTCAGCGCCCAGTCGGCGGCCGTCGCGGTGGCGAGGACCCCGGCGGCGCGGGCCGTCCGGTTCACCGGCAGCCCGTTCTGGCCGATGTGCCGCTTCCGGGGAGCGAAGACGTTGAACGGCTCGGCGAGCACCGACGACTGGCCGGCCGTGAGGACGACGACCCCGGCGGTCGCGGCCGTGACGCCCGCGATGAACCCCCGTCGGGCGACGCGCTGCCGCGCTCCGTCGGCTGCGGCCGCACGGTCGTCGGGTCGCGTCGACCCCGATCCCGACCCCGACCCCGACCCCGGACGGGAGGCCCGGTCCGCGTCCGCCCCGTCGGTCCGGACCGGGACGGCCTCGGTCCCACGGTCCGGCGCAGCCCGGTCGGGCCCGGTGCCGGCGGCCGACGGGGCGCCGTCGATCCAGCGGTGGAGGCGACCGACGAACCCGCGCGGGGCCGAGACGGATTCGGGACGGGCCTCCCGGCCGGGGTCCGGCAGTTCGCTGCCCACCGCCCGGTCCACGACGAAGCGGCCGTGTCCGTCGACCGAGTCCCGTTGCCGCCAGTACCGCGTGATGATGCGGAGCTTCGTGCCGATGTGCACCGCGAGCGACCCGATGATGACGTAGGCGAGGGCGTTGTGGACCTGCCGGAACGGGAACGGCCACGGGTACCACTGGAACGTGTTGAGCAGGCCCGTGACGACCTGGATGAGCGCCGCGGCCACGAACACCGCGATCGAGAGCCGTTCGAGCAGGTGCAGCGCGTTCCGGACCGGCGGGGTCTGGACCAGCGCAGGCATGACGACGTTGAGCTTGGCGAGCAGCAGTGGGATCGCGGCGATGCCCGCGGTGACGTGCAGCCCCTGCGTCACCTGGTAGAGCTGCACGGGCCGGGTCGGGAACCGCATCCACCCGAGCGGTTCCTGCAGCAGGTGGCTGTACACGCCGGTGACGAAGCACACCAGGAACGCGATCCCGAGCAGCCGCCCGGTGACGACGGCCGACCGCGCGGTGCGGTTCGGCGACGCCATCGCGGCGCGGGCGTCCAGCAGCACGCGCTGCACGCCCGCTAGCCTCGACGGACCATGAGCGAACGACTGCGCCCCGGCCGCCGGCTGCCCCGTACCGCGCTGGTCAGCACCGCGCTCGCCGTCGTCGGCGTGCTGGCGCTCGCGGTCGTCATCGCGGTGGGTGTCACGCATCTCGGCTTCCTCCGGGAGGGTCATCGCTCTCCATTCGTCGCGTGGACGCTCATCGCTTGGACCGTCTTCGCGGGCTCGGTGCTCGCACTCAGGTTCGTGCCGCCGCACCTCGTGACGCGGGTCGTCCTCGGTGGCGCGGTCGTGGTCGGGATCGCGGCCCTCGTCGGACCGCCGAACACGAGCACCGACTCCGCACGCTACGCCTGGGACGGCATCGTGCAGCACGCGGGGGTGTCCCCGTACGCCCACACGCCGCAGTCCGAGGCCTTGGCAGGTCTGCGCCCGGACTGGCTCTTCCCGGACAAGGTCGACGGCACGTGCAAGCCCCTCGAGCCGCGGTACCGCGGCCTCGGCGACGGCGCACTCGGCCACTGCACGGCGCTCAACCGTCCGGACGTGCCGACGATCTACCCGCCGATGGCCGAGCTGTGGTTCGCGCTGGTGCGGGTCTTCGTCCCCGTCACGGCGCAGTACATGCCGTTCCAGGTCGCCGGACTGCTCGTCTCGCTCGGTGTGACCGTCGGTCTGCTCGTCGTCCTGCGCCGCATCGGCCGTCCGACCTGGTGGGCGGCGCTGTGGGCCTGGTCGCCACTCGTCGCCGCCGAGGCCGTGACGAACTCGCACGTCGACGTCGTCGGGGCGGCCCTCGCCACCGCGGGTGCCGTGCTCGTCGCGTTCGGCCGGCCGATCTGGGGTGGCATCGCGCTCGGTGCCGCGACCGCGACGAAACTCATCCCGGCGATCGTCTACCCGGCGCTGCTCGGCCGGTGGCGGAGCTGGTGGGCGATCCCGGTCGGCATCGCCGTGTTCGGGCTGCTCTACGTGCCGTACGTGCTCTCGACCGGGCCGAAGGTGCTCGGGTACCTGCCGGGCTACCTGTCGGAGGAGGGCTACGAGGACGGATCGCGCTTCGCGCTGGTGGCGGAGGTCCTGCCCGGCGACGCGGCGACGATCGCGGTGGGGCTGATCGTCCTCGTCACCGCGGTCATCGCCTGGCGACTGTCCGACCCCGCGAACCCGTGGTCCGGCCAGGTGTTCATGATCGGCGTGACCTTCCTCGCGGTGACCCCGCGCTACCCCTGGTACGCGCTGCTGCTCATCCCGTTCGTGGTGCTCTCCGGCCGGTGGGAGTGGCTGTCCCTGACGCTCGCGATCGCGCTGCGCGGGGTGTGGCCGTCGGTGGTCGCCTACCGGTGGTGGCTGCTCGCGGCGATCGCCGTCGTGCTCGTCGTGACCCTGGTGCGCACCCGCCGCGAGGACTGGCTGCGGTGGCGGGACCGGCTGCTCGGCCGGAGCCCGGCGACCCGGACCGCCGCCGCCCTGGACCAGCGGCACGGTCCTCGCGACGTATCCTGACGACATGCCGGCTCAGATGCTCCCCTCGACGGGTCTGCTGAGCCGCGTGCGCGCCGGGTCGGTGGACGCGCCGCAGCACCCTCTGGACACCGGACGTCCGGGCATCCCGCCACGGCCCGAGGGTGACCCGGGCCTCGTCGACCGGTTCGGTCGGCACGCCGTCGACCTGCGGGTGTCCCTGACCGAGCGCTGCAACCTCCGCTGCACGTACTGCATGCCGGCCGAGGGGCTCCCCTTCGCGCCCGACGCCGCCCTCATGTCGGCGGACGAGATCGCCCGGCTCGTCGGCCTCGGTGCGCGGGAGCTCGGCATCCGCAAGGTCCGCTTCACCGGCGGTGAACCGCTGCTCCGCAAGGACCTGGTCGACGTGGTCGCCCGGTGCGCGGCCGCCCACCCCGACCTCGAGCTGTCGCTCACCACGAACGCGATCGGACTCGCCGGGCGCGCCGCCGCCCTGCGCGCCGCCGGTCTGCACCGGCTGAACGTCTCACTCGACACCGTCGACCCGGACGTCTTCGCCGAGGTGACCCGCCGTCCGTTCCTCGACCGCGTCCTCGAGGGCATCGCCGCCGCCGCGGACGCCGGCCTCGGCGTGAAGATCAACGCGGTCCTGCTGCGCGGGGTGAACGACCACCTGGCGACGGACCTGCTCGCGTGGTGCCTGGAACGCGGCCACGAGCTGCGGTTCATCGAGCAGATGCCGCTCGACCCCGGCCACGCCTGGGACGCCACGACGATGATCACTGCCGTGCAGATCCGCGAGCTGCTCGGCGCCGAGTACGTCCTGACGCCCGACGAGGCCCCGCGGAACGGCGCCCCGGCCGAGCGGTACCGGGTGCGGTCGCGGGCGACGGGCGCGGACCTCGGCACGGTCGGCGTCATCGCGAGCGTCACCGAGTCGTTCTGCGGTGACTGCACCCGCACCCGGCTCACCGCGGACGGCCACGTCCGGAGCTGCCTGTTCTCGGACGACGAGACCGACCTGCTCGGCCCCCTGCGCGCCGGAGCCGACGACGCCGACGTCCTCGACCGGTGGCGCCGCGCGATGTGGGCGAAACCCCGTGACCACGGCGACGACACCGACGGCCTCGTGCACCCGACGCGGGGCATGAGCGCGATCGGAGGATGAGGACATGACGACGCTGCGCTTCTTCGCCGCCGCCCGGGCCGCCGTCGGCCTCGACGAGACGACCGTCACGGCGGACTCGCTCGACGACGCCCTGCGACAGGTGACCCCCGCCGACCCGGCGCGTTGGGCGGCGCTGCAGGAGCGGTGCTCGTACCTCGTCGACGGGGTCACCACCCGCGACCGTGCGACGTCGCTCGCCGGGGTCGGCCTCGTCGACGTGATGCCGCCGTTCGCCGGCGGCTGACCGGCACCGGGCTCAGCGCTCCCAGACGGTGAGCTCGGCGGGCGGGACCTGCACGCGCACGGTCGCACCGGCGGTCACCTCGAGTGCCGCGACCGCGGCGAGCGTCAGGTCCGCCGAGACGTCCCCGGCGCGCAGCCGGACCAGACCGTTCCCGGGCTCGAGGGCGCGCACGGTCCGGTGCAAGCCGCGACCCTGGTCGACGGCCCGGTCGCGGTCGGCCCCGTCGCGGTCGGCCCCGTCGCAGCCGGCGCCGTCGTCGATCCGCGTGACGACGGCGGCCGTCGGGTGGTAGGCGACCGAGACCGGACGGCCGGGAGGCACACCGTGCGTCGCCGACACCAACGCGCCCCCGCCGTCGCCCGCGTCGAGCACGAGCCCGTCCGCCGTCGCGACGCCGTGCAGCACGACGAGGCCCGAGAACGTCGCCGCGAACGCGCTCCGCGGACGTGCCAGCACGTCGGTGGGGGTGCCGGACTCCACCACCCGGCCGTGCTCGAGCACGACGACCCGGTCGGCGAGGGCCATCACCTCGACCGGGTCGTGCGTCACGAGGACGCTCGGCCGACCGGACACGGCGGTCCGGAGGGCGGCGCGGACGTCCTCGCGTGCCCCGACGTCGAGCGCCGAGGTCGGTTCGTCGAGGAGCACGACGGCCGGGTCGGCGGCCAGTGCCCTGGCGATCGCGACGCGCTGCGCCTGCCCGCCCGAGAGCGTCCCGGGCGCGCGGTCGGCCAGGTCGGCCACCCCGACGGCGGCCAGCGCGCGGTGGGCCGTCAGGCGGGCCTGGCGTCCGGAGCGTCCCGTCGCTCGCGGACCGAAGCCGACGTTCGCGAGGACGGAGAGGTGCGGGAACAGGTCGGGGCGCTGGGCCACGAGACCGACGCGGCGGTGATGTGCCGGGACGCTGCGGCCGCGGCTGGCGAGGAGGCGGTCACCGGAACGGACCTCGCCGCCGTCGAGCGGCAGGAGGCCCGCGATCGCGTCGAGGACCGTCGACTTGCCCGCGCCGTTCGCGCCGATGAGGGCGACGCACTCGGCAGGGCCGACGGTGAGGGCGACGTCGACGTCGCGGTCGTGGCGGACGACGTGGGCGACGACGCCGGCGACGGCAGTGCTCACGGGGTCACCGCGCGCGTCCGGACCGAGGCGACGCCGATCACGAGCACCGCGACGACCACGAGCACCAGGGCGAGCGCGACCGCCGTGTCCGGATCCACCTCGCGCTGCAGGTACACCTCGAGCGGGAGGGTGCGGGTGACGCCCTGCAGACTACCGGCGAAGGTGAGCGTCGCCCCGAACTCGCCGAGCGCCCGGGCGAAGCAGAGCACCAGACCGGACAGGATGCCCGGCAGCACCCGCGGGGTCGTGACGGTGAGGAACGTGCGGGTCGGCCCCGCGCCGAGCGTCGCGGCGACCCGCTCGTACCGGTCCCCCTCGACGCGGAGCGCGCCCTCGACCGCGGACACCAGGAACGGCATCGCGACGAACGTCTGCGCGATGACGACCGCCGCCGTGGTGAACGCGATCCGCAGCCCGTGCTCGTCGAGGAACGCGCCGAGCACGCCGAGCCGCCCGAACGCGGCCAGGAGCGCGAGGCCACCGACGACGGGCGGCAGGACGAGGGGCAACAGCACGACCGCCCGTGCCACGCCGGTCCACCGCGACCGGGACCGGGCGAAGAGCACCGCGAGGGGGTATCCGAGGAGGAACGCCGCTCCGGTCGCCGCCGCCGCGGTGCCCAGGCTGAGACCGAGGGCGGTCCGCGACGCGGGCGACGTGACGAGCGCGAGGAACGACCCCCACTCGACACGGCCGACCATGGCGAGCACCGGGACGACGACGAACAGGCCGCCGAGCACGGCCGGCACCGGCAACCACCAGGGGACGGGAGCGCGGCGGACGCGGACGCTGCGGGGGGTGGTGCTGCCGGGCACGTCGATCAGGGCTCCCCGAAGCCGGCCGCGGCGAGCACGCGCTGACCGGACGTCGACAGCACGTACGCGGTGAACGCCCGCGCGAGCTCCGGGTCGGCGGCATCCCGCAGGACGCTGATCGGGTAGGTGTTCACCGCGTCGTCGGCGGCCGCGAACGGGACGCCCTCGACAGCGCCGTCCGCCCCCTGCACGTCCGTCCGGTACACGATGCCGGCGTCGGCCTGGCCCGAGGTCACCTTGCCGAGGACGTCCGTCACGGACTGCTCCTCGCTCACCGGGTGCAGGTCGACCCCGCTCGACCGTTCGACCGCGGCGGTCGCGGCACCGCAGGGCACGGGTGCCGCACACGTGACGAGCTGCACGTCCGGTGCCGTCAGGTCCTCGAGATCGGCGACGTCGAGCGGGTTGCCCGTGGCGACGGCGATCTCGAGGGTGTTCGTGGCGAAGTCCCGCGGGGACCCGGCGACGACGTCGGCGCCGAGCTGCTCCGTCGTGGCCCGGTCGGCCGAGGCGAGGACGTCAGCGGGGGCACCGTTCCGGATCTGCGAGACGAGGTCGCTCGAACCCGCGAACGAGAACGTCACCGTCGTGCCCGGGTGCTCCCGCTCGAAGTCGCGCCCCAGGGTCGTGAAGGTCCGCTGGAGCGAGGCGGCGGCGAACACCGTGATCGACCCGGACGCGCCCCGCTCCCCCGTGCCGGAGGTCGACGCCGGCGACGCGGGGTGGCCCGCGCAGCCGGCCGACACCAGCGTGAGCAGGACGGCCGCGGCGAGCACCGCGCTCGGCCGCGCGGCCCGACGGAGACGTGACGAGCGGTTCGGTGACATCGATCCGACTCCGTCCTGCCGCAGTTGCGGCGTCGGTGGCCGATCCTACCCGCAGGAGCGGATCGTGCTCGTCACTCGAGCGTCAGCGGGAGGCCTTCGCGCCGCCATGCGTCGACCCCGCCGTCGAGGACCGTCACGGGCCTCCCGGCGGTCCGTGCCCACGCGTCGGCGCGTGGCCCTCGGGCACACGTGACCACGACCTCCGCGTCGGCGGGCACCGCGTCCGGGTGTACCGAGCCGGCGATGACGCCCGTCGCCCACTCCGCCGGGCTGCGGACGTCCACGACGGTCACGGGGTCACCGGGGTCGGCGAGGCGTGCGGCGAGCGCCGCCGGGGCGATCCGCGGGGCACGGGGCGCGGTCGCGTCGGCTCCTGCCACCGCCAGGCCCGCGGGTCGCCGCGACGCCGGCCCGCGTCGGATCGGGCTCTCGGTCCACCGCCACCGCCGGGCGTCGACCGTGAGGAGGCGACCGAGCAGTGGCTCGCCGAGCCCGGCGACGAGGGCGGTCACCTGCGCGGCCATGACCGAGCCGACCGCGCCGCACAGCGCCGGGAGGACCCCGTCGACCGCGCAGGACCCCTCGTCCGGCAGGACCTCCGGGTGCAGGTCGTGGAAGTCGACCCCGTCCGCGCCGGCGTCCCGGAACACCGACACCTGTCCGTCGTAGGACAGCACGGTGCCCCAGACGAACGGGATGCCGAGCGGGGCACAGGCGTCGGAGACCGCGCGGGTGACGTCGACGGCGTCCGCGGCGTCCACCACGACGTCGTGGCCGGCGACGTGCTCGGGACGGAAGCGCTCGACGAGCGCGACGACCTCGAGCTCGCGGTCGACGGCGCGGGCACGGGCGGCGGCGACCTCGGCCTTCGCGGTGCCGACGTCGTCGCCGGTGAAGAGGGTCTGCCGGGCCAGGTTCGAGCCGTCCACGACGTCGTCGTCCACGATCGTCAGGCGGCCGAGCCCACTGCCGGCCAGGTAGGCGATGACGGGCGCGCCGAGCCCGCCGGCTCCCACGACGAGCACCCGGGCCCGGCCGAGTCGCCCCAGGACGTCCGGCCCGGCTCCGGCGAGCGCCGCCGTCCGGGATCCGAGGCGACGCCGTGCGGTGCTGACGGAACTGCTCGTGTCCGGTGTCGTGCTCATGCGTCGGTCTCCGCTCCCGGCGTCTCGACCGTCACCATCGTGGCCTTGACCGACGCGACCGCGACGGACCCGACCTCGAGACCCAGCTCGCGGACCGCTTCGGCGCTCATCAGCGACACGACCCGGTGCGGCCCGCACTGCAGCTCGACCTGGGCCATCACGGTGTCGACGACGAGGTCCGTGACGATGCCGACGAACCGGTTGCGGGCCGAGCTCCGGACCCCGGACGGGTCGGCGAGCTGGTCGCCACGCGACGAGGCGTACTCGGCGAGTTCCCGCCCGTCGACCACCGCCCGGCCGGTCGGGTCCGTCCCGCGGCTGAAGGTGCCACCCTCGACGAGCCGGCGCACGGTGTCGTCGCTGACGCCCAGGTAGGTCGCGGCGTCACGGATGCGGAGCTGCGTCATGACGACGACCCTAACCGGGCAGCGGCAGACCACGGCATGTGGACACTCACCGCCTGCGGCGTCGGACACCGGGTTCCCGCCCAGCGGCGCTCGGTACCGTGCTGGGCGTGAGTTCCCCCCGTACCGGCAGCATCGGCGTCCCGCACGCGGTCCGCCGGGCACCGGTCCGCGCCGGTGTGCGCGGTACCGTGGTGGCCGCCGTGGCCGCGGCCGTGCGGACCCCGGAACTCACCATCGGCGCGCTCGGCGTCGTCGTCGCGGCGGCCTTCTCGTGGGTCCCGTCCCTCTGGTACGACGAGGCGGCGACCGTCACCAGCGCGCAGCGGTCCTGGCCGCAGCTCTGGGCGGAGCTGCACACCGTCGACGCCGTGCACGGCCTGTACTACGCCCTGATGCACGCCTGGTTCTGGCTCGTCGGGTACACGCCCTTCACCCTCCGGCTGCCGAGTGCCCTCGCCGTCGGGGTCGCCGCGGGTCTCGTCGTCGCCCTCGGTCGGCGCCTGGGCGGACGACGCCTCGGCATCACCGCGGGCATCGTGTTCCTGCTTCTCCCCCGCGTGCAGTGGGCGGGAACCGAGGGACGTCCCTACGCCACGATCACCACCCTGTCGGTCTGCCTGACGCTCGTCGGCATGACGGCCCTGCGACGGACCCGGACGGGTTCCGCCACGGGATGGTGGACCGCCTACGGGGTCCTCGCCGTCGTCGCCGTGGTGTTCAACGTCTACCTCGCGCTCGCGGTCGTCGCCCACGCGGTCGCGCTCGCCTGGACCCTCCTGGCCGAGCGGCACGCGCTGCGGACGGCGACCGTGACCCGCGCCGGACGGACGCCCGGGCCGGTGCTCGTGAGCTCTCGGGTCCTCGTGCGCTGGACCGTCGCCGCAGGTGCCGCAGCGGTCGTCGTCGCCCCGTTCGTGCTCGTCGTGTCGTCCCAGGCGAAACAGGTCGGTTGGATCAAGGACATCAGCCGCGACACCTTCGGGCAGGTCTTCTCGACCGCGTGGTTCGGCGCCTCGGACCCGTACGCCGCGGTCATCTGGGCGCTCATGGCCGCCGGTGTCGGCGTCGCCCACGTCCGGGTGCGTCAGCGGGTCCCGTCCGTGCGGGCACTGTTCCGGGCGCAGACGGTCCGGGTCGCGCTGCCGCTCGTCGTCGTCCCGACCGCGGCGCTCCTCGTCGCGACGGCGCTCGGCGAACGCCTGTACTCGCCGAAGTACGCCACGCTCAGCCTGCCGTTCGTCGCGGTCCTCGTGGCCCTCGCCCTCACCACGATCCGGCCGAAGGCGCTGCTCGCTGCCGCGGTCGCGGTGCTGGTGGTCCTGTCGGTGCCCACCGCCGTCACCGTGAAGGGCCCCGAGGCGAAGCAGGCGTCGACGTGGGCGCACGCCGCCTCGATCATCAGCGCGGAACGTGCCGCACGACCGAGCGCGAACGAAGGTGTCGTGTTCGGCAGCGTCTACCGCCACCCGAGCACGACCGCCGAGATCATCCGGGTGTCGTACCCGGACGCGTTCGCCGGACTGACCGACCTCGCCGTCGGCACGGACGGAGCCGACGAGGGTGTCCTCTGGAACACGAACGGTGACCTGGCGACGACGATCCCGTCCCGGCTCGGCGACATCGACACGGTCTGGTACGTCGGCGGCACCTCGCGCACCATCCGGCCCGAGGTCAAGGCGGTGCTCGAGGAGCAGGGGTTCGAGGCCGTGCAGAACTGGCAGACCGGCAAGGTCATCATGACCGAGTTCGTCCGCTCCTGACGCTCGGACCGGCGTCGGCGTCGGCACCGGCCGCGCCGACGTCGTACCCGGTCGAGTCAGGTCAGGTCAGGTCGTCAGCTCAGTGCAGGACGCGGGCGCCGTGCACCGGACCGGTCGCCCGGAGCGCCACGAGCCCGGACGCGCTGAGCGCCACCTGCACCTCGAGCGCTGCGTCACGGTCCGGCACCAGGAAGGCCACCGTGGGTCCGCTGCCGGACACGAGACCGGCCAGGGCGCCGGAGCGCTCCCCGAGCTCGAGCGTGTCGGCGAGCCCGGGCTGCAGCCGCATCGCCGGTGCCTGCAGGTCGTTGTGCAGGTTCTCGGCCAGGAGTCCGGCGTCTCCCGCCCGGAGTGCCTGGAGCACGTGCGCCTCGACCACCGGGGTGCGCGGCGCCGGGGAGATGTCGGCCCGGTAGCGCTCCCGGTGCTCGTCGAGCGCGCGGTAGACCGCAGGTGTGGAGAGTCCGGTCTCGCTCAGCGCGAGCACCCAGTGGAACTCCCCCTTCGCGAGCGCCGGACTGAGCTCGTCGCCTCGTCCGGTCCCGACCGCGGTCCCGCCCGCGAAGGCGAACGGCACGTCGGCCCCGAGTTCGGCGGCGAGCCGGAGCAGTTCGTCCCGGCCGAGACCGGTCCCCCACAGGGTGTCCACCGCGAGCAGCGTCGCGGCGGCGTCCGCCGAGCCGCCGCCCATCCCACCGGCGACCGGCACCTGCTTGTCGATCGTCAGACGGACGCCACCGCGGTGTCCGGCGGTCTTCGCCACCAGTCGCGCGGCACGGAGCGCGAGGTTCGTGTCGTCCGTCGGCACCGAGGACGTGTCGATCGGACCGGTGAAACGGACCGAGAAGTCATCGGCGCGCTCGGCGGTCACGTCCTCGTACAGGGACACCGCCTGGTACGCGGTCGCGATGTCGTGGTACCCGTCGTCCTGCAGCGCGCCGACCGACAGGTGGACGTTGATCTTGCCCGGCGCGCGGGTCCGCACCCGATCCGGAGCAGGCGTCGACGTCATGTCCCCAACCTATCCCCGTCCCGCCGGTACACCCGCCGCACGTGCGGGACGGGAGGCGCGCACCGGACCGGCCAGGACCTGGCGTCCGTCCGCTCAGACCGCAGCGGCGAAGCCGCGCTCCAGGTCGGCGATGACGTCGTCGACGTGCTCCAGGCCGATCGACAGCCGGATCAGGCCCTCGCCGACCCCGGCCGCCGCCCGCTCCGACGGCGTCATCTGCACGTGCGTGGTCGACGCCGGGTGCACGACCAGGGACCGGACGTCGCCGATGTTCGACACGTGGTCGAAGAGCTCCAGCGCGGCCACGAACCGCCGCCCGGCCTCGACCCCACCGGCGAGGTCGAACGCGAGCACGCTCGACGGCCCCTTCGGCACGTACCGCTGCTGCAGGTGGTGCCACGGGGAGCTCGGCAGCCCGGCGTAGTGCACGTGTTCGACCTGGTCGTGCGCGTCGAGCCAGGACGCCACCGTCGCCGCGTTCGACACGTGCCGGTCCATCCGGAGCGACAGCGTCTGGATGCCCTGCAGCACCAGGAACGCGTTGAACGGCGCGATCGCCGGACCGAGGTCGGCGGAGAGCTTCGAGCGGGTGCGCTGGATGAACGCCCGGCGGCCGAACTTCTCGGCGAAGTTCGTCCCGGCGAAGCCGGAGTGCTCGGTCGTCGTCAGCTGCGGGTACTGCTCCGGGTGTGCGGCCCAGTCGAAGTTCCCGCTGTCGACGATCAACCCTGCGATCGCGCTGCCGTGCCCGGCCAGGTACTTCGTCGCCGAGTGCACGACGATGTCCGCTCCGTGCTCGATGGGCCGGACCAGGTACGGCGTCGCGATGGTGTTGTCGACGATGAGCGGGACACCGGCCTCGTGCGCGACCCCGGCCACCCCGGCGAAGTCGAGGACGTCCCCGCGCGGGTTCGGGATCGACTCCCCGAAGAAGGCGCGGGTCTCCGGGCGCACGGCCGCTGCCCACTCGGACAGGTCGGTCGGGTCCTGCACGAAGGTGAACGCGATCCCCAGGTCCTTCAGCGTCGACGCGAACAGCGTGTACGTGGCACCGTACAGCGACGCGCTCGACACGACGTGGTCACCGGCGCGGGCGAGTCCGAGCACCGCGAGCGACGTCGCCGCCTGCCCCGAAGCCAGCGCCAGCGCCGCGACCCCACCCTCGAGGTCGGCGATCCGCCGCTCCAGCGCCGCGGCCGACGGGTTGTTGACCCGGGAGTACGTGTGCCCTGGCGCGTTCAGCAGGAACCGGTCGGCCGCGTCCTCGCCGGACGGGTACACGAAGGCGGCGGTCTGCGCGATCGGCGGCACGTTCCCGCCGAAGCCCGGGTCGGACTTGAACCCGGCGCGGATCTGGCGCGTCTCGAACGCCCAGTCGTCCTCGACGGCCATCAGGACGCCGGTCCGGCAACGGCCGGGTCCGCGGGGACCGACGCCCGGACGAGCGGGATCACCTGCTCACCGAACCGCTCCATCTCCTCGAGCTGCGGCGAGAACTGGAGCAGCAGGGTGTCGACACCGGCGTCCTCGTACTCGCGGATGCGCGCCGCGACCTGTTCGGGCGTCCCGACGAACTGCGGCCGGAGCCCCCGGTTCGACACCGAGTAGTCCTCGAGCGAGGGCACGTGCTCGAGCTGCGACTTCGAGATGAAGTCCTGGTACGACTCGTACGCCTTCCCGTGCTGGACGTCCGTGATGCGGGCCAGCTCGGCCTGCGCCTCCTCCTCGGTCTCGCGGACGATCGCGTACGCGGCCATCCCGAACGCCTCGAACGGCGTCAGACCGGCGTCCTCGCGGCGACGGCGCATCTCGGCGATCTTCGTCCGGAGCTCGTCGACGGTCCCACCGTGGGTCACGTAGGCGTCGGCGTAGTGCGTGATGCTCGCCTTGCCGGCCTCGCTCTCACCGCCGGCGTAGATGCGCGGCGTGACCCGGGGCTTCGGTTCGAGGTGCGCGTTCTCGATGTCGTAGTACTCGCCGGAGAAGCTGTACGGCGTCTCGCGCCACAGCCCCTTCATGATCTCGACGAACTCCGCCGTGCGCTTGTACCGGTCGTCGTGCTCCGAGAAGATCCCGCCGTACTGCCGTGCCTCCTCCGCCCACCAAGCGCTCACGACGTTGAAGGTGAACCGGCCGCCGGAGATGTCGTCGATCGTCGCCGCCTGCTTCGCCGTCACGGCGGGCAGGTGGTAGCCCGGGCGCATCGCGGCCATGATCTCGAGCCGTTCGGTGGTCGCCGCGATCCCCGCTGCCAGCGCCCACGCCTCGAGACTCGGGGCCGCGACGCCCTTGATGTCGTTGAGGTTCAGCTCCGGCACGAGGGTCAGGTCGAACCCGATCCGCTCGGCGCGCTGCGCCAGGAGCTTCACGTAGTCGAACGTGACCGGCATCTGCTCGTCGTCGACGTTGCGCAGCCAGCCGCCGAAGAGCGGGGTCCAGTATCCGAATCGCACGGGGTGGGTTCCTTGGGTGGTGAGGAGGGACGGACGGACGGGAGGCTCGCCCCGGGTGGCGAGCCGGGCCTGACGTCCGACGGGTGGTCGGGTCGGTGGTCGAGGTGGTCGGTCGGGACCGGAGCCGGTCAGACGTGCGCCGCGGGCGCGGCGGCGTACTCGGCGTCCAGCAGCCCGCCGAGGTGGCGGGCGATGGAGCGAGGACCGGAGACCGGGGCGCTCGCCTCGACCGCGGGGTTGTAGTTCGTGTTCGTGTTGATGTCGTACACGACGGTCCGGCCGTCGGTGGTCTCCATGAACTCGACGCCCGCGATTTGGATGCGCTGCTCCGCCAGGAAGCCGCGCAACTGCTGCACGAGCGGGTGCTCGGCGGTGACCTCGGTGCGGACGGTGAAGGTGTCGGCCGCCCCGGGCGCTGCGTCCGTGCCGGGCACCTCGCAGACCGCACCGGCGATGACCTGCGGGACCTCGCACGCGTCGGCCGGGCAGAGCTCGAAGCTGCCCGCGCTCGTGTCCACGCGGACGGCGTAGACGAACTCGCCGCCGACGAACTCGGCGCGCGTGATGAACGGCTCGCGTGCCGTCAGGTACTCCTGCAAAAGCGTGATCCCGTCGACCGGGGCCTCGAACTCGGGGCTGTCCACGTAGGCGTCGAACTCGGCGAGCGAGTCGAAGCGACGGACACCCAGGCCCTTGCCGCCCTGGTTGTGCTTCGTGATGAACGGCACGTCCTGCCCGCTCGTGAAGGTCGCCGCGGCCTGCTTGAGGGTCGTCGTGCCGAACACGGCGGACGTGCGTGGCACGTCGAAACCGGCCGCCGCGAGCAGGCCGTGCTGAGCGACCTTCGACACCTCGAGTTCGAGGACGTGGCTGCCACCGACCACCTGGCGGCCGGCACGCTCGAGCCAGCCGAGCAGCGCCCGGGCGTACTCCTTGCTGTGCTCGTGCCCACGGGTGTGGGAGCTCGCCGACATGCGGCTCCAGTAGACCCCCGGCGCTGGTTCGGCAGCGAGGTCGATCTGCCCCTCGGTCAGGAGGATCTCCTCCACCGGGACGCCCTCGGCCGCGAAGGCCTCGGCGAACGGCGGGAACCACTCGGGGTTCTCGTGGATGACGTACACGCGCGGAGTGCTCACCGCCCCACCCTAGGCACGGTCGTCGGACACCTGCCAGGTGTGTGACGCGAAGTTGCGTCGGCCGTCGTCCGGGGTCAGGACTCGGTGAGCGCCCCGAAGGTCTGCTGACCGAGGACGCCGAGGAGCTCGAGCTTCTGCGCGTCCTCGCTGCCCGGTGGCGCGGTGAAGAGCAGGAGCGCCTGCGCCTGGTCGTCCGTGTGCAGCACCTGGCAGTCCACGGTGATCCGCCCGAGTTCGGCCTGCATGATCGTCTTGTTGTCCGACCAGCGGACCGCCACCTCGTGCAGGGCCCAGAGCCGGGAGAAGTCGGGGCTGCGCTGCTCCAGCTCCGCGATCAGCTCGGTGGCCCGACGGTCGCCCGGCCCCGCGAGGCCGACCGCCGCCCGGAGCGACGCCACCACGACCCGGGCCAGGCGTTCGTGCTGCTCCGGCGCGTACTTGGCGAGTTCGGTCCCCGTGACGAACCACCGCCACGCCTAGTAGCGCTCGTTGCCGGCGAGCCCGACCGAGGTGCCGAGGAGGGCCGCCGCGAGCGCGTTCTCGACGAGCGTCTCGCCGAGGTGGTTCACGACGATCGCCGGGGTGTCCGTCAACCGGTCGAGGACGCGCAGGATCGCCGGGTCGACGTGGTCCGCGCGGTGCATCCGGACCGGCGCGTTCTGTCCCGCGAGGTGAAAGAGGTGGTCCCGCTCGTCGAGCGAGCACCGGAGTGCACGGGCGATCGCCGCGACCATCTGCTCCGAGGGCTGCGGGCCGCGCTGCTGTTCGAGGCGCGTGTAGTAGTCGACCGACATGCCGACCAGGGCCGCGACCTCCTCCCGACGGAGGCCCGGGGTGCGACGGCGAGCGCCGGCCCCGATCCCGACGTCCTCCGGGCGCAGGAGCTCCCGTCGACGGCGGAGGAAGTCGGCGAGGGCGGCACGGTCCATGCACCCAGTCTGCTGCGCGCCACCGACCGGAGCCAGGGATCGCCGGTCCCCCGATGACCGCGCTCTGGTTCGACCCGCCGGGCCGGCGCATCGTGGTCCTCATGGACACCACGAACAGCACCGTCTTCATCCCCGGCGCGACCTCCGGCATCGGCCTCGCGCTCGCCCTCCGCCTGCAGGCCACCGGCAGCACCGTCATCGTCGGAGGGCGCCGTCAGGCCCTCCTCGACTCCCTGTCCGAGGAGCACGGCTTCGACACCGTGCAGGTCGACGTGGCGGACGCCGACTCGATCCGGCAGGCGGCCGACAGCGTCCTCGGCACCCACCCTGAGCTCGACACCCTCGTGACGATGTCCGGCATCATGCGGAACGAGGACCTCCGTGACCCCGGCCACATGCGGGACGCGATCGAGACGATCCAGACGAACCTCGTCGGCACGATCCGGCTCATCGACGCGTTCCTGCCGCACCTGCTCGCCCGCCCGGCAGCGACGATCATGACCGTGACGTCCGGCCTGGCGTTCGTGCCACTCACCGCCACCCCGACCTACAACGCCACCAAGGCAGGCGTGCACTCGTCCACGCAGGCGCTCCGGCAGCAGCTCGTCGGCACCTCGGTCTCGGTCCTCGAACTCGCACCGCCGGCCGTGCAGACCGACCTGATGGGCGGCGAGGACTTCGGCGGGATGCCGCTCGCCGAGTTCGCCGACGAGGTGATGAGCCTCATCGAGTCCGGGGCAGCGCCGGAGATCCTCGTGCAGAACGTCCAGCCGCTCCGGTGGGCCGAGCGCGACGGCACACACCAGCACATCCTCGAGATGATGGCGAACCGCGCGCACTGAGCCCGGTCTGCAGACCGTCAGATCGCGGCGAGCAGGGCCCGGAGTCCGGCCTTCGCCTCGGGCATCCGTTCCGGCCCGGTCAGGCGCTCACGCGTCGCCGACAGCCGCACGGTGCCCGGGCGAGGGCCGTCCTCAGCCGTGAGGAGCACCGACTCGCGGTCGGCGGCGGTCCACCGTGCCGACGGCCGTTTCCCGCCCCGGCGCTCCGAGGTCGGAGCGTGTCCGAACGAGGCGGACGCGACGACGACCGCCCGGTCGAGCACCGCCTCCCGGTCGCCGTCGACCTGCCGGGAGGCCGAGACGGCGAAGCTGCCGTCGGAACGCTGTCCGGGGACGCGGAGGCCGCGCGACTGTCCGTAGCCGACGGCGACGCTCTGCGCCCACCAGGGATCGACCCCCTGCGCCACCAGCCAGGCGGCGATCGCCGTGTGTCCGATCGTGCGGCCGTCGGCGTCGTCGAGGCGGCGGTACCAGTCGTCCGGGACTGCGCCGGTGGCGGCGAGCACCCTGTCGGCGGGGATGACCCGCGCGTGGGAGCGGACGACGTCGTCGGTCATGCGACGAGGGTACCGGTCGCCCGGACGGCCTGGATGGGTCGGCCCGGCGGACGACCGCAGGCAGTCGGACGCTCCGAGCCCGCGGTCTGCTTCAGTCGCTCGTGCCCGCGGCGGCGAGGACGGTCCGGCCGAGGCGCACGAAGTCGTCGACGCCGAGCTCCTCACCGCGGGCCGTCGGGGCGACACCGGCGGCCTCGAGGACCTCGGACGCACGAGCGCTCCCGCCCAGCACCCCGGACAGCGCCTGTCGCAGCATCTTCCGCCGCTGCTGGAAGGCCGCGTCGACCAGGGTGAACACCCGCGACCGCAGCTGTTCGTCCCCCGGCGGTTCGTGCCGGTCGAAGCCGACGAGCACACTGTCGACGTTCGGCACGGGCCAGAACACCTGCCGGCTCACCTGCCCGGCGATCCGCCAGGAGCCGTACCACGCTGCCTTGACGCTCGGTGAACCGTAGACCTTGCTGCCCGGATCGGCGGCGAGGCGGTACCCGACCTCCGCCTGCACCATGACGAGCGACCGGACGAGCGACGGGAAGGTGGCCAGCAGGTGCAGCAGCACCGGCACGGACACGTTGTACGGCAGGTTCGCGACGAGGTGTGTCGGCGCCACCGGCAGGTCGTCCGCCGACACCTGGAGCGCGTCCTGGTGCACGACGGTCAGGCGGGCGTCCGGCTGCAAGGCGGCGACGGTCGTCGGGAGGTGGGCTGCGAGCCGGGCGTCGATCTCGACGGCTGTCACGGGAGCGCCGGTCTCGGTCAGCCCGAGCGTCAGCGACCCGAGCCCCGGCCCGACCTCGAGCACGCGGGACTCCGGGGTCACTCCCGCGACGGCGACGATGCGCCGCACGGTGTTGGCGTCGTGCACGAAGTTCTGACCGAGCTTCTTGGTGGGGGTGACGTCGAGCGTCGCCGCGAGGTCCCGGATCTCCGCCGGGCCGAGGAGGGCACCCACCGCTACTCGACCACCGTGACGGGTTCGGCGTCCCACGAGCCGTAGACGAGCTCGGTGTTGGACGAGATCTGCGCCGCGAGCATCGACGGCTCGGTGCCGAGGGTCTCGGCCATCGACCGCAGGGTCAGCGGGACGAGGTACGGGGCGTTCGGCCGGCCGCGGAACGGCGTCGGCGTGAGGAACGGCGCATCGGTCTCGACCATGATGAGGTGCCGCGGGGCGACGTGCAGCGCCTCCCGCAGGTTCTGCGCGTTCTTGAACGTCACCGTGCCCGCGAAGGACATGTACCAACCACGTTCGGCGCACAGGCGGGCGAGCTCGGGACCGCCCGAGAAGCAGTGGAAGACCGTCCGCTCCGGCGCCCCGACTCGCTCCAGGACCTCGACCACGGCGTCGTGGGCGTCGCGGTCGTGGATGGTCAGCGCGAGGTCGTGCTCCTTCGCGATGCGGATGTGTTCCTCGAACGAGCGGATCTGTGCCGCCCGGCCGTCGTCACCCGTGCGGAAGAAGTCGAGACCGGTCTCCCCGATCGCCCGGACGCGGGGCAGCGCTGCGAGCTGTTCGATGCCCGCGAGGTGCTCGTCCAACAACCCCTGCTCGTCGAGCACGGGTGCCTCGTTCGGGTGCAGCGCGACGGCCGCCAGGACCCGGGGCTCGCGGGCGGCGATCGCGGCGGACCACTGCGAGGTGGCGAGGTCGGTCCCGACCTGGACGACACCGCGGACGCCGACGCTCGACGCACGGTCGAGGTGCTCGCGGTACTCCAGCGGGCCGTCACCACCGTCGCCGACGCCGTCGGCGATCTCCATGTGCGTGTGGTTGTCGTACACCGGGACGGTGAGGGCCTGCGGCAGCGGTGGGTACGTCAGGTCCCGCTTCTGCCCGCCACCGTCTCCACCGCGGGCGCGGACGTGCGCGTCGGTCACGCGGCGCCCTGCTCCGGCTGCTCGATGCGCGGGAACAGCCCGGCGGCGAGCGGCGTCACCGTCTCGGAACCCTGCCACTCCCACGCGCGGTCGATGCGCTGCTCCGCGATCGAACCGCCGGCACCGATCGAGGCCCAGAGCTTCTCGGTGGCCTTCGGCATCACCGGGGACACGAGCACGGCCACGGTGCCGAGGCCACGGAGGGCGGTGACGAGGACGGTCGCGAGGCGCTCGCGCTGCGCGTCGTCCTTGGCGAGGGCCCACGGCTCCTGCTCGGTGATGTAGCCGTTGAGGGCGTCGACGAGCTCCCACACGGTGCTGATCGCATCGTGCGGCGCGAAGGACTCGACGGCAGCGTCGGCCCGCTCGGTCACCGACTGGGCGAGTGCGTCGATCGCGGCGTCGGACTCCGTCAGCTCGCCCCGGTCGGGGACGGCACCGTCGAAGTACCGGTTCAGCATCGCGACGATGCGGGAGGCCAGGTTGCCGAACCCGTTGGCGAGCTCCGCCTGGTACCGCGCCGAGATGTCCTCCCAGCTGAAGTTGCCGTCCTGCCCGAAGGTGATGGCACGGAGGAAGTAGTAGCGGAAGGCGTCGGACCCGAAGGTGTCGGTGATCTCGCTGGGGGCGATGCCGGTCAGCTTGGACTTCGACATCTTCTCGCCGCCGACGAGCAGCCAGCCGTGACCGAACACGCGCTTCGGGACGGGCAGCCCCGCAGCCATGAGCATCGCCGGCCAGATGACCGCGTGGAACCGGGCGATGTCCTTGCCCACGATGTGCACGCTCGGCCAGAGGCGCCGGAAGGCCTCGTCGTCCTCGGTGCCGTAGCCGAGGGCGGTGACGTAGTTCAGCAGCGCGTCGAACCACACGTACAGGACGTGGTCGGAGTCCCACGGGATCTGGATGCCCCAGTCGAAGCTCGACCGCGAGATCGACAGGTCGCGCAGGCCCTGCTTGACGAACGACACGATCTCGTTGCGGACGCTCTCCGGCTGGATGAACTCCGGGTTCGACTCGTAGAGGTCGAGCAGACGCTGCTCGAAGTCGGACATGCGGAAGAAGTAGTTGCGCTCGGCCAGGACCTCGACCGGGATGGAGTGGATCGCGCAGACCTGCTGGCCCTCGTACGGTCCGGTCCCGGGGACCAGGTCGCTCGGCTGCTTGTACTCCTCGCAGCCCACGCAGTAGAAGCCCTCGAACTCGCCGGCGTAGATGTAGCCGTCGTCGTACAGCTTCTGCAGGAAGGCCGTCACGCCGCGCTCGTGCCGCTCGTCGGTCGTGCGGATGAAGTCGTCGTTCGCCACGTCGACCGTGTCGAGCAGCGGCTTCCAGGCGTCGGTGACCAGGCGGTCGGCCCACTCCTTGGGGGTGACGTCGTTCGCCGAGGCGGTCCGCAGGATCTTCTGCCCGTGCTCGTCGGTGCCGGTCAGCAGCCACGTGTCGTCGCCGCGCTGCCGGTGCCAGCGCGCGAGGACGTCCGCGGCGACCTCCGTGTACGCGTGCCCGATGTGGGGCACGTCGTTGACGTAGAAGATCGGCGTGGTGATCGAGAACGAGCTGCCGTCGGCCATGCGGACCATCCTAGAGGCGACCGGATCGCGCGTGACGCGCCGTCACCCCGCCTGTGGAGGACGGGACGGGAGGCCCGGAGTGCCGCCGGGACGGGCCTCCGGGCCGACACGTCCGCCCGTCCGACCCGGCGGGTCCGCCGTGTCAGCGCGCGGCGAGCGCCCCTTCGTAGAGGTCCCGCTTCGACAGCCCGGTCGCGTCCGCGACCGCCGCCGCGGCCTCCTTCATGCGTGCGCCCGCGGCCACCCGCTCGAGCACGAGGCGGACGCCGTCCTCGATCGTGGCGTCCTCGGCCGAGGCCGTGGACCCCGCGACGACGACGCAGATCTCGCCGCGGACCCCGTCGGCCGCCCACTCGGTCAGCTCCGCGAGGGTGCCACGGCGGACCTCCTCGTGCATCTTGGTGAGCTCACGGCAGACCGCCGCGCGGCGGTCGGCGCCGAAGCCGGCGGCCATGTCGCCGAGCGTGTCCGCGATCCGGTGCGGGGACTCGAAGAAGACCATCGTCCGCTGCTCCCCCGCCAGGGCCGCGAACACCCGACGCCGCTCCCCCGCCTTGCGGGTCGGGAACCCCTCGAACGTGAAGCGGTCGGTCGGCAGCCCGGAGAGGGCGAGCGCGGTGAGCACGGCGCTCGGGCCGGGGACCGCGGTCACGGTGACACCGGCGGCCGCGGCGGCCTCGACCAGCGGGAAGCCCGGGTCGCTGATCGCCGGCATGCCCGCGTCCGTGAGCACCACGACGTCGTCCTCCCGGGCGAGTTCGACGACCTCGGCGGCCCGCTCCCGCTCGTTGTGCTCGTGCAGTGCGATGAGCCGCGGTCGGTTCTCGATGCCGAGCGCGCGCATGAGGTGGATCGCGGTCCGGGTGTCCTCGGCGGCCACCACGGAGGCGTTCGACAGCGTCTCCACGAGTCGACGAGAGGCATCACCGAGGTTGCCGATGGGAGTTGCTGCGAGGACGATCACCTCCCCATTGTCGTCGCCGCGCCGGCGAGCTGTGGACGACGCAGCCCACGCGTGCACGGCGTCCGTAGGATGCTGCGGGTGACCACGGACCTGGCCGACCTGCCGAAGACCGCGCCGGACGTGCCCCGTGGCTCGCGGCTCGACGACTGGTGGGGCCGCGTGGTCGCCGTCGGGTGGCGGGTCGCCGCCTGGCGGTGGGGCGGTCCGATCGCGGTCACCGTGCTCGCGGCGCTGCTCCGGCTGGTCGACCTCGGGCGTCCGCACTCGCTGGTGTTCGACGAGACCTACTACGTCAAGGACAGCTGGTCGCTCGTGCACCTCGGGTACGAGGGCACCTGGCCGGCGAACCCGAGTGACGACGGCGCACCGACGACCGACGACCGGTTCGCGAGCGGGCAGACCGACATCTACTCACGGGCAGCGGAGTTCATCGCGCACCCGCCGCTCGGGAAGTACCTGATCGGCCTGGGGATGCTCCTCTTCGGCCCCGACGATGCCTTCGGCTGGCGCTTCACGGTCGCGGTCCTCGGCATCGCGACCGTGTTCCTCACGGCGGTGATCGCGCGCTCACTGTTCCGTTCGACGCTCATCGGCACGCTCGCCGGCGGGTTCCTGGCGGTGGACGGACAGGCGATCGTGATGTCGCGGGTGTCGTTGCTCGACGGCATCGTCACGTTCTTCGTCGTGCTCGGCTTCGGCGCGCTGCTGCTCGACCGGCGGTGGTCCGCCCGGAGACTCGACCGGTGGATCGACCGGAGGGCCGCGGCCGGGCGGGCGACGCTCTGGGGGCCCGCGCTCTGGTGGCGGCCGTGGCTCGTCGCGATGGGCGTCGCGCTCGGACTCGCGTCGGCGACGAAGTGGTCCGGGATGTACTTCCTGGCGTTCTTCGCGGTGTACTCGGTGCTCAGCGACATGATGCTGCGACGACGAGCGGGCGTGGCGTTCTGGTCGTCGAGTGCCGTGCTGCAGCAGGCTCCGGTCACCTTCCTGCTCACCGTCCCCGTCGCCGCGGTCACCTACCTGGCCTCGTGGACCGGGTGGTTCGTGACGAAGGGCGGCTGGGACCGCGACTGGATCGGCAGCGGCGGACAACGCTGGACGGGGGTGCTCGCCTGGGTGCCGGACAGCCTGCAGAACTGGTGGCACTACCAGTCCGAGATCTACGCCTTCAACATCGGCCTGCACACCCCGCACTCCTACCAGGCGAACCCGCTGCTCTGGCTCCTCATGCAGCGCCCGACGTCGATGTACTACGAGGGCACGAACGCCGGCCAGGACGGCTGCGCGTTCGACCGGTGCGGAGCGGCCGTCACCGGCATCGCGAACCCGTTCGTCTGGTACGCGTCGGTCATCGCGGCCGTGGTGCTGCTGGTGCTGTTCGTCACGCGGCGGCGCTGGGAGTACGGCCTGGTCCTCATCGGCATCGGCGCCGGGTACCTGCCGTGGCTGATGTACCTGGACCGGACGGTGTTCCAGTTCTACACGATCGCCTTCGAGCCGTTCCTCGTCATGGCGCTGGCGGCGGTGATCGGGCACCTGATCGGGTCACGGGATGATCCACGGCCACGTCGGACACGTGCGCTGGTGTGGCTCGGCGTGTACCTGCTGGTCGTGGTGCTCGCCTCGGCGTACTGGTACCCGATGTGGACGGCGATGCAGACGTCGTGGGACTTCATCCGGTCGCACTACTGGCTGCCGAGCTGGTTGTAGCGCGCCCGGCCGTCGGACGGGAGGCCCGTGGCGGTGCCGTCGACGGGCCTCCCGTCCGACGGACCCCGGGAGGCGGCGGACGCCGCGTCGACCGGTCGGGTCAGCTCGACGGCTGCATCGCCCGCTCGAGCGCGTCACGGTCGAGCGGCTCGCCGACCATGTGGTCCGGTTCGGGCTGCGGGAGCACCCCGTCGACGAGGACCTGCGCGTACCGCTTCCAGGCGTCCGGGTCGTAGTCGCGCGTGGCGTCGGCCACGGTGCCGACCATCGCGGTGAGGATCGGCAGGTCGCGGTAGTCGAAGCCGGATCGGACCACCCCGGCGTCCTTGGCCCGGCCGATGATCTGCGAGACCTGCTGCTCGAGCCGGTCGCGCTCCTGCACGATCGACGGCCGGGCCTTGCCGGCTCGCACGATCGCGTCGGCGAGCGCGCGGTCCCTGGCCCGGAACGAGAACACGCCCATCAGGTAGAGCCGGAGCGACTCGCGAGGGTCGATCTCTTCGGCAGCACGGGCCGCCGCGGCGTTCATCGCCTCGAACTTGGTCGCCAGCAGCGCCTCGATCAGGGAGTCCTTGTCGGCGAACCGTCGGTAGACGGTCCCGACGCCGACCCCGGCTTCGTGCGCGATGTCGTTCAACGTGACGGACAGGCCGCGCTCGGCGAAGCACTTGCGCGCGGTCTGCAGGATCAGTTCGCGGTTGCGCGCTGCGTCGGCGCGCAGGGGCCGATCGAGGTCGGCCGCGGATCCGGTGGTGCTCACAGGACGAACCTAATTGAACTCTCTGGGAACAAGCGGATGCGGGTCGTCCGTTTTGGGCTACAGTGACCACAAGCGGATGCCCGGCATCCGCTTCACTCTCCTCCGGGACGCCCGACGGCGCGCGCCCCTCCTCCCCTTCCATCCTTCGAGAAGGAGACTGTCGTGACGGCAGAACAGACCGCGCCCGCTCCCACAGGGACGACGCCGACGACCGCGGGCACCGCCCCGGCCCGCACCGACCACCGGTGGATCGCCCTCGCGGTCATCGCGCTCGCCCAGCTCATGGTCGTCCTCGACGCCACCATCGTGAACATCGCGCTGCCCTCCGCGCAGCAGGACCTCGGGTTCGCCACCGACCAGCGCCAGTGGATCGTGACCGCGTACTCGCTCGCGTTCGGTTCGCTCCTGCTCCTCGGTGGCCGCCTCGGTGACCTCTTCGGCCGGAAGAACACCTTCATCATCGGCCTGGTCGGGTTCGCCGTGGCCTCCGTGCTCGGCGGGCTCGCCGACTCGTTCGGGCTGCTCGTCGCCGCTCGCGCGCTGCAGGGTGTCTTCGGCGCGCTGCTCGCCCCGTCCGCCCTCGGCATGCTGACCACGACATTCCGCGACCCCAAGGAGCGCGGGCGCGCGTTCGGCATCTTCGGCTCCATCGCCGGTTCGGGCGCGGCCATCGGCCTCCTGCTCGGCGGTGTCCTCACCGAGTACGCCTCGTGGCGCTGGTGCCTCTACGTCAACGTCGTGTTCGCCGTCCTCGGCGTGATCGGCGCGCTCGTGTTCATGGCGAAGCCGCCGAAGGTCGAGCGTCCGCGCATCGACGTCGCGGGCGTCGTCACCATCACCGCGGGCCTGGTCGGCGTCGTCTACGGCTTCTCCAACGCGGAGACCAACGGCTGGGACGCTCCGCTGACGATCGGCATGCTGGCCGGTGGCGTCCTGCTCATCGCGGCGTTCGTCGTCATCGAGACCCGGGTCGCGCACCCGTTGCTCCCGCTCCGCGTGGTCCTCGACCGTGACCGCGGCGGGTCATTCATCGCGATCGGCCTCGTCGCGATCGGCATGTTCGGCATCTTCCTGTTCCTGACCTACTACCTCGAGCAGACCCTCGGGTTCTCGGCCCTGCAGACCGGGCTGGCCTTCCTGCCGATGCCGCTGTCGATCATGCTGTCGGCGACGCAGATCGGCGGTCGACTCCTCCCCCGCGTCGGCCCGAAGGTGCTCATCTTCGCCGGGGCGCTCGTCGCCGCGACCGGGCTCCTGCTGCTCCTGCGCACGGACCTCGACAGCTCCTACGCGGGAACCGTCCTGCCGGCGCTCATCGTCATCGGGCTCGGCATGGGCACGATCTTCTCGTCGGCGATGAACACCGCGACGACCGGGGTCGCCCGCGCCGACGCCGGCGTGGCATCGGCGACGGTCAACACCATGCAGCAGATCGGCGGCTCGATCGGCACGGCGCTCCTCTCCACGATCTTCGCGAACGTGGTGGAGAACAGCCTCTCCGGCATCGCAGCGGCACCGACGGAGCTGCAGCAGGCACAGGCCACGCTCGACGGCTACCACGCGGCCTTCGCCATCTCGGCCGGCGTGCTCCTGCTGGTGGCGATCGCGAGCGGGCTGCTCATCAACCGACAGTCCGTCCGGATCGCCCGCCTGCAGCAGGCCGGGTCCGGCACGACGGGGAGCATCCCGACCGCCGCGCACTGAGCCACGGCGCGGGGTCGCTCCCGCACGGAGGACACCACGGAACGGACACGGCACCGCGCATCTGCGCGGTGCCGTGTCCGTCCCGCGGTTCAGGGCTCCGTCGTTCCGGCGTGCCACATCGCGCAGCAGAAGTCGCCCTGTTGCCGAACCCCTGTCACTCGTCGGACGTCTCGATTACCGTGATCGGCATGGCCCCCGTCCTGACCTCGCCGCTCGTGTCGACGCAGTGGCTCGCCGACCACCTCGGCGCGGACGGCCTCCTGGTGCTCGACGCCTCGGTGCACACGGACGGCATCGGACTGGGCATGTCGTGGCACTCCGCGCGGGACGCCCACGAACGACACGGGCACGTGCCGGGCGCCGTCTACGCCGACCTCATCGACGAGTTCTCCTCGCCGGAGACCGGTCTCCCCTTCACCCGCCCCGGAGTCGACCGGTTCGAGGCCGCAGCCCGCGCGCTCGGGGTGAGCCGGGCCTCCACAGTCGTGGTCTACGACGACGGCATCGGCGAGTGGTCGGCGCGGCTCTGGTGGATCTTCCGCTCCTTCGGCTTCCGGACGGTCGCGGTCCTCGACGGCGGCTTCGCGAAGTGGCGCGACGAGGGCCGACCCGTCCGCGTCGGCGCGCTCTCCCGGGCCCCGCGACGTGTCGGGGACGACGACGCCTTCGTCGCGGGCGAGGAGCTCCCGCTGTGGGCCGACCGGTCCCGCGTGCTCCGCGCCGTGGACGGGTCGGAGCCGGCCGCACTCGTCCTCGCCGCAGACCCGGCCGACCTCGGTGACGACCACCCGCCCCTCGTCCCGGGCACCACGACCATCCGCGTGCGCGACCTCCTCGGTGAGTCGAATGCGTTCCTCCGCCGGTCGGAGCTCGAGCGGGCACTCGCGCCGGTCCTGACGGCCGACGAGGTCGTGACGTACTGCGGCGTCGGGAGCGCATCGTGCGTCGACGCCCTCGCCCTCACGGTGCTCGGCCACGAGAAGGTCCGCGTGTACGACGGGTCGCTGGCCGAGTGGTGGCGGGAGCCGATCGCTTCCTGACCAGAGCGGTCGACGCCGCCGAGCCGGTCCCGACCGGGGGCTAGCGTTGGCGCCATGAGCAGCAGACGCGCGGTGGTCCTCGGCGGGACCGGTGGCATCGGGTCCCAGGTCGCCCGCGAACTCCTCGACGTGTCCGGTCGGGGCGGTGATGACTGGTCCGTCGAGATCGTCTCGCGGCAGGGCGGTCCCGTCGCTGACGAGCTCGTCGCATCCGGCGCGCTCGCCCGCCCCGGGGACCGACGGGACACCGCGCTGCTGCGCGACCTGCTGCGGCCGGGCGCCGACCTGCTCGTCGACACCGTCGGCGTGACCCGTGACGATGCGCTGCAACTCGCGCCGTTCCTCGACGACGTCGGGTCGACCGTGTTCGTGTCGTCGAAGGCCGTCTACGTCGACGAACAGGGGCGGCACGCCAACTCGGTCGACAAGCCCGTGTTCGGCGGCGCGGTCACGGAACTCCAGCCGACGGTCGCGCCGGGCGACGGCGACCCGACCTCCCGCGACGGGTACGCCGCAGCGAAGGTCGCGGCCGAGCAGGTGCTGCTGGACCACGGCGCACCGGTGACCGTCCTCCGCCCGTCCAAGGTGTACGGCGTCGGCATCGGGCGGCCGCGCGAGTGGTTCGTGGTGCGACGGGTCCTCGACGCACGTGAGCGGATCCTGCTCGCCGACGAGGGGCGCAGTGTCGACCACACGACGGCCGCGTCCGGCATCGGCTCGCTCGTCCGGCTGGTCGCGGACGCCCCGGACCGCCGGATCCTCAACGTCGCGGACGACACCGCGCCCACTGCGCTCGAGATCGTCCGCACGGTCGCCGGACACCTCGGGCACACGTTCGACGAGGTCCTGCTCGGCGTGGACGCACCGGCGTTCGTCGGGCTCACGCCGTGGTCCACCCCGTCGCCGTCCGTGCTCGACACGACCGCGGCCCGGGCGCTCGGGTGGGTTCCGCCGCGGTTCGCGGACGCGGTCTGGTCGGAGGTCGACTGGTTGGTCGAGACCGCCCACCGGACCCCTGCGGACGGCGACGTCCCGTGGGGTGCCGACCCGTTCTGGGACCGGATGTTCGACTACGGGCCGGAGGACGCGGCGCTCGTGCTGCTGTCGTTGGGTCTCGGCTGAGCAGTGGACGAGCAGCTACCGCGTCCCGAGGTGCTCTTCGTCGGCGGCCGGTCCGGCGTCGGCAAGTCGACCGTGGCAGCAGCCCTCCACGACCTGCTCGCCGCAGCCGAGGTCCGGCACGTGGTCATCGAGGGGGACTTCCTCGACCTCGCCTGGCCGGCACCACACCTCGAGCACCCGGAGGCCCGGCTCGCTGAACGGAACCTCGCCGCCGTCTGGGCCAACGCCCGCGCACTCGGACACCACCGCCTGGTCCTCACCAACACCGTCTCGGTCCTCGAGGCGCCCCGCCTGGCGGCTGCGGTCGGCGACGACGCCCTCGTCACCGCCGTCCTGCTCCGCGCCACGGACGACGTGGTCCGGGACAGGCTCGGCCGTCGTGCTGGCGGCTCCGCCCGGGCGGCTGACGTCCGGCACAGCGCCACGACGGCCCGGATGCTCGACACGGCCGCTCCGATCCACGTCGAGCGGGTGGACACCAGCGGATCGACGCCGGCCGAGACCGCCCGTCGACTCGGGCTGCTCACCGGCTGGCTCAGCTGACGTGCGGTCGCCTGGGGACAGCCGAGCGCCCTCCACAGGACCGCCTGGAGGCCCGCCCACACAGGCCGTGCGGGGCACGCTGGGTGCATGAACGACAACCGGCTCGGGACCGCCGTCAGCCCCTACCTCCGCCAGCACGCCGCCAACCCGGTGGACTGGCGCGAGTGGGGAGCCGCGGCATTCGCAGAGGCGCGTGAGCGTGACGTGCCCGTCCTCGTGTCGATCGGCTACGCCACCTGCCACTGGTGCCACGTGATGGCGCGCGAGAGCTTCTCGGACCCCGAGGTCGGCGAGCTGCTGCGGCAGGACTTCGTCGCGGTGAAGGTCGACCGTGAAGAGCGCCCCGACGTCGATGCCAGTGCGATGGCCGCGGCGAGCGCCTTCACCGAACAGCTCGGCTGGCCGTTGACGGTGTTCATGACGCCGGACGCGCAGGTGTTCTACGCCGGCACCTACTACCCGCCGCAGCCGGTCGGGCAGCATCCCTCCTTCCGCCAGGTCACGTCCGCGGTGCTCGACGCGTGGCGGAACCGCCGGGACGAGGTCGACGCGAACGCGACTGCCATCGCGCGGGCGATCCGGCAGGGCGCAGAGGCGGACGCGGCCACCGCGCAGGCGGGGCTCCCCCACCAGGCCGGGTCGAGCCTCCCGTCCGTCGACGCGATCCGTGGTGTGGTGAGCGACCTCGAGCGGGCCGAGGACACCGAGTACGGCGGCTTCGGCGGAGCGCCGAAGTTCCCGAACGCCCCGCTGCTGGAGTTCCTCGGAGACGCCGCCGCCGACGGGGTCGACGCGGCCGGCGGTCTCCTCGACCGCGCGCTCGGGGCCATCGCCGGGTCGGAGCTGACCGACGCGGACGGCGGCGTCTTCCGGTACGCCACCCGTCGTGACTGGTCCGTCCCGCACTACGAGCGGATGCTCTACGACAACGCCGGCTTGCTCGCGGTCGCCGACCCGGTCCGCGCCCGCGGCATCGCTGACTTCCTGCGCGACACGCTCCGGCGGGCGGACGGCTCCTTCGTCGCGGCCCAGGACAGCGAGTCGACCATCGACGGGCGCCGGGTCGAGGGCGAGTGGTACCGCCTGCCGCTCGACGAACGCACGCGACTCGAGGCACCGCCGCTCGACGACCAGGTCCTGACCGGGTGGAACGGCCTGGCGATCCGCGGGCTGGTGCTCGCGGGCGCGCGGGCTGGAGACGACGAGATGATCGGCCTCGCTCGTGCCGCTGCCGACGCGGTCATCGCAGCACACCTCCGGGACGGACACGTCGCCGTCCGCTCGAGCTCGGGTGGCGGGACCTCGACGGCTGCGCCGACGCTGGAGGACCTCGGGCTGTTCGCCGAGGGGCTCCTCGAACTCGCCCTCGGGACGGGCGAGCTGCGGTACGCCGTGATCGCCCGGACGCTGGTCGACGACGGGCTGTCCGGTGCACTCGAGGTCGACCCCGTCCTCGCGGCCGCGGGAACGGCGACCGGCGAGCAGCCGCAGACGGCGCTCCGGTCCGGAACGGTCGCCCTGGCGAGTGCAGCCGCACTCCTCGCCGCCCTGACCGGGGACGACGACGGGCGATCGGCCGCGGAACGACTCGTCGCCGAACGCGCACGGACGGGAGTGGACCGTCCGCTCGGGCACGCCGACGCCCTCGGACTCGCGCTCGCCCTGCAGCGCCCCTCGCGAGAGGTCGTCCTCGTCGCCGACGACCGCGTGGTCCCCGACGTGGCTGCGATGCTGCACGCGGTGCGCTCCGCCCGGCGGCCCGGCACGATCACCGCGGTGCTCACCCGGGCGCAAGCGGCGGCGTGGGCGGACGCCGGTTTCTCGCTGTTCGAGGGCCGGGACACGCAGGACGGGGTGACGTACGTCTGCCACGACCGCGTGTGTGCACTGCCCGCCCGGGACGCCGACGAGCTCGCCGCGCAGCTCGGCTGATGGAGGACGCGCCCGGGCGGTATCCTGGAATGCTCATGTCGAACCTGCCCGTCATCACGTACCCGCCGGAACTGCCGGTCTCGCAGCGGCGCGACGACATCGCCGCCGCCATCCGCGACCACCAGGTCGTCATCGTGGCTGGTGCCACCGGGTCGGGCAAGACGACGCAGCTCCCCAAGATCTGCCTGGAACTCGGGCGCGAGAGCATCGGCCACACGCAGCCCCGGCGGATCGCCGCGCGCACGATCGCCGAGCGGGTCGCGGACGAGCTCGGCGGAGAACTGGGCGACCTCGTCGGCTACCAGGTGCGCTTCACCGACAAGGTCAGCGCGAACACCCGGATCAAGCTGATGACGGACGGCATCCTGCTGAACGAGATCCACTTCGACCGGGACCTCAGGCGGTACGACACGATCATCATCGACGAGGCGCACGAGCGGTCCCTCACGATCGACTTCCTGCTCGGGTACCTCAAGCGGCTACTCCCCCGTCGACCGGACCTCAAGGTCATCATCACGAGTGCCACGATCGACCCCGAGTCGTTCTCGCAGCACTTCGGTGGTGCGCCGATCGTCGAGGTGTCCGGGCGCACCTACCCGGTGGAGATCCGGTACCGACCGCTCGTCGCCGACGAGGACGCCGCGGGTGACGAGGACGAGGACGAGTTCGACGAGCGTCCGGCCGGCACCCGTCCGGCGACGTCGAAGGGCAGTGCCCCGGGTCGCACCGGGAGCGCGACGGGCAGCGACGACCGGGACCCCATGCAGGGCATCACGGACGCGCTCGACGAGCTCGCCCGTGAGGACCCGGGCGACGTCCTCGTGTTCCTGTCCGGCGAGAACGAGATCCGTGACGCCCAGGACGCCATCGAGGGCAAGCGGTACCCGGGCACCGAGGTCCTGCCGTTGTACGGCCGGCTGTCCGCAGCCGATCAGCACCGCGTCTTCCAGCGCTCGACGACACCGGGTGTCCGACGTCGCGTGGTGCTCGCGACCAACGTCGCCGAGACGTCCCTGACGGTCCCGGGCATCAAGTACGTCATCGACACCGGGACGGCCCGCATCTCGCGGTACTCCCCCCGTGCGAAGGTGCAGCGCCTCCCGATCGAGGCGATCTCGCAGGCGTCCGCGAACCAGCGCTCCGGTCGCGCCGGCCGGACCAGTGCGGGCATCGCGATCCGGCTGTACTCCGAGGACGACTTCGACCGCCGACCGGAGTACACCGACCCCGAGATCCTCCGCACGAACCTGGCCGCCGTCATCCTGCAGATGATCTCGCTCGGGTTCGGCGACATCGAGTCCTTCCCGTTCCTGCAGCCGCCGGACTCGCGCGGTGTCAAGGACGGGCTCGACCTGCTCCGCGAACTGCGGGCCGTCGACACCGCCGGTGCCATCACGAAGACCGGCAAGCAGCTGACGCGCCTGCCGATCGACCCCCGGCTCGGCCGGATGGTGCTCGAGGCGAGCCGGCAGGGCGTGGGTCGTGAGGTCATCGCGATCGTGTCGGCCCTGAGCATCCAGGACCCGCGGGAGCGCCCGCTCGAGAAGCGCGCACAGGCAGACCAGCTGCACGCTCGGTTCGCCGACCCCACGAGTGACTTCCTGACCCTGCTCGGTCTCTGGAACCACCTCGAGGAGAAGCAGGAAGAGCTGTCCTCCAGCGCGTTCCGACGGATGTGCAAGGCCGAGTTCCTCAACCACCTGCGGATCCGCGAGTGGCAGGACCTGTACCGGCAGCTCTCCCGGGCAGCGAAGCAGGTCGGGATCCACGTCGGCAAGGAACGCAAGGACGACCCGGACTCAGTCCACCGTGCCCTGCTCGCCGGGCTCCTCAGCCAGATCGGCCTGCGCGACCGCGAGAAGCGTGACTACCTCGGCTCGCGGAACACCCGCTTCGTGGTGTTCCCGGGCAGCGTGCTGGCCAAGAAGCAGCCGGACGCCGTGATGGCCGCCGAGCTCGTCGAGACGAGCCGCCTCTTCGCCAGGACCGTCGCGCGCATCGACCCCGCCTGGGTGGAACCCCTGGCCGGTGACCTCCTCAAGCGCACCTACGGCGAACCCCACTGGGAGAAGAAGCAGGGCGCGGTCGTCGCCTACGAGCGGGTGACCCTGTTCGGCGTCCCGATCGTGCAGCGCCGGCGCGTGCAGTACAACCGGATCGACCCGGTGCATTCCCGCGAGCTGTTCATCCGGCACGCCCTGGTCGAGGGCGAGTGGGACTCGCAGCAGGCCTTCGACCGCGCGAACCGGAAGCTCCGCCGCGAACTCGAACAACTCGAGGAGCGCACCCGGCGTCGGGACATCCTGCTCGACGACGAGACGGTCGTCGAGTTCTACGACGCCCGGATCCCGGCGGAGATCGCGACGACGCGCGACTTCGAGGGGTGGTGGCGGCGCACCCGCCGCGACCAGCCGGACCTCCTCACCATGCGTCGTGAGGACCTGCTCGACGAATCCGCGGCATCGGCGGCGGAGGACGACGCCGAGTACCCGACCCAATGGCAGAGCGGTGACCAGCGCCTCGCGGTCCGGTACCGGTTCGAGCCCGGCGCCGAGGACGACGGCGTGAGCGTCCAGGTGCCGCTCGCCGTCCTGCCCCGGATGCGGGAGGAGGGCTTCGACTGGCAGGTCCGCGGGCTCCGCAAGGAACTCGTCACCGCGCTCATCAAGGCGCTTCCCAAGCAGATCCGCAAGAACGTCGTGCCGGCCGCCGACTGGGCCGAGAAGATCGTCATCGAACTGCCCGACGACGCTCCGACGACCCCGACCGAGAGCTTCCGCGCGACCCTGGCGAAGACGATCCAGCGGCTCGTGCACGTGCCCGTGTCGGAGTCCGACTTCGACATGTCGCGGGTGCCCGCGCACCTGTTGCCGACGTACGCGGTCGTCGACGAACGCGGTCGCCGGGTCGAAGCCGGCAAGGACCTGGCCGCCCTGCAGACCAAGCTGAAGGACCGCACGCAGCAGAGCGTCGCCGCCGCCACGCAGCGGCAGGGCCGACCGGGAGGCTCGTCCCGCGTCGCCGACGCCGGTTCCGGTCGCCGCATCGAACGGTCGGGCCTGACCGGCTGGCCGGACGAGGACCTGCCCGAGGTGCTCGACACGAAACAGGCCGGTGGTGTCATCCGCGCCTACCCCGCGCTCGTCGAGGAGGGCTCCGGGCCGAAGGCCACCGTCGGGGTGCAGCTCCTCGCGACACCCGGTGACCGCGCCGTCCAGATGCCCGCGGGGGTCCGCCGCCTCGTCATGCTCGCGGTGCCCTCACCCGTGTCGTACATCCAGCAGCACCTCACCGCGCAGGAGAAGCTCGCCCTCGCCGCGAGTCCCTACCCGTCCACGTCGGCGCTGTTCGACGACGTCCTGGCTGCCGTGGTGGACGCCGGGATCCGCCGCACCCACCCGGACGGTCTCGTCTTCACCCGGGCAGCGTTCGAGCAGGTCCGGGATGCGGTGTCCGCGACGGTCGTCGACACGATGTTCACCGCCGTGTCCGAGGTCGCGGCCGTCCTCACCGCGCAGCGCAACGCGGAACGAGCACTGAAACAGGCGACGAACATGGCGCTGCTGCCGGCCCTGTCGGACATGCGCCAGCAGATGGAACGGCTGGCGTTCGCCGGGTTCGTCTCGGTCGCCGGACTCGACCGACTCCGGCGCATCCGGGTGTACCTGCAGGGCATCGAAGCCCGCGTGACGAAGCTGCTGCAGAACCCGGGCCGGGACGCCTCGTGGATGCGCGAGGTCACCGGCGCGACCGACCGCTACGTCGAGGCCGGCGGCGCGTTCCCGCCGGCCGTCGGGTCGCACCCGGAGCTCGTGCACGCCCGGTGGATGCTGGAGGAGTTCCGCCTCAGCCTCTTCGCGCAGGAGCTCGGTACCGCCGAGACGGTCTCACTGCAGCGGATCACCAAGGCGCTCACCGCGGCGTCGCGCTGACCGGAGCACGGCTCCTGCCCGCGAGGACTACGGTGACCGCCATGATCGGCGCACTCGACGTCGTCGTCCTCGACTGCCCGGACCCCGCCGCCCTCGCCCACTTCACCGCCGAGCTGCTCGGCGGTGTCGTCGAGGGGGCAGGAACGGTCGGTCCCGACGACGAATGGGTGGAGGTCACCCTGCCGTTCGCCGGGCACCGCCCCCTGCTCGCCTTCCAACGGGTCGACGGCTACCGACCGCCGGTGTGGCCCGGGCAGGACGTCCCACAGCAGATCCACCTGGATGTGAAGGTCGACGACCTCGACACGGGTGAGCGCGCCGTGCTGCCGATCGGCGCCGCGGCGACCGGCGAGGGGACGGACACGTTCCGCGTCTACCTCGACCCGGCCGGGCACCCGTTCTGCCTGGTCCGACCGCAGGACTGACCGCGAGCCGTCAGCCGACCTGCTCGGAGTCCGTACCGGTGTCGGCGTCGGCGGCGGCGGGGTCGACCGCGAGGCCCTCGATGACCTCGACGCGGGGCAACGCGGCGAGCACCGCACCCGGCAGGAACAGCTTCGCCCCGCGGACGCCCGCCCCGATGACCACCTCGGGCGCCTCGAGCACCCGCGAGTCGACGTACACCGGCCAGTCGGTGGGCAGCCCGATCGGGGTGATCCCGCCGTACTCCATGCCGGTCCGCTCCACGGCGTCCGCCATCGGCGCGAAGCTGACCTTCCGGGCGCCGAGCAAGCCCTTGACGGTGCGGTTCACGTCCAGCTTGGTGGAGGCGAGCACGACGCAGGCCGCGTACGTCACGGTGTCGCCCCGCTTGCCCGCGACGACGATGCAGTTCGCGCCGCCTGCGACCGGGAAGCCGTACGCCTCGGAGAATGCTGCGGTGTCTGCGAGCTCCGGGTCGATCGGCGCGGCCTCGATGCGCTGGAGCACCTCGAACGGCAGGGCGACCAGGGCCTCCGCGACCGGGATCGCGATCGAGCCGGTGGCGAGCAGGACGGGCATGCGGTTCAACGTCGGCATCGCTCCACCCTAGGGAACGACCACGAGGACTGACTCAGCCCTCGTCCGCGGTCACGGTTCCGTGCACGGCGCGGCCCGTCGGACCGGACGGGCGGGAGGCCCGTGACCAGCTGGTCACGGGCCTCCCGTCCGACGGCGCCGCGCTCCCGCGGCGGTTCTCCGGCTGGTTCCCCGTCAGCCGACGACCTCCCACGTGACGAGTCGCGCGTCGCGGGTGGTCACCTCGTGCACCGGCCCCTCGACCGCGACGACCGCGCGCGGCGTGGCGGTCCCGGGCAGGACCCGCACCGCGGTCGCCCGCTCGTTGACGATGACCCCACCGGTGGCGGCGTCCGCGTCCGCCGCGGAGGCCGACGCCGAGGCGTGCGACCCGACCCACACCTCCACGTCACCGGGCTCGACGATCCGGACCATGCGCCGGTCGCTGAACGCCAGACGCGTGGTGGGCACGGTGAAGGCGAGCCGGACTGTCTCCCCCGCGTCGAGTTCCACGCGCGCGTAGCCGAGCAGCTGCACGACGGGGCGGGTGACCGAGCCGTGCACGTCGCGCCCGAACAGCTGCACGACGTGACCACCCGCGACCTCGCTGGTGTTCGTGACGGTGACGCTCGTGGTGAAGGCCGCACCGGCCCGGACCGAACCGTCGACGACCAGGTCCGAGTACGCGAAGGACGCGTAGGACAGCCCGAAGCCGAACGGCCGGACCGGCGTGGAGTCGGTCGCGGTGACGTCCGACGGCCCACCGAGCACCGGGTGCAGGTACGAGTACGGCTGCGCCCCCGCGGACCGCGGCAGCGAGATCGGCAGGCGACCCGAGGGGTTGACCTGCCCGGTGACGACGTCGGCGATCGCGAGTCCGCCGCCCTCGCCCGGGAAGAACGCCTGCAGCACGGCGGCGGGCCGGGGCTGGTCCCCGTCGAGCGCCCAGCTGATGGCGTACGGCCGGCCGGTGAGGAGCACCAGGACGACCGGCGTGCCGGTGGCGACCACGGCCTCCACGAGGTCGCGCTGCACCCCGGGCAGGTCGAGCGACTCGGAGTCGTTCCCCTCACCCACCGTTCCGCGGCCGAACAGGCCGGCCTGGTCGCCGACGACGACGACGGCGAGCTCGGCGTCGGCAGCGGCGGAGACGGCAGCGGTGATGCCGGTCCGGTCCTCCCCCTCGACCGTGCAGCCCTCGACGAGACGGACCGATGCGCCGGCGAACGCGTCGGTCAGTGCCTCGGCGACCGTCGGGATCGAGAACCCGAGCGGGAGTCCGGGGTGCGCGGCCAGGACGTGGTTCGCGAACGAGTAGCAGCCCTGCAGCGCCTCGGCGCGGTCGGCGTTCGGACCGATGACCGCGACGGATCCGGGGGTCTGCCGGACCGGCAGCACACCGTCGTTGCTGAGCAGCACGACCGACTCCTCGGCCAGACGCCGCGCGAGTGCCTGGTGCCGGGGCGAGTCGAGGTCGACGCCGGTCGGCGGCTCGTCCTCGTACACGTCGGGGTCGAGCAGGCCCAGCGCCTCCTTCTGCGCGAGCGCACGGAGGACGGCTCGGTCGACGAACGCCTCGTCGAGCTCACCCGACCGCACCCGCTCCACCAGGGGCGCGAGGTACGCGTCGCCGGTGGGCAACTCGACGTCGATGCCGGCCTCGAGTGCGAGGGCGGCCGCCTCACCGCGGTCGGCGGCGACGGCGTGCATGACCTCGAGGAACGCGATCGCGAAGTAGTCCGCGACGACGGTGCCGTCGAAGCCGAGCTGCTCGCGGAGCACACCGGTGAGGTACTCGGGACTGGCCGCCATCGGCACGCCGTCGGTCTCGGTGTACGAGTTCATGACGGAGCGGGCGTGGCCGTCGAGCAGTGCCATCTCGAACGGCGGCAGGAACACGTCGCGGATCTCCCGCGGTCCGGCGGAGACCGGTCCGTGGTTGCGTCCGCCGCGCGACGACGAGTAGCCGAGGAAGTGCTTCAGCGTCGCGTGCACACCGGCGTCTTGCAGACCCCGCACGTACGCGGTGCCGATGGTGCCGACCAGGTACGGGTCCTCGCCGATGCATTCGTCGACCCGACCCCAGCGGGGGTCACGGATGACGTCGAGCACCGGGGCGAGTCCCTGGTGGATGCCGAGTTCGCGCATGGAGTCGCCGATCACACGGCCGACCTGCTCGACGAGCTCGGGGTCGAACGCTGCACCCCATGCGAGCGGGGTCGGGAAGGTCGCGGCCTTCCACGCGGCGAGCCCGGTGAGGCACTCCTCGTGCACCAGCGCGGGGATGCCGAGGCGCGTCTCCCGTTTGAGGCGCCGCTGCTCCTGCCAGAGCCAGGCGGCCCGCTCCTCGGCGTCGACGGGACGGGTCCCGTAGACGCGGGTGTAGTGCCCGATACCCTCGCGGGTGACCTCCGGCAGGGTCGCCTGGGCGTCCTGCGCGGCGGCCATCTCACCCTGCATCGGTGCGACGACGCCGTTCTGGTCGAGCCAGTAGCCGACGATCTGCGCCGCCTTCTCCTCGAGGGTCATCCGGTCGAGCAGGTCGCGGACGCGGTCGCTCACCTCGGGCACGGCCGGGAGGCCCGGAGCCGCGTCCGCCAGGTCGGTCCTGGCGGTACCGACGGCGCGGTCCCCCGCAGTGTGCCGGGGTTGGTTCGTGATCGTCATCCCTTGACCGCCCCGGTGAGACCGCCGACGATCCGGCGCTGGAAGATGGTGAAGAACACGAGCGCGGGGATCATCGACATCGAGGTGAAGGCGAGCACCTTGGCCGTGTCGACCGAGTACTGCGACGAGAACGCCTGCACGCCGAGCGGCAGGGTGTAGCTGCCCTCGTTGTTGAGGATGAACAGCGGCAGGATGTAGCTGTTCCAGCTCGCGATGAACGCCAGGATCCCGACGGTGACGACACCGGGCAGGGACAGCGGCACGATCATCCGGAAGAAGAACCCGAGGCGGCTGGCCCCGTCGATCGACGCGGCTTCCTCGAGCTCGTCCGGGATCGCCCGGAGGAACGGCACCAGGATGATGACCGTCGTCGGCAGCGCGAAGGCGATCTGCGGCAGGATCACGCCGGCCAGGCTGTTCGTGAGACCGAGGTCCTTGATCAGCAGGTACAGCGGGGTGATGGCGACGGTGATCGGGAACATCAGGCCGGCGGCGAACAGGGCGTAGAGCACACCTCGTCCGGCGAACCGGTAGCGGGCGAGCACGTAGCTCACCATGAGGCCGAGCACGACGACACCGGCGGTGGTGGCGACGGCGCTGATGGTCGAGTTGCCGAGCTCACGCCAGAAGATCGAGCTGCTCAGCACCGAGCCGTAGTTGCCGAGTTCGAACGGGGCGGGGAGTCCCGCGGGGCTCGTGGTGATCTGCGAGTTCGTCCGGAACCCGCCCAGCACGATGTACAGCACCGGGGCGAGGTTGGCGGCGACGAACAGGATCGCCACGACGTAGGTGAGCGGGTTGGCGCGACCGATGGCCGCACTCGACCGGCGCTCCCGCGTCGCCCGCCGCCCGGGGGCGACGATGCTCGTGGTGGCCATCAGTTCTTCCTCTCGGTGAGCGCACCCGCGGTGTCCCGGCGGAGCACGAAGTGCTGGTAGACGAGCGCGACGGCCAGGGAGATGACGAACATCACCACGGCGACCGCACTGCCGAAGCCGTAGTTCCCGGAGTTCCGCCCGTTGCCGACCATGTAGGTCGCCATCGTCGAGGTGCCCGCGGTGGAGGCGATGTACTGCCCCCAGATGATGTAGACGAGGTCGAACAGCTGGAGCGAGCCGATGATCGACAGGAACGCCCAGATGCGGATCGTCGGGCCGAGCAGCGGCAGCGTGATGCGCCGCTGGATCTGCCAGTAGCCGGCGCCGTCGATCGCGGCGGCCTCGAAGAGCTCCTCGGGGATGCTCTGCAGGCCGGCGAGGAACAGGATCACCGCGAAGCCGATGTACTTCCACGAGATGATCACGAGCAGCGTCCAGATGGCGATGTCCGGGTTGGACAGCCAGTCCGCCCGCAGGCCGCCGAGTCCGATCGACTGGAGCATGTCGTTCACGGCGCCGTTGGACTGGAGCAGCAAGCTCCACCCGGTGCCGACGATGACCTCGGAGATGACGTACGGCACGAAGACGAGCACGCGGACGAGCCCGCGGCCGTGCATCTTCTGGTTGAGCAGCAGCGCGAGCACGATGGCGATCGGGCCCTGCAGGACCAGGGACAGCACGACGATGAACCCGTTGTGCATGAGGACCGAGTGGAAGGCCTGGTCCTGGAAGATGATGAGGTAGTTCTGCAGCCCGACGAAGTCGGTGGGCGGGCCGTAGCCCTGCCACTTGAAGAACCCGTAGTACGCCGCCATGGCGACGGGCAGGATGACGAAGGTCACGAAGACGATCACGGCGGGTCCGGCGAGGACGGCGATCTCCGCGCGCTGCCGCCAGTCCGCGAGCCGCTTGGCGGGCCGACGCCCGGCGGGGCGCGGTGCGCTGGACGCACCGCTCCCCGCCGGCGTGGACCCCGCGGCGCGGTCCGACCCGGTGGCCGGGGTCGTGCCGAGCGAGGTGTTGAGGGTCATGGTCAGCCCTTGGCCGCAGCCTGGTTGGTGGTGGTGACGATGTCCTCGGCGTCGCCCTTGCCGGCGAGGACGTCCACGACGCTGGTGTTCAGCGCGTTGCCGACGTTCTGGCCGTACAGGGTGTCGAGGTACTGCGAGACGAACGGGGCTTCCTTGTAGGCGGCGAGGGCCGACTGCAGGTAGGGCTCCGCCACGACGGACTGTGCGTCCTGGTTGACGGGGATCGCCTGGAAGGCCTTGTAGTAGCCCTCCTGGTTGTCCTTCTCGACGATGAAGTTGAGGAAGTCGGTGCACGCCTTCTTCGGGGCCTGCGCGGTGCAGGAGTAGCCGTCGACTCCACCCATCATCGACTTCGGGTCACCCTTGCCGCCCTCGACGGCCGGGAACGGGAACCAGCCGAGGTCGGGCAGCGGCTTGGCGTCCGGGGTGAGCGAGGAGATCACGCCCGGGTCCCACGCGCCCATGAGTTCCATGGCGGCCTTGTGGTTCGCGAGGAGACCGGCGGAGCTGCCGGCGCCCTGCTGGGCCGCGGTGGTCAGGAAGCCCTTGTTGAACGGCTTGGTGTCGTTGAAGGCCTCGAGCTGCTCGCCGGCCTCAAGCCAGCACTTGTTGTCGAACTCGAGCGACTCGGCGGCACCGGTGAGGGTCTTCTCGCTGCAGGCGCGGAGGGCGAAGTTGTAGTACCAGTGCGCGGCGGGCCAGGCGTCCTTCGCACCGACGGCGACGGGGTCGACACCGGAGGCCTTGAGCTTGGCGATGTCCTCGTTGAGCTCGTCCATCGTGGTGGGCGTGCCCTCGATGCCGGCCTTGTCGAAGAGGTCCTGGCTGTACCAGATGCCCTCGGGCAGCACGGCGACGGGCATCGCGTACGTGCCGTCCTCCGCGTCGTAGCCCGAGAAGGTCCCGGCGCTGATCGACTTCTTCGCGTCGGCGCTGATCGAGTCCTTGATGTCGAGCAGCTGCCCGGCGTTGATCATCGCGTTGAGCTTGCCGCCACCGCGCTGCAGGAACACGTCGGGGCCGTCGCCGGAGTTGAGCGCGGTCTGGAGCTTGCCGTCCAGGTCCTCGTTCTGGATCGCCTGGATCTTGATCGTCACGTTCGGGTTGTCCGCCTCGAACGCCTTGACGGTGTCCTCCCAGTAGGCCTTGCCGGGGCCGGTGGTGGAGTTGTGCCAGAAGGTCATCGTGACCTTGCCGTCGCCCTCGTCGGCGGCGCCGCCGCTCGAGCAGCCCGTGGCGAGCAGTGCGGTGCCGGCTGCGATGGCGATGGCCGCCGCGAACCTGTTCTTCCTCGTCATTGTGGAGTCCCTCGGTAGTCGTCGTTGACATGCGACCGCGAGGCCGCATGGAGAGCATGCACGGCGCTCCGACACCCTGTCAATCGATTTCGATAACGATTTCTGTCCGGTGCGCGGTCCGGACGGCAGGTGGCGCGCTCCACGCCACGGTTCCGGTCGTGGCGCGCGGATCGGCGCCCGCGGACGAGTACGGTGTCGACGTGGATGCCATCGCCCGTCCTGCTCCCCCGACGGGGCGGACCACCATCAGCGATGTCGCGCGGGCCGCCGGCGTCTCGGTGCCGACCGTCTCGAAGGTCATCAACGGCCGCGACGGTGTCGCCGCCGCGACCTCACAGCGTGTCCTCGCCGTGATCGAGTCCCTCGGGTACGAGAGTTCCCTCGTCGCCCGGAGTCTCCGCCGCAGCCGCACCGACGTGATCGGCATCCTGGTCACCGAGTTCGAGCCGTTCTCCACCGAGCTCCTCAAGGGCATCTCCTCGGCCGCCGACGGCACCGGGTACGAGCTGCTCGCCTACGCCGGACTCGTCAGCGGGGAGGCCCGACCCGGCTGGGAGCGTCGCTCACTGTCCCGACTCGCCGGCACCCTGATCGACGGCGCCATCGTCGTCACGCCCACGACGCTCATGGCGAGCACCCCGATCCCCGTCGTCTCGATCGACCCGCACACCGGTCCCGAGGGCCATGCGGCCATCGACTCGGACAACATCGGTGGAGCTCGGGCGGCCACCGAGCACCTCATCGGGCTCGGGCACCGCCGGATCGCGCACATCCGTGGCCGCGCCGACCTGGCCTCGGCCGAACTCCGCGAGATCGGGTACCGCCAGTCCCTCGAGACCGCGGGCATCCCCTTCGACCCCGACCTCGTGCGCGTCGGCGACTACCAGTCCGCTGCCACCGCCGAGGTCGCCGGCGAACTGCTCTCCCGCCACGACCGGCCGACCGCGGTCTTCGCGGCGAACGACAGCTCGGCGATCGGGGTGCTGCAGGTCGCCGGGGAGCTCGGCCTCCGCGTACCGCAGGACCTGTCCGTGGTCGGGTTCGACGACGTGCCGCAGGCCGCGAACGCCACTCCCCCGCTGACCACCGTCGCCCAGCCGCTGCACGACCTCGGCGCCGAGGCGCTCCGGATGCTGCTCGAACTCCTCGGTGGCCGCGACGTCCCCGCGCACGTGCAGCTGCCGGCGTCGCTCGTGGTGCGAGGGAGCACCGCGCCGCCGCCGCCCGGCTCCTGAGGGGGCGGGCACGACACCGCCATGCTCACGAGACGCCGCCACATCCGGCGGCGTCTCGGCCACTCGGCGGCGTCACCGACAGACGGGGGCGTCTCGCCGGCGCGGCCCGGAGGCGGACGCCCTCACCCGCCCCTCGCGTCCGGCGCCGTGACCTGATAAGTTCCCGCTCACAACAAATACGGGAGGCCGTCGATGGAGACGCACCAGGACACCGCACACCGGACCGGCGAGGCAGTCGTCACCGTCACCGACACCGCCGGCACCCCGCTCGCGGGCATCCACGTCGTCGTCGAGCAGCGCCGACACGCGTTCGGCTTCGGCAACATCGGCTTCGACTTCGTCGGGCTGGCGAACGGCGATCCGGACGTCGGCACCCCGGAGCTCGCGGACCTCTGGCTCGACGTGTTCAACACCGCGACGCTGCCGTTCTACTGGGGCCGCTTCGAGCCGGAGCGCGGCCGGCCGGACACCGAGCGGCTGCAGCGCACCGCCGGCTGGTTCCGTGACCGCGGCGTCGCCACGAAGGGCCACCCGCTCGTCTGGCACACCGTGCAACCCGACTGGCTGCTGGGCCTCGACCTCGACGAGATCGAGCGCCTGCAGCGGGAGCGGATCCGGCGCGAGGTCCGCGACTTCACCGGGCTCGTCGACACCTGGGACGCGATCAACGAGGTCGTGATCATGCCGCACTTCGTGAACGGGGACAACGCGATCACACCCCTCGCCCTGGCCCGCGGGCGCCTCGCGATGATCCGGATGGCCGTCGAGGAGGCCCGTGTCACGAACCCGGCCGTCACCCTGCTCCTCAACGACTTCGACCTGTCGGACGCGTACGAGTGCCTGATCGAAGGGGTCCTGGAGGCAGGCATCGGCATCGACGCCATCGGCCTGCAGACCCACATGCACCAGGGCTACTGGGGCGAGGACACCATGCTCGCGATGGTCGACCGCTTCGCCCGGTACGGGGTGCCGCTGCACCTGACCGAGACCTCGCTGGTGTCAGGCGACGTCATGCCCGCGCACATCGTCGACCTCAACGACCACCAGGTGGACTCGTGGCCGTCGACGCCGGAGGGCGAGGCACGCCAGGCGGACGAACTCGAGCGGCACTACCGGAGCCTGGTCGGGCACCCCGCCGTCGAGGCGATCACCTACTGGGGCATCACCGACGAGGGCGCCTGGCTGAACGCACCGATCGGGCTCGTCCGGGCCGACGGTACGCCGAAGCCGTCCTACGACGCCCTCCGCCGGCTGGTGAAGGACGAGTGGTGGACCGGCCCGACGACGCTCGTCACGGACGAGGCCGGGCGGGCCTCGTTCCGCGGGTTCCGGGGCGAGTACGCGGTCCGCGTCGGCGACGCGGAGACCGCGCTGACGATCGACCGCGAGGGGCCGTCCGAGGTGCGGGTCACCCGGGCGGAGTGACTGCGGACTCCGGGCGCGTGTCGGATCAGGACGCGCCCGGAGCCCGGTGCCGGGTCGCTCCCCGACCTGGCGCCGACGGTGAGCGGGACACACCACCGGCGCGCTACGGTGCTTCCATGCGTGCGACCGTGCGGGACGTGGCCGCCCTCGCCGGGGTCTCGCCGAAGACCGTCTCCAACGTCGTCAACGGCGGCGTCGTCGTGCGCCCCGAGACCCGCGCACGGGTCGAGGCCGCGGTGGCCGAGCTGGCCTACGTGCCGAACCTGTCCGCGCGCGGCCTGCGGAACGGCCGGACCGGCGCCATCGCCCTGACGCTGCCGGAACTCGCGAGCGCGTACTCGGCAGACCTCGCCCGCTGGTTCGTCGAACTCGCGCACGACCGCGGGCTCGTCGTGCAGCTCGAGCAGACCGCCGAGGACCCGGAGCGTGAACGCGAGCTGGTGTCGCGGGCCCGCGCGCACCTGGTGGACGGGCTCGTGCTCAACCCGGTGTCGCTCAGCGCGAGCACCCTCGCGACCACCGAGGGCCTGCCGCCGACGGTCGTCATCGGCGAGGTCGAGCCGGAGCACGTCGACCAGGTGCACGTCGACAGCCGGGCCGCGGCGCGGGAGGTCACGGCGATGCTCCTCGACCGCGGGCACCGCCGCATCGCGATCGTCGGAGCCGAGCGTGGCGACGTCGTCACCGCCACCGCACAGCTGCGCCAGCTCGGGCACGAGGAGGCACTCGCCACGCAGGGACTGACCGTCGACCCCGCGCTCCGGGTGCCGCTCCCCGAGTGGACGACCGCCGCGGCCGCGCACGCCTTCGCCGGATGGCTGGACCGGAACCCGCTGCCGGACGCGGTGTTCGCGTTCACGGACTCGATCGCGTTCGGCGTGCTGCACGTCCTCGCGGCCCGGGGCGTCCGGGTGCCGGACGCCGTGAGCGTCGTCGGGTTCGACGACGTCGACCAGGCGGCGTTCGCGATCCCCGCGCTGACGACGGTGTCGTTCGACCGGCGGGCCTTCGCGGTGTCCGCGCTCGACCTGTTGGAGCGTCGGATCGCCCACCGGCTGGCACCGGTGCGGACCGTCGTCGTGCCACACCGGATCGTCGAGCGCGCGAGCGTCGCGGCACGCTAGTCGGCGGCGTCGCCCCCCTCGGCGCCCCGGTCTGACGACCGCCCGGCCGCACCGGATCGCTCAGTCGCCGTCCGCCGCCTGCAGCACCGCGACGGCCGTCCGCCGGTCGGCGAGGATCCGGAAGTGCCCACCGACGTCGAGACGGACGTTCTTCGCCCCGGCGAGCTCGCACCCACCAGGGATGAGCGTGTCGTAGACGCCGTACACCGACGTGATGCGGGCATTCGCGTCGAGCTCCCGCGCCAGCCCCGCGAGCACCGGGTCCGCCGCCCGGAACACCCGCAGGTGGCGCACGGGCGCGAGCACCGCGTACTTCGACCCGGCGAACGGCGTCGACACCGAGACCATCCGGTCGATCCGGCCGTGTGGGTCGAGCCGCGTCATGGCGTACTTCCCGATGAGCCCGCCCTTGCTGTGCGCGAGGACCAGGACGTGCTGGAGGTCGTGCTCGTCGAGGTACGCCATCACCGATTCGGCCGACACCGGGACGGGCCTGACGTTGTGGCGCAGGTCGGTCAGCACGTGCACGGGGTGGCCCCGGTCGTGCAGGACGTCCATCAGGGGCCGCATGAAGTGCCAGGTCTCGTAGACGCCCGGGATGACGACGACGGCCTGGCGGTCGCCCGTCAGGTAGTCGTCGGCGGTGGTCGGGCCGAGACTGCGGACCTGCCACACCGCCGCGTAGAGCCAGTCCAGCAGCGTCCACCGTGCGCGGCGCACGAGGCCGACCCGGACGGGAGGCCCTGCCACCGTCCCGCCCGTCGGTCCACCCTGCTGTGGGGTCGGGTCCGTCACAGCGGGACTCCGTCACGCGCCGCCTCGAGCGTCTGTACCCGACGGAACTCGTCCACCAGGCGGGCGACGGCGACGGGCTGGCGTTCCTGCACGTGGTGCGGCCCGGGCAACTCGACGAGCGCACCGCGCACGGCGGAGTCGGCGAGCCGTACGGCCCAGTCGTGCTTCGCGACGGCGTCGTGCGCACCGCGGATGACGAGCACCGGGACGGTCAGGGCGCGCACGCCGTCGATCATCCGGAAGTCGCGCATCGGGCGCAGCTCGCGCAGGTACTGGGGCATGCTCCGCACGTAGTCGGAGAAGACGATCGCGTTCATCCGCACGCCTTCGAGCAGGACGTCCACGCCGAGCGCGGCGGCGAGCCGGACCAGGGACCGGCGTCTGTCGTCGACGACCGGACCGACGAGGACCACGGAGCTGACGACGTCGGGGTGACGGAGGGCAGCCTCGACGGCGATCTGGGTCCCCATCGACTGTCCCAGCAGGACGACATCGCGGGCACCACGGGCGGTGACTGCGCGGATGACGAGGTCCGCGTACTCGTGCTCCTCGAACCGCCGCCCGGCGTACGGCAGCCCCCCGAAACCGGGCAGGTCCACCGACACCGTCCGGTGCGTCCGGGACAGCGCTGCCTGTACCCGGTGGAACGACCGGTGCGACATGCCGATCCCGTGCACGAGCACGACCGTGGGAGCGAACGCGTCGCGGACCCGGCCCGCCGGCGCCGTCGTCCGCAGCCGGACGGGGTGACCGTCGACCCGGACGGTCTCCACCAGTGCGCGCATCCCCCGAGCCTATGCCGACCGGCCCGCTGCGCCTGTGAACGATCCGCAGCCGGAGGTCAGCGCCGTCTTCGACTCCTGCAAGGTCCGCACGGTGCACTGCTGCCATGAGCGACACCACCCCCACCGAACGCCGTCCCGACGCCCGCACCGACGACTGGGCGGCAGCCCCCGCGCCCACCCCGACGGCCACCGTGCCTCCGCCTCCACACGGCCACGGGTCCGGGCAGCAGGCGCCCGGCTCGGCGGCCCCGGCCGGCCCCACGGGCTGGTACGGCGCCCCCACGCCGACGCCGAGCGGGACGGGCGGCCCCCGCCCACCGTGGTCCTGGCCGATCGTGGCGGTGGCGGTCGGCCTCGCAGCGCTCCTCGTCGGCGGTGGCGTCGGCTTCGCGGTCGGGCACGCCGTCGCCCAGGTGCAGGCCACGTCCTCGTTCACCGGCCCGCGCCCCGGCGGACAGGACGGCCCCGGCAGCAGCAGCGGCAGCGGCAGCGGCAGCGGCAGCGACAGCGACAGCACAGACGGCAGCAGCAGCACGCAGGAGCTCCCCGGCGGTGCCACGGTCCTCCCCCAGCAGAGCAGCTAGACCGCCCCTGGTGTCAGCTGCCCGGCGGCACTAGTCTCCCGCTCATGCGGAAGGTCACGGCAGGACTGTTCACCTCGATCGACGGCGTCGTGCAGGACCCGTACGAGTTCCAGTACGACAGCTTCGACGACGAGCTCGGTGCCGCGATGACCGCGTGGATGGACGCCACCGACACCGTCCTGCTCGGGCGGAACAGCTACCTGGAGTGGTCCGAGTGGTGGCCCGCACACGCCGACGACCCCTTCGGCCAGTGGATCAACCCGATCGAGAAGCACGTCGCCTCCCCGACGCTCGGCGACGACCTGGCCTGGGAGAACAGCACCCGCATCACCGGCGACGTCCCGACGTCCGTGCGCGAACTGCAGTCTCGCGACGGGCGGGACATCGCGGTGTGCGGCAGCGTCACCCTCGTCCGGAGCCTGCTCTTCGCCGGGGTCCTCGACGAACTGCAGCTGATGGTGCACCCGGCCATCGCCGGTCGGGGCCGGAAGCTCTTCGAACCCACCGACCCGCCGACGCGTCTCCGGCTCGTCGCGAACACCGTGACGAGCAAGGGCAACGTGTTGAGCACCTACGGGCGGTACGACGCCTGACGGCTGGGAGCCGCGCCTCCCGGCTGACGTCCGGAGCGTGGACAGCTGGTCTGCGGGATCGGCGTACCCTTCTGGGTGGCCCAGACCGCACGACCCCCGGAGCTCACCATGCCGCAGGACACCCGCCCGCACGTCGTCATCGTCGGCGGTGGATTCGCCGGGATCGCCGCCATGCGCGAGCTCAAGGACGCACCCGTCCGGGTGACCCTGGTCGACCGCCACGTCTACAACATGTTCCAGCCCCTCATGTACCAGGTGGCGACCGGCGGCCTGAACGCCGGCGACGTGACGTACTTCCTCCGGAGCCTCCGCGCACGCCAGGCCAACGCCGACTTCCGGCACGGGCTGCTCACCGGCATCCGGCACGACGAACGCATCGCCGAGATGTCCGACGGCGAGCACCTGCACTACGACTACCTGATCCTCGCCAACGGCGTGAACACGAGCTACTTCGGCACGCCCGGCGCCTACGAGTACGCCTACTCGATGTACTCCCGGTCACAGGCCCTGCGCATCCGCGACGAGCTGTTCACCCGGCTCGAGCAGGCCGCGGCGAAGCAGGGCCCCGACGAGATCCGGGTGGTCATCGTCGGCGGCGGCGCGACCGGCGTGGAGATGGCCGGTGCGCTCGCCGAACTGCGCGACCAGGCGCTCGTCGGCGCCTACCCCGAGATCGAACGGGGCAACATCTCGATCACCCTCGTGCACCGGAGTGGTGAGCTCCTCAAGCCGTTCGCCCCGCGCCTGCGCCGGTACGCGGCGAAGGTCCTCCGCAAGCGCGGTGTCGTGCTGCGCCTGAACGCCGGTGTGGAAGAGGTGCTGCCCGACGGCGTCCGCCTGGCCGGCGGCGAGGTCATCCCCGCCTCGCAGGTGATCTGGGCCACCGGCGTCGCCGCCCACAAGGAGGTCGGCAACTGGGGCCTCCCGCAGACCCACGGCGGCCGCATCCAGGTGAACGACGACCTCAGCGTGAAGGGCGTCGACCGGGTCTTCTCGGCCGGAGACATCGCCGCCCAGGACGACGCGCTCGCGCAGCTCGCCCAGCCGGCGCTGCAGGGCGGCAAGCACGTCGCCGAGCAGATCGAGCGGCTCGTCGCCGGCAAGTCGACCGAGCGCTTCAAGTACTTCGACAAGGGCACGATGGCGACGATCGGCACGAACGCCGCCGTCGCCCAGCTGCGCGGCGGCATCACGATGGTCGGTCCGGTCGCGTGGGCCGCGTGGGTGTTCGTGCACATCACGAGCCTGCTCGGCAACGGCAACCGGATGTCGACGCTGACGCACTTCTTCGTCCGCTACGTCTGGTTCATGCGCAAGCGGTCGATCCCGATCGTCGGCGACGTCCGCCCGGTGCGCCCGAACGGCGACCGCGAGCCGGAGCCGTGGCAGCTGCAGAAGGCGGAGTAGCGCCCGGCGCGACCACGGACCGGACGGGAGGTCCGTCACCAGCGGGTGACGGGCCTCCCGTCCGCCGTCCGGCACGTCCGTGAGGTCAGGGAACCTCTCGCTCAGCCCCGTGCGGCCGTGTAAGCGCCGGCCGCGATGTCCTCGAGCAGGGTCGGACCGGTCGGCTCCCAACCGAGGAGCTCCCGAGTGGCCGTCGACGTCGCTGCCATCTCCATGGCGTAGAACCGTCCGACGAACCCGAAGTGGTCGACCGCGTCGGCCGGGTCGATCGTCGTCACCGGCACGCCCAGGGCCTCGCCGATCGCTCGCGCGATGTCCCGGGTCGGCACGGCGTCCTCTGCGGTGACGTGCATCCGCGTGCCCGCGGGCGCGCCCTCGAGCCCGAGTCGGACCAAGCGCGCGGCGTCCGTGCGGTGGACCGCAGCCCAACCGTTCGACCCCTCGCCGATGACCGCGGCGGCCCCGTGGCGGCGGGCGGCCTCGGTGATGAGCGAGACGAAGCCCGCGTCACCGGAGCCGTGCACGGTCGGGGCGAAGCGGGCGATCACGGTCCGGACGCCCTGGTCGACGAAGTCGAGCGCACGGTTCTCACCACCGCCGCGCATGGAGTGCGGACCGACGGCCGGGTTCGGATCCGCCTCGGTCGCGGCCCGGTCGCCCGCCAGCCGGGCCACGCCGGACGCGACCACGAAGGGTCGGTCGCTGCCCACGAGCGCTTCGCCGAGGGTCTCGACGGCAGCGCGCTCGGCAGCGTCGCTGACTTCGGGGCGCGCGAAGTCGTGCTTGTTGGCGAGGTGGACGACGCCGTCGGCGGCTTCGGCTCCGCGGCGGAGTGCGTCGAGGTCGTCGAGGTCGCCGCGGAGTACCTCGGCGCCCTTCGCCCGGACGGCCGCGGCGGAGGTGTCGGACCTGACGAGCCCGGTGACGCGGTGGCCGGCGGTGAGGAGCTCGTCGAGGGTGGCGGAGCCGATCCAGCCGGAGGCTCCGGTGACGAACACGTGCATGATGATGCCCTTCTCGATGATGTCAGTGGCTGACATCGAGAACGGTACACCCGATGTCAGACGCTGTCATCAATCCGGTCCAATCAGTACACTCGAGGGATGGCGAGATGGCAGCCGGGCACGCGGGAGCGTCTCCAGTCGACGGCACTGGAACTGTTCCTCGACCGGGGCTTCGAGGCCACGACGGTGGCTGACATCGCCCGTGCCGCCGACGTCACCGAGCGGACCTTCTTCCGGCACTTCGCCGACAAGCGTGAAGTCCTGTTCGCGAGCCAGGACGCCTTCCTCGGGCTGTTCATCGGACCCGTCCAGGACTCCCCGGCCGACACTCCGCCGATCGAGCTCATCGCACGGGCGCTCGACGGTGCCGGCTCGTTCTTCCCCGAGGACCGCCGCGAGTGGTCCCGCCGCCGACAGACCGTGATCGACGCCGAACCCGCTCTCGGTGAGCGCGAACTCGCGAAGCTCTCCGGTCTCGGACTCAGGCTCGCCGAGGTCCTCCGCGGGCGGGGCGTCCCCGAGCCGGCCGCGACCCTGCTGGCGCAGTCCGGCGTGACGGTGTTCCACCTGGCCTTCGCGCAGTGGATCACCCCGGGCGAGACCCGCGCCCTGCCGGAACTCGCGACCGAGCGGCTCGACGCGCTGGCCGCGTCGATGGTCCGCCAGCACGCCTGACAGGCCGGAGCCGGTTCATGGACGTCGGGAGCACACTGGGACGATGAGTCGGATCGCACCCCCGACGGACACCGTGCCCGTCGCCGAGCCGTCCGTGCCCGCCACAGCCGCGCCCGCGGAGGCCCCGCCGCCGGGTCGCGCCCTCGCGCTGGACGGCCTCCGCACCGTCGCGATCGTCATGGTGGTGCTGTACCACCTGCACGTCCCGCAGTTCGAGGGCGGGTGGATCGGCGTCACGGTCTTCTTCGTGCTCTCCGGGTACCTCATCAGCACCCTGCTGCTCCGCGAACACCGGCGGACCGGCACGATCCGGCTCGGGTCGTTCTGGTGGAAGCGCCTGCTCCGGCTCTACCCGGCACTCGTCGCCCTCGTCGTCGCCGGACTGCTGCTCTGGAACTGGGTCGGCGACTACAAGGGCGCGTCGCTCTCGTCAGGCTCGGCGGCCTTCATCGCCCTGACCTACACCGGGAACCTGTTCCGCTCCTTCTGGGACACCACGCAGGGGGTCTTCGCGCACACGTGGAGCCTGTCGATGGAGGAGCAGTTCTACCTGCTCTGGCCACCGGTGCTGCTGCTCCTGCTGTCGCTCGGCCGTCGCCGGCGGACGCTCCTCCTCGGCCTGTCCGCCGTCGTCGTGGCGGCGTCGGCAGCGTCGTGGCTCAGCTACCGGAGTCCCTCGGGCGGCTCGACCCCCGACGTGTACTTCTCCCCCGTGCTCGGCGTCGTGCCGCTCGCCACCGGCTGTGTGCTCGCGCTGCTCCTCGACGACGAGCGGTGCCGTTCGTTCGCCGCCGGCCTCGCCGGACACGTGGGGACCTGGGCGGGTGCCGCGGCGGTGGTCGGCGTGCAGTTCTGGATCGGTGACGACTGGACCGGCCACGCGTGGACGTTCGGTCTGCTCATGCCGGCCACCGGACTCGCAGCGGCGGTCCTCATCGGCGGGCTGGTCTCCGTGCGGACGCCGGTGTCCGTGGCCCTGTCCTGGTCTCCGGTCGCCTGGTTCGGGCGTCGGGTCTCGTACTCCGCGTACCTCTGGCACCCGCTCGTGATCGCGCTGCTCGGCACGTTCGCGATCGGTTGGGTCGGCGACGTCTGGCTGTTCGCGGCGGCCGTGCTGGTGTCGGTCGGCGCGGCCTACGCGGTCGAGGTGCCGGTCGAGAAGCTCCGGGCGCGTGCCCGAGAGGCCCGTCGCCTCGTCACCGCGGACCGCGCTGCGCGCAGCGCGACCACGAGGTAGCTTCCTCGTCGGTCCTGGACTGACGTCCCCCGGACGGACGGGAGGCCCGGTGCCAGCTGGCACCGGGCCTCCCGGTCGTGCGGAGTGCGACTCAGCGGCGGGTGGTGCCGTCCTCGTCGAGCTCGATCTCCTCGTGCGCGACGTCCTCGGACACCTGCTGCTGCTCGGTGACGGTCTCGGTACCGAGGCGCACGCGCTCGACCGGGACGGTCTCCTTGTCGACCACGACGCGCTCCTCGTTGAGGGTCACCTCGTGCTCTTCGTCGGACAGTGCCGGACCGTCGGTCGCGGCGCCGACGTTGCCGTCCGTGATCGGCTCGGTCTCGAGGCGGACCTCCTCGTGCTGCACCGGCACGGTGACGGTCTGCTGCTCGGTGACGACGTGCTTGCGGAGGCGGGCACGACCGGTCTGGACGTTCTGGGTGCCGACGTTCAGGCGCTCCTCCGACCGCGTCATCGCGTCGTCGGTGTTCGCACCCGAGGTGTCGTGGCCGGCGCTGCGGTCCACGTCGGTGACGCCGGCCGTGGTGTCGCGCCCGGTGACGGTGTCGCTGTCGGCGACGCCGGCCGCGTCCGCGGTCGTGTCGTAGCCCGCGGCGCCGGCCGTGCGGTCGTCCGTCGCGGTCGTCGTGCCGCCGGCCGATGCGGGGTCGCTCGGGGTCAGGTCCGGGTCGGTGCCGACGATGCCGTCGTTCGTGTCGGTGCCGGTGGTCGTGCCCGTGGAGCTGCCGCTGCCGAGGCCGTAGTGGTCGAAGATGCGGTCCTGCTCGTCGTCGCTGAGGTCGCCGTCGGCGTCGATCCGCGGCGCGTCCTTGATGCGGTCCTTGTCGTAGGCGACGCGGAGCTCGTCACCGGTGAGGTCGGCGCCCTCGAGGGGGACGAACGACTCGGACGTGCCGAACAGGCCCGTCGAGACGCTGGCGAACAGGGGGTGCCCGTCGGTGTTGTCGACGTACACCTGCTTGACGGTGCCGACCTTCTGGCCGTCCGGGTCGATGACCTTCGCGTCGAAGACGCTGTTGATGTTGTTCGTGTCGATCATGGTCGTTCCCTTCATCGTGCAGTTGTTCTTCGGGTCGGTGGTGGAGGAGTACGCGGGGCGCCCCGCCCGGTCCGGTCGGAGCGGGTCAGCGCCCGAGGCCGACGCGGTCGACCTTGCGGTGGTACCGCATGCCGGCCAGGCCGCCGAGGACGGCTCCGACGAGGCTGATGACGGCGACGAGGACGACCGTGATGATGCCGGTGACGGTCAACGCCCCCTCGTCGACGGGGATGCGCGGGAAGCTGTTGAGGTTGCCGAGCACGTTGAACTGGCTGCCGGCGATCGCGGTGACGATCGCCACCACGATCGCGATGACGACGGCCCAGATCCAGACGGCGATGCCCTGCTTCGCGCCGGAGAAACGCGCCATGCGGCCGGCGACGTACCCACCGGCGTAGTAGGCGACGAACAGGATCACGGCGAGGGCGATCGCGCCGACGATGCCGACGACGTCACCGTTCCTGGTGGCGTCCTGCGCAGCCTCGTCGACGTCGCCGCCGTTCTGTCCGAGGCCGACGCCCGCGCCGACGGCGGTGAGGATCGCCGTGAGGATGACCGCGGTGCCGGTCGCGGTGAGCCACCCGAAGAACGCCGAACCCCACTTGAAGCCGGCGAACTCCTCCTTCTCGCGCTGGAGGACGCTCTCGCGCTGGGTGGCACCGCGTTCGGCGCGGGCAGCGCCAGCGGCGGTGCCGCCGACCGCGGTGCTGCCGGTCGCGCTGTCGTCGTGCGTTCCGTCACGCCCGTCCCGGTCGTGGTGTCGGTCGTGATCGGCCGCCTGGTCCCGCAGCGGCCGGGTCTCGTCGTCGGGTGTGCTCATGGCTGCCTCCTGGCGGTGGTGCTCGTGCTGGTGGTCGGTCCGACGGAGACGGAACTCGGGTGCCGGTGGGAGCGCGGGCAGGTGCGGGCGCGTCGTGCGGTTCGCGGACAGTGGCCGGCCGCGCCGTAGGCTCGGCGCGTGACCACGGACACCACGGACGTCCTCGTCGTCGGCGGCGGACCGGTCGGCCTGTTCCTCGGCGTGCTCCTGGCGGCCAGGGGTACCGACGTGCAGGTGTGGGAGCGCCGGACCACCGACCCGGTCGGTTCCCGCGCGATCGGCATCCACCCGCCCTCACTCGACGCGTTCGCCGAGGTCGGCCTGGCCGAGGCGGTGCTCGCCGAGGCGGTGCTCGTGCACACCGGGGTCGCCCGGAGCCGCGGACGGGTCCTCGGCACCCTGTCGTTCGACCGCGCCTCCGACTCGCACCCGTACGTGGCGACGCTCGACCAGCACCGGACGGAGACCCTGCTCCGCGAGCGCCTCGGAGCCGGGGCCCCGAGCGCGCTCCGGACCGGCACGGCGCTCGTCGGGCTCACCCGGCACCGCGACCACGTCGACGCGTCCGGCATCGACCGCGACGGCCGCCCGATCACGCTCCGTGCGTCCTTCGTCGTCGGCGCGGACGGCGCCCGGAGCGTCGTCCGCGACCTGCTCGGCATCGGGACGACCGGCCGTGACCACCAGGACCGGTACGTCATGGGTGACTTCGCCGACCCGGAGGACCCGGGCGCGCGCTCGGCCGCACTCGTCGACGTCGGACCCGACGGCGTCGTCGAGTCGTTCCCCCTGCCCGGCGGCCGTCGCCGCTACGTCGCGCTCCTGTCCGGTGACGACGCGCTCATGGACCCCGCCGCCTCTGCGACCGCGGTGGACGCACCGGAGACGGAACGGGCCTCCCGGCTGGCCGAGATCGTCCGTGCGCGGACCGGGGTCGCTCCGGACGCGACGACCTGCTCGATGCTCAGCGCCTTCGGAGTCCGTCGCCGCATCGCGGACCGCGTCGGCGTCGGTCGGGTGGTCCTGGTCGGGGACGCGGCCCACGAGATCAGCCCGATCGGCGGGCAGGGCATGAACCTCGGGTGGCTCGACGCGGCTGAGCTGGCGCCGCTCCTGGCGGACGCGGTCCGGATCGGTGCGGCAGGGCCGTGGCCCGCGTACGCCCGACGGCGGCAGGCCGCCGCACGGCGCGCTGGACGGCAGGCGGAGGCGAACATGGCGCTCGGCCGTGCGGTCCCAGACGTGGTCGGCATCGGCCGGGAGGCGCTGCTCCGGTCCGTCCTGGCGCTCCCGACCGCGCGCGCCCTGGCCCGGCTCTACGCGATGGCCTGGGCGTAGCGCCGGTCCGCCCGTGCGGTCGGACCGGGGCTCAGGCCACCAGGGCCGCGCCCGCAAAGCCGAGCTCCACGACGAGCACGAGCGACGACGCGATCACCAGGCGGAACAGCGTGCGGGTCGGCGGTCCGGTGAGCACGAGCCGCACGCCGACCGCTGCCAGGACGACCACGACGACCGCCCCGAGCACCGCGAGCACCGCGCCGACCCCGCGGACCGGGTCGTCACCACCGAGCTGACCGACGAGCACCAGGACGGCCGCGACGACGAGCGAGCCGAACGCGACGACCCCGGACGCGTGCAGGCCGAGCCGGTGCGGGAAGCCGCGCACCCCGGTCGCCTCGTCGTCGACGAGGTCGGGCAGGACGTTCGTGCAGTGGATCGCGACGCCGAAGACCGCACCGGTCGCGATCGCCCACGCGGCGGGCCACCTCCCGTCCGGCCCCGCCGCGATCGCGACGACGGGCAGCAGCCCGAAGGCGACGACGAACGGCGCGACCGACCACATCGTGCGCTTCAGGCCGGCGTCGTACGCCCACCCTGCGGCGACGAGGACCACGTGCGCGACCGCGGCGACGGGTCCGAGGAACAGCGACAGCACGACGGCGACGCCCGCGGTGACGACGGCGGCGGTGCGGACCGTCCCGACGGCGATGAGCCCCCGGGCCACCGGCTTGTCACTCCGCCCGACGGCTCGGTCACGATCGGCGTCGATCCAGTCGTTCGCGAGCCCGATCGAGAGCTGCCCGGCAACCACGGCGAGCGCCACGAGCACGACGGTCCCCACCGGGTGCCCGACCGCGGAAGCGAGGACGGTGGCGAGGACCGTCACCGTCACGGTCGGGCCGGGGTGCGAGGACGCGAACAGCAGGCGGACGGTCGAGGGCCTGCGCGGAGGGGTCACCGTGCCAGCGTACGGAGCGGGCCTCCGCACCGCCGGCCGGCTCCACCACGTTCAGCGGTCGGACCGACGACGGCACGGGCAGGATGGACCGGTGCAGAAGATCGTCCGGTTGCCGTTGCCCGCGCTGATGCTGGTGTTGGCCGTGTTCTACGCCGTGCTCGTGTTCCTCGTCTCCTTCCTCACGACGCCTGCCGCTCCGCTCGCAGTACGGGCGATCAGCACGATGGCGGGGGCCCTCGTGTTCGGTGTGCTCTTCGGGCTCGTGATCGGCCGGATGCGGAAGCGCGCAGGGCCAGCGGTCGAGGACGGGACGTTCGGACGTGCTCGTCGGTCGGGAGTGGTCCCGGCCGACGCCGACCCCGTCGCCTGGAGGCAGGCGCTCGACCATCAGCTGGAGGTGTACCGCCGCCAGCGGTGGTACGGCCCGGTCGTCTTCGGGCTCGCCCTCGTGTTGAACGTGTGGCTCGCCCTGACGGATGCGCCGTACTGGTGGGCCGGCGTCGCACTGTTCGCCGGGATCCTGCTCGCATCGGTCGTCACCACGCCGCGGATGCTGCGGCGGACGTCGGACATGCTCGCCGAACTCGACCGGCGGGAGGCCCAGCCGGTCGATCGCTGAACCACGAGTTCGTCAGCGGCCGGCGACCGCCCGCGGCTCGCCGGCCGGTGCCGGAGCAGACCGGCGCCGCGCGCCGAGCGGGCCCGACGCCAGCGCGATGCCCGCGAGCACGACGAGCCCACCCACCGGCTCGTTCCACCGCAGCGGCTCCCCGAGCACGAGGACGCCGAGCGCGACTCCGACGACGGGTGTCAGGTAGGTCACGGTGGAGGCTCGTCCCGCACCCCACGCACCGACCAGGCGGGTGTTCCACGCGTAGGCCAGCCCCGTACCCACCGCGCCGAGCGCGACCATCGCGGCCACGATCCTCCAGTCCAGCTGCACCGGCCCGGCCGCGATGACGGGCGCGACCAGGAGCATGAGCACGGCCGCGAGCGTGAGCTGCACGGTCGCGACCGTGGTCGGGTCGTAGCCACCGCCGACGCCGAAGCGGCGGAGCCAGGCGAGGCCGATGCCGTAGGACGCGGTCATGCCGAGCAGCGCGACCTGGCCGGGCACGCTCGCCAGGACCTCCGGGTCACCGAGCACGTCCCACGGGCCGACGAGGACGAGGACCCCGACGATGCCGAGGACGATCCCGCCGACCTGCCGCCGGTTCAACCGCTCGGTCGGCACGAGGACGGCCAACGCGAGCAGGGTCATGATCGGTGTCGTCGCGTTGTAGATGCTCGCCAGGCCCGACGGCACGGTCTGCTCGGCCCATGCCATGAGCGACGACGGAACCGCGTTGAGGAACACCGCCACGACCAGCAGGTGCCCCCACATCCGCCGCTCGCGCGGCCAGCGACGGCGCGTGACGAGCAGCACGACGACGAGCGTCAGCGCGCCGAGCACCGTGCGGACCGTGGCGACCTGCTGGGGCGCCAGGCCCTCGAGCCCGATCTTCGCGAAGAAGAAGCTCGAGCCCCAGGTGAGGGCGACGAGGACGTAGAGGACCGCGTTCATGTGGCCTAGTCTCGGGACACCGCCGTCATGCGGCAAACGCATGTCGTTCATGCCCACATGAAGGAAGCGCATGTCGGTCTCGCTCCCCCAGCTCCGCGCCTTCGTCGCCACCGTCGACGCCGGGTCCTTCACCGCGGCCGCACTCGCGCTCGGTGTCGGGCAGTCGGCCGTCTCGCACGCGGTCGCCGGCCTCGAGCGCGAGGTGGGCGGACCGGTCGTGCTCCGCGGTTCCGCCGCCGCGACGACGCCGCTCGGCGACCGCCTGCTCGCTCACGCCCGGAGCGTGCTCGCCTCGGTCGACGCCCTGGAGGCCGTGGTGCGGCCCGCCCCGGCCCGCGGCACCGTGCGCCTCGCGGCCGTGCCGACGGTGTGCCAGGGGCTGCTCCCCCGGCTCCGCGAGGTGTGGGCGGTGACGCTGCCGGACGTCGACGTCCAGGTGTACGAGGGTGACGACGACGAGATGCCGGAGTGGCTCGAAGCGGGCACGGTCGACGCCGCCGTGCTCGTCGACCCGACCGTGGTGCCGGACGGCGGGGTCGTCGTCGCCCAGGACGAGATGGCGGCCGTGGTCCGCCGGGACCACCCGCTGGCCGAGCTCCCGGCGCTGACCCTCGACGACCTGCACGAGGACGGCCTGGTCGCGGGCGGCGGCGGGTGCAAGCACCAGATCCAGCTCATGCACGAGCGGGCCGGGCAGCCCTTCCGCTACGCCCACCGGGTGCGGGAGATGAGCACGATGTTCGGGATGATCCAGCGCGGTGAGGGCGTCTCGATCGTGCCGACACTCGGCCGGGTGATGCTGCCGCCGGACCTCGTCATGCTGCCGATGTCGCCCGGCCACCAGCGGACCCTGGTGCTGAGCGGGCCGTCCTCGCGGGCGTGGCACCCCCTCGCCCGGGCGCTGGTCGACGCCGTCTGAACCCTGAGCCGTCCCCGGTCGGCAGGATGGGGTGATGGCCTCGACGCACACGAAGACCTTCACCGACCCGGACGAGGCAGCCGCCGAGGCAGCCGGGCTCGAGTGGCTCGCCGAGGCCGAGGCGTCCGGCGGTACCCGGACCGCGCGTGTCCTGGGACGCCCGCACCCGACGCTGCTCGAACTGGAGCTCATCGCGGACGGGTCCCCGACCCGGGCGCAGGCGGCGCGCTTCGGTCGTTCGCTCGCGCACACGCACGCTGCCGGCGCATCGCACTGGGGCGCACCGTCGCCCGGGTTCCCGGCGAACGGTCCGCTGCGGATGGGCCGCTCGCGCACGCCGTTCGTCCCTGCGGCCGAAGCGCCGTCGTCGTGGGGCGCGTTCTTCGCGGAGTACCGGATCCGCGACTTCGTCGAGCGGATCGTCGACGCCGGTGGGTACGACGGTGCCGAGGCCGCCGTGTTCGAACGCGTCTGTGACCGCCTCGAGGACGGCACGCTCGGCTCCGCACAACCGGCACTTGTCGGGGACGGACCGGCCCGGCTGCACGGCGACCTCTGGGCCGGGAACGTGCTCTGGCCCAGGGAGGCGGACGCGCCGACCGGTGCCGTGCTCATCGACGCGACCCCGCACGGCGGCCATGCGGAGACGGACCTGGCGCTGCTGGCGCTGTTCGGCCTCCCGGAGCTCGGTACTGTGCTCGCCGCGTACGACGACGAGTCGCCGCTCGCGCCCGGGTGGCAGGACCGGGTGGCGCTGCACCAGCTCGCCCCGCTCCTGCTGCACGTGTTCCTGTTCGGCGGCTCGTACACCGAGGCAGCACTGCGCGCCGCCCGTCGCTACGCCTGACGGCCCGCGGAACGCGGACGCCGGCAGCACGACGCGGTGCGATCGCGTCCCGCCCTGTCAGGGGCGTTGCGTGAGGCGGGGCCGGGAGGCCCGGATCCCGTCCGCCCCGGACACGCCGCCGTCCCCCTGCCAGGCTGAGCAGATGACCTCCGTCCCCGAACCCTGGATGCAGCGCCTCCGCGAGGGTGCGTTCCCCCCGGTCGGGAAGACCGTCGTCGCCGTCGCGGTCCTCGGCGTGCTCGGGCTCGCCGGCGTCGCGCTCGAGCTCTCCCACGGCGGCGTGGGCGGGTTCGGCGACGGCCGCAGCACGCGCTCGTTCCTCCTGCCCTGGGTCCTCCTCGTCGCAGCGGTCGCGCTCGCGATCGGCACCGCGCGGTACCGCCGCCGCGATCGTGCCGCAGTGGAGCGCGCTCGGGCGTGGCAGGTGCGACCGCGCCTGTTCCTGCCGGCCCATGTGAACCTCCGAGGCGACCTCGCCGCGTTCGGCATCCCTTCCCGGCGTCGCGACCGACCGACGCTCTGGACCGTCGACGAGGTCGGGCTGCACGCGTGGACACCCGCCCGGGCCGAACCCGTCGCCGAGGTCCGGTGGGCGGACCTCCACGACGTCGAGCCAGACGAGCGCAGGACCATCACCGGGCAGAGCGCCTGGTCACTCGCCGTCGTCGCGGGGGCGGGTCGACTCGGCATGATCGCGCGCCCCGCCCTGGGATCACCGCTCGGCGCGAGCGCCCGGAAGCAGGACGACCTCTTGCGGGCGGTCCGCTCCCTGCGGCACGAGCTCCAGCACGCACCCCAGGCCCGCGGTTCGTCCCTCGCCTGACCCTTCTCCGGGGAACGCCGCCGAGGTCGCGCGCTGAGGTCGTTGACTTTGCTTTTACAGCGCTGTAAAACTGGGCTGGCGCGATGGAGCGCGAAAGGGAGTGACCATGGTCATGGGCAGCACAACGGCACGGACGGCACTCAGTCGGCGTGGGTTCCTCGCCGGCGCGGTCGGCGGGCTCGGTCTCGGCACACTGGCACTCGCCGGGTGCTCCGCCCCCTCGGCGAGCAGCGCCGCAGGTGGCACCACTCTGCGCTTCTACGAGCAGAAGCAGGAGGTCATCGCCTACTTCGACGACCTGCTCCGCCGCTTCGAGCGCGAGAACCGCGGCATGCGCGTCGTGCACGACAGCACCGTCGCCATCGCCCCGCAGTTCGTCCGCGGCGAACCGGCGGACGTCGGTTGCTTCAACGACAACCTCGAACTCGCGCGCTACATCGAGCGCGGCGTGCTCCGGGACCTGAGCGACCTGCCGTCCGCCGGCCGGGTCCGGAAGAGCATCGACGGCCTGACGAACCAGTACGCGAAGTTCGAGGACCGGACGAGCGTGCTGCCGTTCTCGCTCGCGGCCGCCGGCGTCATCTACAACAAGCGGATCTTCGCCGACCAGGGCCTGCCGGTCCCGACCACGTGGGACGAGTTCGTCGACGTGTGCACCGCACTGCAGAAGGCCGACATCACCCCGGTGTACGCGACCGACCGTGACACCTGGACGCTGTGGCAGGGCCTGTTCGACTACTCCGTCGGCAGCCTCGTCGACACCGGGTCGTTCTTCCGGAGGATGAAGGAGCTCGGCACGGACGTCGGGCCGGACTCCGACGTCTCGTTCGAGAAGGACTTCGCCCTGCCGATGGAGCGCGCGAAGACCATCTCGTCGTTCTTCAACCCCGACCACGCCACCCGCTCCTACGCCGACGGCAACCTGGCGTTCGGCAAGGGCGAGGTCGCGATGTACCTGCAGGGCCCGTGGGCGCTCAGCCAGATCGCCCTGGTGGACGACGAGCTGCCGGTCGGGACGTTCGCCCTCCCGGTCTCGAACGACCCGGGCGACCGGAAGGCCCGCGTCAACATCGACCTGGGTCTCTGGATCCCCACCACGACACCGCACCTCGACGAGGCGCAGGATCTCGTCGAGTTCCTCATGCAGCCGGACGTCATCAACGCCTACAACCTCGACAACCTGGCGTTCTCGACCACCGAGGACGCCACGCCGCAGACCGACGAGCGCATCGCCGGCCTGCAGCAGTACGTCGACGACGGCGCGTTCTACCAGGGCGCCGGCACCTTCATCCCCACCTCGATCCCGCTCGGCAACTACCTGCAGACGGCGATCCGCAGCGGCGACTTCGAGTCGATGCTGCGGCGGCTCGACACCGACTGGCGACGCCTCGCCGGCCGCTCGGCGACGGTCTGACCGGCGCGACCAGGACACGGCGACCAGGACCCCAGGAGCGATCATGACCATGCAGACCCCCCTGACCCCCGAGACCGAGGAACCCCGCCCCGGTCCCGTCACCGCAGCGACCCGCGTCCACCGCCGGGCCGGCTCCCTGCACCGCACCGAGGGCATGTACTACCTGTTCCTCGTCCCCGCCCTCGTGCTGTTCACGGCGTTCGTCGTCGCCCCCGCCTGCGTCGGCATCTTCTACAGCTTCACCGACTACCTCGGCTTCGGGCAGTGGCACTTCCTCGGCATCGAGAACTACCGGGCGCTCGTGTCCGACCCGGCGATCCTCGGTTCGTACGGCTTCACACTCGGCTTCGCGGTGGTGACCGTCATCGTGACGCAGGTCATCGCACTGTCGCTCGCCATCGCCCTGACCAAGCGGGTCCGCTTCGCCGCCGGGCTCCGATCGGTGTTCGTCATCCCGATGGTCGTGTCCGGGATCATCGTCGCCTACGTCTTCAACTACCTGTTCTCGAACACGCTGCCGGCGCTGGCGACCTCGGCCGGGATCGGCCCGCTCGAGCAGAGCATCCTCGGTGACCCGAACCTGGCCTGGCTCGCCATCGTCATCGTCTCCGCGTGGCAGACGATCCCCGGCGCACTCCTCATCTACACCGCCGGCCTGACCTCGATCCCGTCCGACCTGTACGAGGCGAGCTCCCTCGACGGTGCCGGGTCGTGGAAGCAGCTCCGGGCGATCACCCTGCCGCTCATCGGTGGCTTCATCGTCATCAACACCGTGCTCGGCGTGAAGGGCTACCTCGGCGCCTACGACGTCATCGTCGGCCTCACCAACGGCGGTCCGGGATCCGCGACGAGCAGCGTCGCGATGACGATCTTCACCGGCTTCACCAGCGGCGACTACGCCTACCAGATGGCCAACGCGACCGTCTTCTTCATCATCACCGTCCTCATCTCGGTCCTGCAGCTCGCAGTGACGCGCGGAAGGAACCTCCGACTCGCATGAGCGCCATCGACACCCGGTCCCCGGCCACGGCCGCTGCCCGCACCGCTCCCGAACAACCCCGCCGTCGCCGCCTCGACCGCGTCAACTGGCCGCTGACGATCGTCCTGGCCGTCGCGTCCCTGACCGTGCTCATCCCGCTGTACGTCACGGTGGCGATGGCCTTCAAGACGAGTGCCCAGGCGGTGGACGGCAACGCCCTGTCCCTGCCGACACCGTTCAACCCCGCGAGCTTCGCCGAGGCGTGGGAACTCACCCGCTTCCCGGTGTCGTTCACGGTGTCGCTCGGCGTGGCCGCGCTCACCGTCATCGCGACGCTGCTGCTCAGCTCGTTCGCCTCGTACGCCATCGTCCGGAACTGGCACCGCCGGTTCTTCCGCTGGTCGTTCGTGTACCTGCTCGCCGCGATGTTCCTGCCGTTCCCCGTCGTGGCGCTCCCCCAGATCAAGCTCACCGCGATGATCTCGCTCGACAACCCGATCGGCGTGGCGATCCTGCACGCCATGTTCCAACTGTCCTTCAGCGTGCTGCTCTACTCGGCGTTCCTCCGGTCGATCCCCGTCGAGCTCGAGGAGAGCGCCCGCATCGACGGCGCGTCCACGTGGCAGATTTTCTGGCGCATCATCCTGCCGCTGCTCGGACCGATGAACGCGACCGTGGGCATCTTCGCGTTCCTGGCGTCCTGGAACGACTTCATGATGCCGTCGCTCATCACCGCGGACCCCGGCCTGCAGACGCTGCCCGTCGTGCAGAACATCTTCCAGAGCCAGTTCGGCACGAACTACAACGTGGCGTTCGCCTCGTACCTCATGGCCATGGCACCGACCGTCATCGTCTACCTGTTCGCACAGCGCTGGGTGATCAGCGGTGTGACGCAGGGTGCCGTCAAGAGCTGACCCGAGCCTCCAGACCGACAGCGGCCGGAACGGCCGAGACAGGACCACCAGCGTGACCACCCCCAGCACCGGCCCCCTGCCCACCATCCGCCCGTTCCCCGGGTCCGACCCCGTCGCGTCACCGGAGGCCGTCGTGACCGGCGACCACTGGCGCGTCACCGTCCTGCAGGACGGCCTGTTCCGGATCGAGTGGAGCGACGACGGCGGCTTCGAGGACCGGGCGTCCACCTTCGCCGTCCGCCGGCGCCTCGACGTGCCCGAGTACACCGTCCTCCGGCGCGGTGACGGCGTCGAGGTGACGACCGACCGCGCCACCCTGCGGTACGACGGTCGGCCGTTCTCGGCCACCGGCCTCGTCGTCGAGACCTCCGGGCCCGACGCGAACCGCTGGCGGTACGGCCAGGAGGCCCGTGACCTCGGTGGCACCGGACGCACCCTCGACGACGTGGACGGGCGGATGCCCCTCGAGACGGGGCTCCTGGCACGGGACGGCATCGTCATGCTCGACGACAGCGAGTCCTTCCTGTTCGAGGACGACGGGTGGGTGGGCAGCCGGGTGCCCGGGCGGCGGGACGTCAGCGTGTTCGCCTACGGGCGCGACTACGCCGAGGCGCTCCGGGCGTTCCACGCGGTGTCCGGGCCGCCGACGCTCATGCCCCGCTGGGCACTCGGGAACTGGTGGAGCCGGTACCACCCGTACTCGGACGACTCCTACCTGGCACTGCTCGACCGGTTCGACGAGGAGCGCCTGCCGTTCTCCGTCGCCGTGATCGACATGGACTGGCACCGGGTCGACTCCGTGCCGTCCCGCTTCGGCAACGGCTGGACCGGGTACTCGTGGGAGCCGTCGCTCTTCCCGGACCCGCCGGCGTTCCTGGCGGAACTCCACCGCCGCGGGATGCGCACGACGCTGAACCTGCACCCCGCCGACGGCGTCCGGGCGTTCGAGGACGCCTACCCCGCGATGGCCGCGGCGATGGGCGTCGATCCCGACACCGAGCAGACGATCGGCTTCGACCCCACGGACCCGGACTTCCTGCGCGCCTACTTCGAGGTCCTGCACCGCCCGCTCGAGGAGCAGGGCGTCGACTTCTGGTGGATCGACTGGCAGCAGGGCCGGACCACGAGCATCCCGGGCGCCGATCCGCTGTGGATGCTCAACCACTTCCACCTGCTCGACTCGGCGCGCGACGGCGGGGCCGGCATGACGTTCTCCCGCTACGCCGGACCGGGCAGCCACCGGTACGCCGTCGGCTTCTCGGGCGACGCCGTCGTCTCGTGGGCGTCCCTGGCGTTCCAGCCGGAGTTCACCGCGACCGCGGCGAACATCGGGTACCCCTGGTGGAGCCACGACATCGGCGGCCACACCCGCGGCGTGCGCGACGACGAGCTCGCGACCCGGTGGGTGCAGTTCGGGGTGTTCTCACCGATCATGCGCCTGCACTCGGCGAACAACCCGTTCATCCGCAAGGAGCCGTGGGTGTTCCCGGCCGGACCGCGGGCGGCGATGGGCGACGCCCTGCGCTTCCGCCACCGCCTCGTGCCGTACCTGCACACGATGAACCACCTCGCCGCCGCCGGCACGGCGCTCGTGCGACCGATGTACCACCTCGAGCCGCACCGGGACGAGGCGTACCGCGTCCCGAACGAGTACGCCTTCGGCACCGAGCTCGTCGTCGCGCCGATCGTCGAGCCGTGCGACCCGGTGACCCTGCGAGGGCGCGCACGGGCCTGGCTGCCGGCCGGGACCTGGACGGACGTGTTCACGGGCACCACCTACGCCGGTGACCGTTTCGTCGACCTCCACCGGACCCTCGACACGATCCCGGTGCTGCTCCGCGCCGGCGGGATCCTGCCGCTCGCCGCACCGGAGGAGGTCGACGCGACGGTGAACCCGGCAGCGCTCGAGGTGCTCGTCGCGCCCGGGGCCTCCGGCACCTTCACGCTCGTCGAGGACCGCGAGGACACGTCCGGGCAGGAGGACACCGGCGGATCCGCGGGACCCTCCGTCGCCGACGGCACCGGTGTCTGCCGGACGACGCTCACGTGGGACCGGGACACCGCCTCGTTCCGCGTCGACGCCGCGGTCGGGGACGTCGACGTCATCCCGGTCCGTCGACGGTGGCGCATCACGTTCCTCGGGTCGCCGGCCGCCGGGCAGGAGGCCGCGGCCGTCCGGCCCGACCGGTTCTCGGTCGACCTCGACGTCCCCACCGACGAGGGCGCGGTCCTCACGTTGGCCGGTCTCCCGTCGGTCGGCGTCGACGCACGGGACGCCGCGCGGGAGCTGCTCGAGCGCGCCCAGGCCGGGAACCCCGAGAAGCTCACCGCGTGGGAGGTCGTGGACCGCGACGCGCCGCGGTCCGACCGGATCGTCGAGCTCGAGACGGTCGGGCTGCCGGACTCCCTGCGGAGCGCCCTGGTCGAGCTGCTGGGGAGCGTGCAGCCGGACGGGCGCTGACGACCCTCGCCGGCACGGCGTCAGCCGAGGTGCAACCCGACGCCGGTCAGAGGATGCCGGTGAGCACCCCGCCGTCCGCACGGACAGCGGCACCGTTCGTCGCCGACGCCAGGGGGCTCGCGAGGTAGGTGACCAGGGCGGCGATCTCGTCCGGCGCGATGAACCGCTCGAGCAGCGACGTCCGGTTCTGACCGATGATCGCGGCCCGGACCGACTCGGGTGGGAGCGCCTGCGCATCGGCGATGCTCTCGACCGTCCGGGCGACACCCTCCGAGTACGTCGGTCCGCCGAGGACGGTGTTGACGGTGACCGCGGTCCCGCGGGTGCGCTTGGCGAGTCCGTTGGCGAGCGCGAGCACCGCGGCCTTCGTCACGCCGTAGTGCACCATGTCCGCCGGCACGTTCACGCCGGACTCGCTGCCGGTGAAGAGGATCCGCCCCCAGCCCCGCTCGAGCATGCCGCCCAGCACGTGCCGGGACAGCCGGACGCCGCTCATGACGTTGAGGTCGAAGTACCGCTTCCACTCGTCGTCGTCGACGGCCTCGAACGCCGCGAGTCCGAACGACCCGACGTTGTTCACGAGCACGTCGACCGCATCGAGCCGGTCGAGGAGTCGGGCGACCTGATCGGCATCGGCGAAGTCCGCGCTGATCCCGGAGACCTCGGCGCCCGGCCGTTCTCGCCGGAGCCGTGCCACTGCCGCGTCGACCCGTGAGATCTCGCGCCCGTTCAGCACGACGCGGGCCCCCTCGGTGGCCAGGGACGAAGCGATCGCGTACCCGATGCCCTGCGTCGATCCACTGATGAAGGCCGTCCGGCCTCGAAGTCCGAGTTCCACGTCTGCTCCTCAGGTCCAAGATGACTTGCTCAGGCAAGTAACCGTAGACCGAGTTCACTTGCCCAGGCAACTGCGCTGCTAGCGTGGCGGCATGTCAGCAGCGACAGGACCACTGGACCCGGAGCAGCTCGAGATCTGGGTCGGCCTCGCCACCTTGCTCGAACGGCTCCCGACGGCGCTGGATGCGCAACTCCAGCGGGACAGCGGCGTCACGCACTTCGAGCACGGGGTCCTCGTGGCACTCGACGCCGCGCCGGAGCGAAGGCTCCGGATGAGCACCCTCGCCGGTTTCGCGAGCTGCACCCTGTCCCGGCTGTCCCGTGCGACGACCCGGCTGGAGGCGAAGGGCTGGGTACGGCGCATGGTCGACCCGGTCGACGGGCGCTTCACCCTCGCCGTCCTGACGGACGACGGCCACGACCAGGTTGCCCGCGCGACGCCGGCGCACCACGCACTGGTCCGCCGCGTCGTCTTCGACGCGCTCACGCCGGCACAGGCGCGCCACCTCGGCGTCATCAGTCGCAGCATCGCCGGGGCGGTCAGCGACGTACCGGTCTGGTCGCCGGAGACCTGAGGACCCGCCGCAGCGCTCGGCCGCGGCGGGTCAGTCCCGGACGACGCGGGCGCGGACGAGGGGGCCGACCAGGTGGTCGGTCCGTCAAGCCGCCACCATCCGCGCGAGCACGTCCCGCGCGGTGGCCGGCTCGCGCCCGAGCAGGTCGCGGAGCAGCGGGTCCGTGCCCGCGAACCGGCCCTGCGCCGCCGCCTGGTACATGCCGAGCAGGAAGCGCACCATGCGCTCGTCCTGTCCGCCGGCGACCGCGCGGGCGACCCACTCGTCCTCGTCCACGACCTCGAAGCGCACCGGGGCACCGGACACCGCTGCGGCGGTGTGCGCCAGCTCCTCGAACGTCGGTGCCTCGCTCGCCGTGAGCGTCACCGGGCCGTCGAGGGGTTCCGCCGCGAGGAGGATCTGCGCGGCGGCCTCGGCGGCGTCCTCGCGGGCGGTCCAGGACACCGGCCCGTCGGCCGGTACCGACACGACACCCGTGGCCTGCCACGGTCCGGTCATCCACTGGATGCTGTGCGCGTAGAAGCCGTTCCGCAGCGAGGTCCACGGCAGGCCGGACGCGGCGAGCATGTCCTCGGTCGCGGCGTGGTGCTGGGCCGGCAGGAACGGCGAGCCGGCACCGGCTCCCTGGTGGCTCGTGTAGAGGATCCGTCCGACCCCGGCGGCCACCGCGGCGTCGACCGCGTTGCGGTGCTGGCCGATCGTGTCACCGGCGGGGTCGTTCGACGAGACGAGCAGGAGCTGGTCGGCACCGGCGAAGGCGGACCGCAGTCCGTCGGGGTCGTCGTAGTCGCCCTGACGGACGGTGACGCCCTGCTCGGCGAACCGTGCTGCTCGGGCCGGGTCACGGGTGACGACGGTGACCTCCGATGCGGGCAGCCGCTCGAGCAGGTGGTCGGTCGTCGCGCCGTTCAGGGCGCCGGTCGCTCCGGTGATGGTGATCATCGATGTCTCCTTCGTGCTATCGGTGGTAACAGAAAGAAGGTACCACCGGAAACGCAGCGGTAGCAAGGAGTCGTTATCGTTGATCCATGCCCGATGCCCCCGTGCCCCGCGTCGACGTCCGCGACCGGATCGTGACCGCCGCCGCGGAACTCCTGCGCCGGCACGGAGCGAGCGGTGTCACGACCCGGGCGGTGTCGGACCGCGCGCACGTGCAACCGCCGACGATCTACCGCCTGTTCGGCGACAAGGACGGGCTGCTCGACGCCGTCGCGGAACACGCGATGACCGAGTTCAGCCGGACGAAGGCCGCTGCCGTCCACGCAGCCGCCGAGCACGAGGTCGACCCCGTCGCCGACCTCCGCACCGGGTGGGACCTGACGATCGGCTTCGGGCTCGACAACCCCGACCTCTTCGTCATCATGAGCGACCCGCGACGGGGCAACGGGTCACCGGCCGTCGCCGCGGGGCTCCGCCTGCTCGAGGACCGCCTGCGCCGCGTCGCAGCGGCCGGGAGGCTCGCGGTCCGCGAGCGCGACGCCGTCCGGCTCCTGCACGCGGCCGGCACGGGCGCCGTGCTCACCCTCCTCGAGGAACCCGAGGGCGAGCGGGACCCCACCCTCGCCGACGCCGCGTTCGCGGCCGTCATGACGCAGATCTGCACGCCCGATCCGAGCGGGGCGGCGCCAGACGGGCCGTCCGCGACCCGGACCGCCGCGCTCACCCTCCGGTCGGTCGCGCCGGACCTCGCGGCCCTGTCACCGGCCGAACGGTCGGTCCTCGCTGAGTGGCTGGACCGCGTCGTCGACCACGAGGGCGAGCCCGGCCACCGTGGCCGACGCGGCGAGCACGGCGGATCCGGCCACGACGAGGACTGAGCACGTCACGGGCGGCCCGGGCGCGGCCTCCCGTCAGTCGACGGACCCGTCCGGGTAGGGCGCACTCTCCCCGACCAGGATCCGGTGCCCGACCGTCACGGCCTGTCCGTCACCCGGCCGACCGGCGATGCGCTCCTGCAACCGGTCGAGTGCCGCCTCGGCGAGCGCGACGGTGTCCGGCGCGACCGAGGTCAGACTCGGCACCAGGCTCGCGGCGAGACCGATGGCGTCCCACCCGACGACCGCGACGTCACGGGGCGCTTCGAGGCCGCGCAGGCGCATCGCACGGAGCGCCCCGACCGCGGCCAGGTCGTCACGGCAGAGCAGCCCGTCGATCGAGAGGCCGGCGTCGAGGGCCTGGCCGAAGGCCTGCTCGGCGCCGCGGGCGTCGCCGACCTCGCGCGGCACGCAGAGCGACGGGTCGAACGACAGCCCGGCGGCGGCCAGACCGTCGCGGTAGCCCTCCATGCGGAAGGCGGAGGTGCGGGACTGCTCGCCCACCTCGTGCCCGAGGAAGCCGATGCGGCGTCGTCCGAGGGCGGCGAGGTGTGCGACGGCCTCGGCCGCGGCACGCACGTTGTCGATCGCGACGAGGTCACCGCCGGGTGGTCGGACGTCCTCGCCGAGGAACACGACGGCGGTGTCCCCGCGGGCGCGGTCGATCTCGGCCGGCGTGAGGACCTGGGGGTGGATGACCACCCCGTCGACGACACCCGCCTCACGGCCACGGACGGCGGAGAGCTCCCCTGCCGGGGCCCCCGCGGTCTCCTCGAGCAGGAGCTGGTACCCGCGCTCGGCACAGACCCGTGAGAACACGTGTGCGAGCTCGGCGAAGTACGGGCGGCGGAGGTCGGGGAACGCGAACGCGAGCATGTTGGTGCGCCCGGTGGCGAGGCTCCGCCCGGAGACGTTGGGGCGGTAGCCGAGGGCGTCGATCGACTCCTGCACGCGGGTCCGCATCGCGTCGCTGACGTGGCGGTAGCCGCGCACGACGTTGGACACGGTCTTCATCGAGACGCCCGCGTGCTCCGCGACGTCCTGCAGCGTGACCTGGCCCACGGGCTCACCGTACCGTTGACGCACGCTTTACAGCGCTGTAAATTGCGGGACCATGAGCACCGTCGCTTCCCCGGCCCCCGTCGCCGTCACCGACGTCCCCCTCGCGAGTCGTCAGGACGGCCGGCACCCCCGGCCGCAGATGCTCCGGCGCGACTGGGCCGACCTCAGCGGCACCTGGTCGTTCCGGCACGACGACGAAGACACCGGAGCGGACTCGGGATGGACCACGGGCCTCCCGGCTCCCCGCGAGATCACGGTGCCGTTCCCGCCGGAGTCGGCCGCGTCGGGCATCGGCGATCCCGGGTTCCACCCGGTCGTCTGGTACGCCCGCACGATCGGCCGCGCCGAACTCGAGGCAGCCGGCCACGGCACCGCGCGCCCCCGCCTGGTGCTGCACTTCGGCGCCGTCGACCACCGCGCCCAGGTGTGGATCGACGGCCGGTTCGTCGGCGAGCACGAGGGCGGACACACGCCGTTCTCGTTCGACGTCACCGCACTGCTGACCGACACCGCCGACGGGGCGACGGGACACCTGCTCGTCGTCCGTGCCGAGGACGACCCGGACGACGTCACGCAGCCCCGCGGCAAGCAGGACTGGCACGAGGACGCACACGCCATCTGGTACCGCCGCACCACCGGCATCTGGCAGCCGGTCTGGCTCGAGGCCGTGCCCGCCACCGCGATCAGCACCCTCCGGTGGTCCTCGGCCGGGCCGACGGCCGTCGACCTCACCGTCCGGTTCGGCGGACGCGTCCCCGCCGGCGCCCGACTCCGGGTCGCCCTGCGGTTCGACGAGCGGGACGAGGACCTCGGCACCACCGACTGGGACGCGACCGCGAGTCGGCCGACCCTCGACGTGACCGTGCCGATCGCGCGGCAGCGCAACGGCCAGGCCGAGGACGAACTGACCTGGTCCCCCGAGCACCCGCGCCTCGTCGACGCCGTGCTGACCCTGGTGGACGCCGGCGGTCGGGTGCTGGACGCGGTGTCGAGCTACCTCGGCATGCGCAGCGTCGGTGTCGGCGGTGGGCGGTTCCTGCTCAACCGCGCGCCGTACCCGGTGCGGAGCGTCCTCGACCAGGCGTTCTGGCCGGAGTCGCACCTGGCAGCACCGCACCCGCTCGCCCACCGGCAGGAGGTCGAGCTCATCAAGGCACTCGGGTTCAACGCCGCCCGGATGCACCAGAAGATCGAGGACCCGCGGTTCCTGCACTGGGCCGACCGGCTCGGCCTGATGGTCTGGGGCGAGGCCCCGGCGGCGTACGAGTTCTCCCCCACCGCGGTCCGTCGGCTCACCGCGGAGTGGACCGCCGCCGTGGAACGGGACGCCTCACACCCCTCGATCGTCACCTGGGTCCCCTTCAACGAGTCGTGGGGCATCCAGCACGTCGTCTCCGACCCGGCACAGCAGGCGTACGCCCGCGCCCTCGTCGACCTGACCCGTGCGCTCGACCCCTCGCGCCCGGTGATCGGGAACGACGGCTGGGAGCAGCAGGAGACCGACATCGTGACGATCCACGACTACGAGGGTGACGGCGTGGTGCTGGCACGCACGTACGCGGACGACGCCGCCCGAGCCCGCGCCCTCGAGGGACTCGCCCCCTCCGGTCACCCGCAGTTCGTCGGCGGGGCCGTCGACCAGGGACAACCGGTGATGCTCACCGAGTTCGGCGGGGTCCGCCACCAGTCGGGCGGGCACCGCGAGGAGGGCTGGGGCTACACGACGGCCACCGACGGCGACGACTGGGTCGAGCGCATCACCGCGCTCCACGACGCCGTCCGCGCCAGCACGTTCCTGGCGGGGTCCTGCTGGACGCAGCTCACCGACACGATGCAGGAGACGAACGGCCTGCTCAACGCCGACCGGTCACCGAAGGTCCCCATCGAGCAGATCCGGCGGGCCGTCACGGGGCAGTGACCCGGCGGTGGCCACCGGACCGGCCGACAAGGCCCGCCCCGACCTGCGTCCGGTCAGCCGATCCCGGTGACGAACAGCACCGCGATCCGCTCGCGCCCACGGGCACCGGCACTGGCGAAGGGCGCTCCGCGGACCACCTGCGTCTGGACGACGTCGACGGTGTTGCAGGCGGGGTCGCGGAACGGCGGCCACCACTGCTGCTCACGGTGGTTCCGTGTCGTCGCCGGCGCGAGGCCGGGGTGCGTCTCGTGCCGGGTCACGGCGCTGCCTCGACCCGCGGTGTTGCGTGTGCGTCCATGACGCCTCCCTGGTCCTCGCGGCACCGCTCCCTGACGCGGCTCTGCTCGTGACGGGAACGCTACGTCGGACGTGGCGCACTCGCCACCGCGGGCGGGACACGACCCCGATCGGCCACGCCGGGACCGCGCAGGACGGATCGTCGCAGCGCAGACCGGATCACCACGCCGGGCTGCGTGCACCCGGCGGTCGTCGGCCCGCCGTCGGCCGTGTGGCCCCCGTCAGCCCTCGAGGTCCTTCGCCAGCATGAGCTCGGCGGAACGCACGTGCGCGGTCTCCGCGGGGGTGAACTCCCGGCCCTGGACCTCGGCGTCGCGGATCGCGATGAGCAGGTCGTAGGTCCGCACCTGCAGGCCGCCCCGCCGACGGCGTGCGTGCAGGTCGTGACGCGCGGCGATGCGGGCGAGACGGACACGGTGACCCCGGAGGCGGGCCTCCCGGCCCCACCGGCGGACGGTCATCGACGCCATCGCGGCGACCATGAGCACGATCCCGAGGTAGAAGGGTGGATCGAACGCGGTGCGGAGGACGTCGCGGAGCAGCGCCGACCCGAGCACGAAGTGGTCGGCGGTCAGCGAGACGATCTCCTCGACGCTCGCGATCGCCACGAGGGACAGTCCGATCCGGAACACGGCGAGCGCCCCGCGGCTGCCGAGCACACCGCGCGCGACCGTGGTGACGGTGATCGCCGCCACGCACGCCATGTAGACGGACGCGTAGAGCCAGGTGGCGGTCTGGTCGATCTCGTCCACGATGAACGTGAACACCGTGACCCCGCGGTCCTGGATGCACAGGAACGGCACCGTGAAGGACGCGAGCATCACGACCAGGGCGAGCGGGTGCGCCAACGCCGGCCGCCGGTCGACGTCGCGCACGCTGCCGCGGAACAGCAGCCAGAACGCGGTGGTGGCGCAGAGGTTCTGCACGAGGTTGATCAGGTTCGTGCCACCCAGCAGCGCGTCGAGCTCCCGCTGCGGGACGACGGCTCCCAGCGTCAGCAGCCCGAGCGCGCCGACCCCCGTGGCCGCCCAGCTGGCCCGACCGTGCGGGTTCCGGCGGACGGACGGCGCGCGGATCGCGAAGCTCGCCGCGGCGCACCAGAAAGCCAGGGCGTGCAGGACCCCCACTAGCCGTAGGTCCGCTCGTCCACCCCGACGGTGCCGGACAGGAGGACCGTGGCCAGTTCGTACGCGAACGTCTCGGCGAACTCCTCGTCGTCGCCGTGCAACACGCCGCCGACCGGTCCGGCGGACGGGACCGGGGTGTCGTCCAGCGAGCGGTGGCAGACGTTGCCGCCGGCGGACCACGCCGCGAAGGCGAGCTGGGTCCGTGGGACCGGGGCTCCGGTGTCACCGCGGACGAGGTGACCGAGTTCGTGCAGGACGCAGTGCATCCGGTAGAGCGGCGTCGACCCGGGTGGCAGCAGCACGAGGGCCACGTCCGGCAGCTGGGAGACGAGCGCCGTCAGTGCGCCCCACCCCGGTCCGTCGACGTCCACGACGCGCACGGGCTTGCCGATCCGGGCGGCGACGGCGTCGACCACGTGGCCGAGTCGTGGCGCGTTCGGGAGCACCGCGACGACGTCGCGGATCGCCCCGGCACCGACAGCGTCCACACTCCAAGCGTAGGGCGTCGCTGCGGACCGGAGCCGGGGGGCACGACCCCTGTCCGAGGGCCGATCGCCCTCGGCGTCCGATCGGGTCCACCGCCGGCACGTCCGGCCGGCGGCGCCGGTCAGGCGCCGGTCAGGCGCCGGTCGCCTCGTAGTGCCGGGCGCCACCGGTGACCCCGGCGAACCGGAAGGGGGCGGCGGTGACCCGCGGACGCTCGACGTCCTCGCTCGTCGCGGCGCCGGCGGCGTGCAGCTCCCGGTACGCCTCGACGGACAGCGGAACCCGCGCCGCGAGCAGCTCGGCGACCCGTCCGGTGCGGCGGTGCTCGCGGTACTCCGGCCGGACGACCCCGGTCATGAGTTCCCCGACACTGCCGGACCCGTAGCTGAACATGCCGACGCGGGCACCGGCCAGGTCGTCGTCGAGGTCGAGCAGCGCGCCGAGCGCGATCCAGAGCGAGGCGGTGTACGTGTTGCCGGTCTGCCGGTTGTACGTGAACCCGACCGCGAGTTCGGTCTCCTCGAACGGGACGTCGACGTGCTGGGCGAGCTTCCGGTGCGCCTTGATCGCCATCTTCGTGAACGGCTGGTGGTGCACGAACCGGTCGATCGCCTCGATGCCGGGGCCGCCGCGCGCAGCGAGGTCGTCCCAGGCGCCGATGAACGCGTCGACGTACGCCGTGACCGACAGACGACCGTCGACGAGCGCGGTGGAGCGGTCGTTCGGCCGCCAGAAGTCGTCCACGTCCGCGGTGAACAGGCCGGACTGCGGCTCGAGTTCGACGAGGTCCGGCTCGGCGGCGATGAGCATCGCGACCGCGCCGGCGCCCTGCGTGGGCTCCGCGGCCGTCTCGACGTCGTACCGGGCGACGTCGGCTGCGATGACGAGCACGCGCTCGCCCGGGTCCCGCGCGATGATGCCGAGCGCCATCTGCACCGCGGCGGTCCCGCCGTAGCAGGCCTGCTTCAGCTCGACCACGCGGACGTTCGTCGGCAGGCCGAGCAGTCCGTGCACGAAGACGCCGGCGGCCTTCGACTGGTCGATGCCGGACTCGGTGGCGAACAGCACCGTGCGGATGCCCTCGACACCGTGACGGTCGATGACCTCCTTCGCGGCGGCGGCGCCCATCGTGACGATGTCCTCGTCGGGGGCCGGCACGCTGAAGGCGTCCTGGCCGATGCCGACGTGGTACTTCGCGGGGTCCACGCCGGTCGTCGCGGCGAGGTCGTCGAGGTCGAGCACGTGGTGCCCGGTCGCGATCGCGAGGTCGTGGATGCCGATGACCGTCATGCCGACGCTCCTTCCGGTCGGTGGCCGCGTCGTTCCATCGCGACGTGCGCCGCCATGAGTTCGCCCGGGTTCGTCTGGGCGGCGAGCAACGAGAGTTCGCCGCAGAGGACGGTGGCGGCGCAGAGTGCGGCCAGGCGACGTGCGTTGGCACCGGGTTCACGGTCCTCCCGGCAGCCGAGGCGGACGAGGGCGTCCTCCACCACGGGCAGGTCGCCACCCTTGCCGTTGCCGACCGTGCCGACGATGAGGTGCGGCAGCGAGCACGAGAAGTACAGGTCGTCGCCGCGGGCCTGGGCGAGCGTGATGCCCTGGGAGCCCTCGACGATGTTGGCGGCGTCCTGCCCGGTGGCCAGGTAGAAGCCGAGGAGCATGTTCGCGTAGTGCGCGTTCGCGGAGCGGAGGGCCCCGGCGATGGTGGAGCCGATCAGGTTCTTCGCCGTGTTCAGCTCGACGATCCGCTCGGTGGACGACCGCAGCCGTTTCTCGACGACCTCGCCCGGGATGACGATCTCGGCGATGGTGTTCCGTCCGCGTCCGCGGATGCCGTTGACGGCCGTGGCCTTCTTGTCGGAGCAGAAGTTGCCGGAGATCGACACGTACCGCAGCTCCGGCTCCCACGCGAGGATCGCCGGCAGCAGGGTGTCCGCCGCCTGGGTCACCATGTTGTGCCCGGACGCGTCGCCCGTGGTGAACGCGAAGCGCAGGAACAGCAGGTCCCCGACGATCTCCGGGTGCACCTCGATGAGCTTCGCGAACCGGCTCTGCCCGGCGACGATGGTCTCGAGCTCGGCCTGCCGCGCGAGGATCCGGCCGGCGGAGAGGTGCGCGGCGGCGGCGCTGGTGGCCCGCACGACGACCGAACGGGTCATCCGCTCGTCGACGACGGTCGAGACGATGCCGCCCTCGACCATCCGCGAGATCCGGGCGCCACGGCCGACGGACGGCCAGAGCGGGGACTCGTAGGTCGCGAGCGGCACCTCGTGCTCGCCCTCGACGGCGTTGCCGCTGACGCGGATCGGTCCGACCCACTTCGTGGGGATCGGGGTCATCAGGTCGCTCATCGCGTGGTCCCTTCCTCCGGTTGCACCGCGACGCTGAGGTGCCTGATGTCGTGCGCCTCCCAGGCGCGGAAGATCGCTGCGCTGTCGCTGTCGGCCGGGACGAGCGCGATCCCGCAGTCCCCGCCGCCGGCCCCCGACGGCTTCGCCGCGCCACCGGCCGACTCGACGACGTCGCAGAGCGTGGCGAGTCGCTCGGTCTCGATCTGCGATCCGACCGAGGTCCCGAGGTCCTGGAGCAGCCCCCTGGCGCGACGGAGTGCGCCGAGCGTCCGCGCCGCGTCCCCGGTCCGGAGGCCCGCCGTCAGGTCGTCGACGCAGGCGCGGCTGGCGTCGAGGAACGCCGCGTAGTCGCCGTCGCGGTGCCGCCGGACGACGCCGACGAGCTTCGTCGTGGACGCCGGCGAGCCGGTCCACCCGACGAGGAGCCTGAGGTCGGCGGGTGCCGGCAGGTGTTCGACGTCGAAGCCGGCCCAGGCGTCGTCGTCGTCGAGGATCGCGGACACCGGGCGCTCGTCGAGCAGGCCGGCCAGGACCTCGCGATCCGGGGCGCTGTAGCGGAGCCAGCCGCCGAAGGTGCTCGCGGCGAGGTCCCCGCCGGAGGCCCGCGGCGCGACCCGGATCGTCGCGAGCAGCGCCACCATGAAGCGTCGGCGCTGCGACAGGCCGAGTCCGTAGAAGCGGTCGAGGGCGCCGACGGTCGCGACCGTCACCGCTGCCGACGAGCCGAGGCCGAACTTCCGACCGCTGGCGTCGTCGAGCTGGCTCTCGATGCGCAGGTCGTGGAACCGCGGGGCGATGCCGAGCTCGGCGCGGAGCTTCTCGACGAGGTCGATCGTCGCCATCACGTAGTCGTAGGGGTGGTGCTCACGGTCCAGCGCCAGACCGTCCTCGGCCCGGGTCCACGTCAACGGGAGGTTGCCGTACTCCTCGGAGTGCACGCTGCCGGCGCCGTGACCCTCGGTGACGCGCGCCGTGATGGCACGGTCGAGGGCGATCAGCACCGACGGCTGACCCGGCTCGACGACGGCGTACTCGCCGGCGACGAACAGCTTGCCGTGGGCTCGGAACTCGATCACGCGGTGGTCTCCTCTGCCTCGGGGTTCTCCCCCGAGGGTTCGGAGCCGACGAGGCGGGCGGCTGGTCCGGTGCCCGACTCGATGACCGCGCCGTACCCGTCGAGCGCGGCGGCCACGCGCGAGCGGTCCTCGGGACGGCAGAGCACGACGACGTTCGGGCCCGCGTCCGCCGTGGCGTAGGCCTCGAGCCCGTCGGCGCGCATCGCGGCGACGGCGTCGAACACGGCGACGCTCCGGCTGTTCAGGTAGCGGATCGGCGGGAACGCGCCCTCGATCGTGGCGTGCATGCGGAGTGCGTTGCTCTCGGTCAGCTCGCCGATGCGGGTGAAGTCCCCCGCAGCGCAGGCCTCGAGCATGTCGTCGACGGTCTCGGTCGTCGAGGTCACCCAGGCCGGGTAGAACGGCGAGGTCGCGATCGTGCGGCGCATCGCCTCGCGCGAACCGATCGCCTTCGGGCCGTCGTCGATCGTCACGACGACCATCGCCATCGGCGGTGCGGGGATCGTCTCGGCGAACGACGCCGCGTCGTCACCCGCGTGCCAGACGGCCACCCCACCGGGGATCGACCGCGTCGCGGAGCCCGACCCGCGGCGGGCGAGCCGTGACAGGTCCCGCGGCGACAGGTCGAGGCCGTACGCGCTCGCGGCGGCCACGGCGAGGGCGGCGAAGCCCGAGGCGCTCGAGGCCAGGCCGGCACCCGTGGGCACGGTGTTCTCCGAGACCACGGCGGCGCGGGCGTCGGAACCGGACAGGGCGCGGACGAGGTCGAGGAAACGCTCGACCCGCACCAGTGCGCCGTCGTCGACGACGCGACCGTTCAGGGTCAGGGTGTCACGCGCGTCCCCGCCGGATGCGGCCTGCAGCGTGACGGAGGTCGTGGTGGGGAAGACGTCGAGCCCCATCGAGACGCTGCCCGTCGCGGGCAGGGCGAGGTCGGCGTCCGCCTTGCCCCAGTACTTCACGAGCGCGATGTTGGGGTGCGCGACGGCGGTTGCGGTCATCAGGCGCGGGCTCCGATCGAGGTGGTCCAGGTTGCGGTGGCCCCCGCGCCGCGCAGTGTGTCCGCGATGCGGGTGGCGTGCTCGTCGTCGGCCGCGAGGGCCAGGACGCACCCGCCCCGACCGCCTCCGGTGAGCTTCGCGCCGAGGGCGTCCGCGTGGCGTGCGGCGCCGACGAGCCGATCGAGGTCGCCGCTCGACACGTCGAGGGTGGTGAGCAGTTCGTGCGCGGCGTCCATGGTGACACCGAGGGCCTGTGCGTCGCCGTCGACGAGCGTCCCTCGGGCTGTGCGGGCGAGCTCCCCGATCCGCTGGACGACCGTGTCGACCATCGCGGGGGCGCGGTCGTGGCGGGCGCGGACGGCGGCGACGGCTTCGCGGGTGTGTCCGGGGACGCCGGTGTCCGCGACGACGAAGACGAAGCGGCCGGAGAGCTGGACCGGCTCGATGACGTCGGCCTCGAACCAGACGGGCTCGTCGGCCACGACCCCGCGGGCGTCCAGCCCGGACGGTCGGCCGTGCGCGACGCGCTCGCACACCTGGATGAGGTCGTGGTGGGTGGCACCGTCGAGCGCGACCCCGAAGGCGTCGGCGACCGCAGCGGTCACGGCGGCGGCGACGGCGGCGCTCGACCCCATCCCGCGAGCCGTGGGCACCTGGCTGTCGACGCGGACGTGGAACCCCGTGTCGACGGCGTGCGGGTGTCCGCGGTCTGCCAGGTGCCGCAGGGTCGCGGTGACGGCCGTGACGGTGGGCAGCACCGCGGCGGGTGCGAGCCCGAACGGTCCGGTGTGCACCGTCGACTCGAGGGTGTGCTCGGCGCCCGATGAGAGCGGTGTCGCGGTCGCCGTCACCCGGACGTCGGTCACCGGGAGCACGAGTGCGGGTGCGCCGTAGACCACGGCGTGTTCGCCGATCAGGATCGTCTTGCCGTGGGACGCCGAGGAGCCGACTCGCGGGATCGCTGTGGTCGTCGTCGGTGCTGTGGCGGGGTGGTTGCTGGTCATCGTCGGTCCGGCCAGCCTAACCGGACCGGAGGACACCCGTCCGTCCGTGCGCTCAGCGTCCGTCCGACGCTCGCGCCCGAGCGGCACCTGGGCATCCGGCGGATCAGGTTGTGTACAACCTGATGGAGTGCAACAGTGTCCTCATGCCGGTGACCGACGAGATGGTGTGCTTCTCCCTCTACGCAGCGACGCGGGCGACGACCCAGGCGTACCGCAGCCTGCTCGAGCCGTGGGGCCTGACCTACCCGCAGTACCTCGTCCTCGTGACGCTGTGGGTCGAGGGCGACCAGACCGTGTCGAGCCTCGGCGACCACCTGCAGCTCGACTCCGGCACCCTGTCGCCGCTCCTCAAGCGCATGGAGCAGTCGGACCTCGTCCGCCGCGAACGCCGCAGCACCGACGAACGCGTCGTCACCGTGACGACCGGTGAGCGCGGGCGATCCCTCCGCGCCGAGCTCGCGCACGTCCCCGGACGTGTCGCCGCCGGCACCGGCCTGCCGGACGAGCAGTCGGCCGCAGACCTCATCGCGACACTGCAGCGCCTCACCGAGACGATGCACCGCGCGGCCGCCACCGCGGCCCCGGTCACCCGCTGACCAGACAGACCCCACGAAGGAAGGAAGGACACCACATGGACGTCCTCTACACCGCAGAAGCCCTGTCCACCGGCGGAGGCCGCAACGGCAAGGTCCAGACCAGCGACGGCTCGTTCGAGCTGGACATGGCCATCCCGAAGGAGATGGGTGGCTCCGGCGCCGGCACCAACCCCGAGCAGCTCTTCGCCGCCGGGTACGCCGCGTGCTTCCACTCCGCACTGCAGGGCGTCGCCCGCGCGCAGAAGGTCACGGTCACGGACTCCTCCGTCGGCGGCCGCGTCCAGATCGGCCCGAACGGCCAGGGCGGCTACCAGCTCGCCGTCGTGCTCGAGGTCGTCATCCCGGACGTGGACCACGACCAGGCCCAGGCCCTCGCCGACGCCGCCCACCAGGTGTGCCCGTACTCGAACGCGACGCGCGGCAACATCGACGTCACCATCACCGTCTCGGAGGACTGAACCATGGCAGACCAGACCACGATGCGTGCCGTCGTCCACCCGGAGTTCGGTGAGCCCGCCGACGTCCTCACCGTCGAGCAGCGCCCCGTCCCGACCCCGGGCGCCGGCCAGGTGCTCGTCCGGACCGTGCTCTCCCCGATCCACAACCACGACCTGTGGACGATCCGCGGCACGTACGGCTTCAAGCCGGAGCTGCCCGCGCAGTCCGGCACCGAGGCGCTCGGCGTCGTCGAGTCCCTCGGCGAGGGCGTCACCCACCTCTCCGTCGGCCAGCGCGTCGCCGGCGGCACCTTCGGCGTCTGGGCCGAGTACTCCGTCGCCGACGCGGCCGGGCTCATCCCCGTGCCGGACGCGATGCCCGACGAGTCCGCCGCCCAGCTCGTCTCGATGCCGTTCAGCGCCATCAGCCTGCTGCACTCGCTCGACCTGCACGAGGGTGACTGGCTCATCCAGAACGCCGCCAACGGGGCCGTCGGCCGCATGGTCGCCCAGCTCGGTGCCGCCCGCGGCATCAACGTGATCGGCCTCGTCCGCCGTGCCGAAGGCGTCGAGGAGCTCCGCGCCCAGGGCATCGAGCGCATCGTCGCCACCGACACCGAGGGCTGGCAGGACCAGGTCACGGCCATCACCGGCGGCGCCCCGATCCGCGCCGGCGTCGAGTCGGTCGGCGGGAAGGCCGCGGGCGACATCGCGTCCGTGCTCGGCGACGAGGCGACCCTCGTCGTCTTCGGCGCCATGGCCTCCCCCACGCTCGAGATCCCGTCCGGCAAGGTCATCTTCGGCCAGCTCACCGTGAAGGGTTTCTGGGGCAGCGTCGTCAGCCGGACCATGCCGTCCGAGACGAAGCAGCAGCTGTTCGGTGAACTCATCAGCCGCGTGCTCGACGGGTCGCTGACGCTCCCGGTGTCCGAGACGTTCGCGTTCGAGGACGCCCGCGACGCGGTCCGCGCGAGCGACACCGCCGGTCGCGTCGGCAAGGTGCTCCTGCGCCCGTAGCCGACCTCGGACACGGGAGGCCCGTCACCAGCTGGTGACGGGCCTCCCGTGCGTCAGCGGGTCGTCGTCAGCGATGTCCCACCGCGTCGGCGGTGAAGAGGCTGCCCGAGGCGACGCCCTCCTCGACCTGCTCGAGGGTGCGGCCGCGCGTCTCGGGCACGAACCGCCAGATGAACAGCAGTGCGAGGACGCCGACGACCCCGAAGCCGAAGAACGTCCCGGTGATGCCCGTCGCGGCGACGACGGACGGGAACCACAGCCCGACGAGCGCGGTCGCGATCCAGAGGCAGAACACCGCGATCCCCATGCCGAGCGCCCGGATCTGGGTCGGGAAGACCTCGGACAGCACGACCCACACCGCGATGTTGAGGAAGGTCTGCATCGAGCCGACGAACGCGACGACGAGGACCAGGATCACCCACGGTCGCGCCGGGTTGCCCGCCGGCAGGGCGACCGAGGCGATGCCGATGAGGAAGTGGCACACCGTCGTCAGGGAGAACCCCAGCAGGAGCGTCGTCCTGCGGTCGATCCGCTCCATGTTCGCGATCGCGATCACACCGCCGACCACAGCGATGACCCCCGGGGCGATGTTCGCGATGAGGGCGGCCGAGGCCTCGAACCCGGACTCGATGAGGACCGACTGGCCGTAGTACATGATCGAGTTGATGCCGGTCAGCTGCTGGGCGATCCCGAGTCCGGCGCCGACGAGCACGATCCGGACGAGCCACTTGTTCCCCAGCAGGGCGGTCCACCCGCTCTCCCGCTGCTTCCGTGCCTCGTGCTCGTGCGCGTGCGCGCGGCGGATGTCCGCGAGTTCCGCCTCGGCGCGGTCCGCCGCCCGGACCTGGCGCAGGACGGCGAGGGCCGCGTCGTCGCGCCCGTGTGCCGCGAGCCACCGCGGCGACTCCGGCACGCGGAGCATCCCGACGAACAGGGCGACGGCGGGCAGCGCGCAGACGGCGAGCATGACCCGCCACACCCCGCCACCCTCTCCCCAGAGCCCGGCGATGACGGCGTTCACGACGAACGCGGCGAGCTGCCCGATGACGATCATGAGCTCGTTGCGCCCGGACAGCGAGCCGCGGATCTCGTACGGCGCGAGCTCGGCGAGGAACACCGGCACGACCGTCGACGCACCACCCACCGCCAGGCCGAGCAGCACACGCCCGACGACGATCACACCGAACGACGGTGCTGCCACGCACACGAGCGTCCCGACGAAGAACAGCACCGCCAGCAGGATGATGGTCCGCCGTCGCCCCCACGCGTCGGCGATCCGTCCGCCGGACACCGCGCCGACCGCCGCCCCGAAGGCCAGCGAGCTCGTGACGACGCCCACCGTGACGTCCGTCAGGCCGAGCTCCTGCCGCATCGGCAGCAGTGCGCCGTTCACCACCCCGGTGTCGTACCCGAACAGCAGGCCGCCGAAGGTCGCGACGAGTGCCAGCATCCCGAGGCGGCGGCGGTGCGGCCCGGTCCCCACCGGGGGGAGTCCGGCGTCGTGTGCTGCGGGTCGGGTGTTGGCCATCTGGTGTGTCCTTCGTCCGTGATCGCGAGGGGAGGTCCCTGGGCAGGAACGGCACGGTCCACGATCCCGGGACGGCTCCCGGCGGACCACCAGTGATCATCCCACCACCGCGCTCGACCGACGTGCAGTACCCGCGTTCGTGCGCCCGGGGGCGACGACCGTGCCGGTAGGCTCCCGGCGTGAGGGGGACGAGGGAGACCATGCACCAGGGGGACGCCGGACGAGGACGACCGGATCGACCGCGACGGGCTCGACCCCGACCGGGTCGGCTGCTCGGGGCGCTCGTGCTCGCGACGGTCGTGGTCACGACCGCAGCGGGGTGCGCCTTCCTCCGCGGACCCGACGAGCTGCCCGCACCGAGCCGCAGTGCCACCGCCGACCGGTCGGGTCCGGCACCCGACCCGAGCGTCAGTGCCGAAGCCCGCCGCATCGCGGAGTCCGCGTCACCGCGGACCCCGACGGCGGTGCCCACCGAGGCCGCCGCGCCGGACCCGACGGTCTCACCGATCCCGGTCGGCACCGTCATCAGCGAGGCGGACGTCGTGACGCCGAAGGGCAGCGTCCGGTTCCACTACCGCGTGGTCGTCGCCGACGACGGGTACCCCACCGTGCAGTGGTCCGGGTTCTCCTCGACGCTGCCGGTCCCCGTCGGCACCACCTTCCTCGAGACCCCGCCCTCGGTCGGCGACGGGCTGACCTGGCACGGCGTCGGCGACACCGTGCTCGGGGGCGGCTCCCCCGCGGCCCCGGCCCCGACCACGACCGACATGGACCCCGGACGGGTGGACCCGTCGTGGCTCGGCACGCTCGTCGTCTACTCGGCGGCCGAGTCGGCAGGGCCCGACCTGCCGGTCGAACTCGGGCCGGACAAGGTGCTCGCGGTCGCACCGGTCCGCTGGTCGGTGCCGGCGCGGACGACGAACGTGCACCCCGTCGACGGCGGGGCCCGTCCGAACGCCACCGGCACGACGAGCAGCGAGGGGTCGGCCGACGGGTCGCCGACCGCGTACCGGATCGCGTCGGAGGACCTCATCGGCGCCGTCGCCGACCGGCTCGGGCTCACCGTGAAGGACCTGGTCTGGCTGAACCCGGACGTCACCGTGTACGGCGACCAGCAGTACCTGTACGAGGACACCGTGCTGAACCTGGACCCGTTCCGGCGGTAGACCGGTCGACGCGTCCGCACCCGGACCGCTCCGGGTGGGATCAGGCGCGCTCGGCGCCGCCGTCGTCGTCGCGTGCGACCGGGCCGGCGTCGAGCACGTCCCCGAGCGCGGACATCCCCGCCCCGTGGTCGGTGTAGCGACGGACGGTCCGTCGGGCGGCGGCTCGCGCGGCCCCCGCGAGCCGCTCGTTGCGACGCGCGGCGTCCGCCACCCGGCCCGCGTGCCCGGCGGTCGAGAGCAACACGTTCGCGAACGCCCGGGCGTCACCCTGCTCGGGGACGCCCGTCACCGTCCAGGCGCTCCGGACCTGCGCGTCCGGCGTCACGCCGCGGCGGGTGCCCATCCGGCGCCAGTCCGACAGCGCGCCCTCGGTCCGGTCGGCCGCACGGTCCGACTCGGCGGCCCGTTCGGCGTCCGCGGAGCGGCGACGCTCGGGCGCCGGCGCGGCCGATGCCGCCTCGGCCCGCTCGCGGGCGCCGCGGTCGTCACCGCCGGCAGCGGCGATGCGCGCGGCGTGGGCCGCTGCTGCGGCCGCGAGGATCTCGGAACGGTCCATGCGACGACGGTACCCTGCACGACCGACGCGCAACGGGCCTTCCGGACCGGATCCGGTCACCGGTCCGCCGACGGACCGACCGCGGACGGTGCGCCCACCGGGTGACGGGCGCACCGTCACCGGGTCACGTCGTGCGACCGCCGTCCGTGGCGAACCAGACCGCAGCGTCGGCCGCGAGGAGACCGTCCGTGAACGCGCCCGGCACCGACTCGACGAGGACGTCGCCGCCCGGCGCACCCTCCGCTGCCGGCAGCCGGACCGGCTCCGGTCCGAGGTTGCCGACGACGGTGACCCCACCGTTCGACCACGCCAGCACGCTGCGGGAACCGGTGTCGTGCCAGCGCAGGGTCCCGCCGCCGAGGTCGGCCCGCCGTCGGACGGCGAGCGCCAGTCGGTACATCGCCAGGGTCGAGGTCTCGTCCTCCTCCTGCGCGGCGACGGCGAACGCGCCGAAGTCGGCCGGTTGCGGCAGCCATGTGTCCGCCGTGGACGAGAAGCCGAAGGACGGCCCGTCGGGCGTCCACGGGATCGGGACCCGGCACCCGTCGCGGCCCCGGATCCGGTGGCCGGAGCGCTCCCACACCGGGTCCTGGCGCACGGTGTCGGGCAACGTGGTGACCTCGGGCAGACCGAGTTCCTCGCCCTGGTACAGGTAGGCGGAACCGGGCAACCCGAGCATGAGGAGCGTCGCGGCCCGGGCACGGCGGAGACCGGTGGCACGGTCCGGCTGCGCGTCGTCGACGCCCACGCCGGCCTCGAGCTCGACCGGGCCGTCGTAGCCGAACCGGCTCGCGTGCCGCATGACGTCGTGGTTCGAGAGCACCCAGGTGGTCGGGGCGCCCACGGCGTCGTTCGCCGCGATGCTCGTGTCGACGTTCGCCCGGATCGCGGCCGCGTCCCACGGGAGCGACAGGTAGGCGAAGTTGAAGGCCTGGTGCATCTCGTCCGACCGGACGATGCGGGCCGCGCGCTCCGGTGGGAGCCACGCCTCGGCGCACAGGATGCGCGGGCCCTCGTACTCGTCGAGGATCCGCCGCCACTCGCGGAAGACCGCGTGGATGCCCTCCTGGTCCCACATCGGCGGCATCACGCCGTCGACGGGTTCCACGACGCCGTGCGTCGCGTGCGGCCAGTCCGGGAGGCCCGGGGCCTTGACGATCGCGTCGCACACGTCGACGCGGAACCCGTCCACCCCGCGGTCGAGCCAGAAGCGCAGCGTCGTCTCGAACTCCCGGTGCACCCGGGGGTCGTCCCAGTTCCAGTCGGGCTGCTCGGGCGCGAAGAGGTGCAGGTACCACTGGCCGGGGGTGCCGTCCGACTCGGTGACGCGGGTCCACGCCGGGCCCTCGAACATCGACTGCCAGTCGTTCGGCGGGAGTTCGCCGTGTTCGCCGCGCCCGTCGCGGAAGTGGAACATGCCACGTTCGGGACTGCCCGGGTCGGCGGCCAGCGCGGCACGGAAGAGCACGTGCTGGTCCGAGCAGTGGTTCGGGACGAGGTCGGCGATGACCCGCAGCCCGAGCTCGTGGGCTCGCGCGAGCAGGGCGTCTGCGTCGGCGAGGGTGCCGTACACGGGGTCGACGTCCCGGTAGTCGGCCACGTCGTAGCCGCCGTCGGCCTGCGGGGACGGGTAGAACGGCGACAGCCAGACCGCGTCGGCGCCGAGCGCGGCGACGTGGTCCAGCCGCGCCGTGATCCCGGCGAGGTCACCGGTCCCGTCACCGTCGAGGTCGGCGAACGACCGCGGGTAGACCTGGTAGATGACGGCGGTGCGCCACCAGTCGGTTCCGTCGGGGGTCGTCATGCGGTCGGCACCTTCCGTGCGTAGAGCTCGGGGCGGCGGTCCCCGATCCAGTCGTTGTGCGGGCTCGTCGACTTGTCGCGTGCGAGGGCCGGGAAGACGTCGACCGTGATCGCGGTCGCGCCCGCGCCGGCCTCGGTCTCGGCGGCGACCCAGCCGAACTGGTCGACGATGACGCTCGCCTCGTTCCAGTCCTGCCCGCGCTCGGTGCCGGCCCGGTCACAGCACGCGATGAACACGCCGTTGGTCCGGGCTGCGGCCTGCGCGGCGATCACCTCGGCCACACGGTCGCGGTCCGGGTGGTCGCCGACCGGCCAGTTCGTCGGCACGGCGATGAGGTCGGCGCCGGCGAGCGCGAGCATCCGCGGCATCTCCGGGAACTCCATGTCGTAGCAGACGAGGACGCCGATCCGCCCGTGCGCGGTCTCGACGACGGGAGGCGCGGCGTCGCCCGGCGTGAAGACGAGCGTCTCTCGGTCCCACAGGTGCGTCTTCCGGTAGACGGTCCGGACCCCCGTGCGGTCCACCACCGCGACGCTGTTGCGCAGCACCCGTCCGTCCCGTTCGCAGAAGCCCACGACGACGACGGTCTCCGTCCCCCCGAGGAGTCCCGCGATCCTGGTGAACAGCGGGTCCGCCGGCGTGACGGCGACCGCCGCCGCCTCGTCGGCGTCGCGGAACACGTACCCGCTCGTCGCCAGCTCCGGCAGGACGAGCAGGTCGACACCGTCGACGACCGCCCGCTCGACCGCGTCGAGGACCGCCCTGCTGTTGCCGTCGAGGTCGCCGAGCACCGGGGCGAGCTGCTCGCACCGGATGCGGGCCACGCCGGTCCCCCCGGCCGTCACTTGACCGCGCCTTCCGTCAGCCCGGTGATGAGTCGGCGCTGGAGCAGGACGTAGGCGACGACGATCGGCAGGGCGACGAGCACCGCGGCGGCGGCGGTGACGTCGGGCTGCGCGCCGCGCTGGGCTCCGGAGAAGAAGGACAGCGACAGCGGTGCCGTCTGGACGGCCTCGTTCTGCGGCACCAGCACGAGCGCGAGCAGGAACTCGTTCCACGTGAACAGGAACAGGATCGTCGCGAGCGTCGCCACGGCCGGCAGCGCGACCGGTGTCAGCACGCTCCGGAGGATCCGGAAGCGGGAGGCACCGTCGATCCGAGCGGCCTCGAGCAGCTCCCCCGGCACCGACGCGAAGAACGAGCGCATCCAGAAGACCCCGAGCGGCACCGACAACCCGATCTGCGGGAGGATGAGCGCCCAGTACGTGTCGACCAGGCCCCAGCCCGCGAGCATCTGGTACAGCGGCAGCACGGTGACCTCGTACGGCAGGACGAGCCCGACGAGCAGCAGACCGAGCAGCAGCCGGCCACCGGGCACCCGCATGTGCGCCAGGGCGTACCCGGCCAGGCAGGCGACCGCGGCAGTGACGGCGACCACGGTGACGGCGACGATCGCGCTGGAGACGAGCGCGGATGCGAAGCCGCCCTGCGTCCACGCGTCGGCGTAGTTGTCGAAGCCGATCCCGCCGTCGTCCCCGCTCAGCGAGGTGACGATCACCGACGCGAGCGGGAACACCGCGACGAGCGCGGCGACGACGAGCACGGCGTGGGTGACGAGGGTCTCACTGCGGGCGACCTTCACGACGCCGCTCCCTTCCGCTCGCGGAGGGCGAGCTGCACGATGCCGACGACCACCAGGATGAGCACCGTCAGCACCACGGCGAGCGCGGAGGCCTGCCCGAGCGCACGGTCCTGGAACGCGTCCTGGTACACGAACACGCTCGGCACCGTGGTCGAGGTCCCGGGACCGCCGCGCGTGGTGTTCCAGATGAGGTCGAAGTTCCGGAGTGCGAACGTGATGGTCAGGATGAGCGCGATGGAGATCTGCGGGCGCAGGGCGGGCAGCGTGATCGACGTGAACTCCCGGATCGCTCCGGCACCGTCGAGCCGGGCCGCCTCGTAGAGGGACCGGTCGATCGTGGCGATGCCGGCCAGGAAGAGCACCATGCACAGCCCGTACTCGACCCAGGTCCCGATGAGGCCGATCGACGGCAGCGCCGTGCCGAAGTCACCGAGCCAGCTGCGCGCGAGACCGCCGAGGCCGACGGCGCGGAGTGCGTCGTTGACGGGCCCGTCCTCGGCCAGGAGCCCGCGCCAGGCCACGGCGACGACGACGCTCGACAGGATCTGCGGCAGGAACAGCACCGCGCGGAAGACCGTCAGTCCGTGGATGCGGATGCGCGACATCGCCCCGGCGAGCAGCAGCCCGACCAGGACGGGCAGCGCGGCGTAGAAGACCAGCAGCACGGCCGAGTGACCGAGGGCCTGGCGGAGGTCGGCGTCCGCGAACACCTCGGCGTAGTTCGACAGGCCGGCGGGGGTCGCGACGCTGATGCCGTCCCAGTCGTAGAACGAGATCCGGACCGACTGGACGATCGGCACCACGACGAACACGACGAAGAACGCCAGCGCCGGGGCGACGTACAGGAGGGAACTCCAGCTGACACGGGTGGCGGCCGGGCGACGTCGACGCGACGTCGCCCGGCCGGTCCCGCGCTCGGCGAGCGTGGTGGCCATGTCAGCCGTGTGCCTTCGCCCAGGTGCGCTGGACCGTCTCGGTGAAGTCGGCCGGGGTCGTCCGACCGGCCATCACCTCCTGCAGCGCGCCGCCCATCTCCGTGAGCATGTCCGTGGTGCTCCAGTCGTAGTAGCCGACCTGGGTGCCCGCGGCGATCGTGTCCTTCAGCGCGGTCAGGGTCTGCTCCTGGAGCGGGTCCTGGGAGCTGACGCCGTCGGTGACGACGGGCAGCCGACCGGTGTCGAGGATCCACTGGCCGACCTCGGGGGTGTGCATCATCCCGAGGAACGCGATGGCGGCCTCCTGGTGCTCGGACTTGCTGCTGATGTGCCACGGGGACGCGGTGGCACCGACGCCGCCGGACGTCAGCGGGGCGAACCCGAAGGAGTCCGAGTCGAGCGAGGCACCGTTCCACGAGCCACCGACGAAGAACACGCCGGTGCCGTCGGCGTAGCGGGCGATGGCGTCCTCGTTGCTCAGCCCGTCGTAGCCGGACCCGAAGTAGCCCTTCTCGGCCCAGTCGTGCATGGTCTGGGCGGCTTCCTCGTTGCCCTCGGTCGCGAAGGTCGAGCCCGACTTCCCACCGATCCAGGCGGCGATCGACGACGGGTCCTGCTTCGTCGCGGCGATGTCCGAGAACACGTGGGTGGCGGCGTACTGGTCGGAGTTGCCGAGCATGATCGGCTGCTCGCCCGCTGCCTTCGCCGTCGCGAGGTCCTGCTCGAGGTCGTCGATCGACGTCGGCGGTTCGAGCCCGAGGTCGTCGAGCTTCTGCTTGTCGTAGTAGATGCCCTGCACCTCGCTGATCACGGACATGCCGTACAGCGTGCCCGAGCCGAACGCGGTGCCGTCGTCGTTCCAGCGCGCGGGCCCGAGGGTCGACGCCCCGGTGCCGTTCGACCAGCCGTACACCTCGGCGACGTCGTCGAGCGGTCGGACGAGGTCGCCCTTGACGAGCGCGCCGTCCACCGCGTAGCCGATGTTGCCCTGGAAGAGGTCCGGGGCGTTCGCCGAGTTCGCGGCGTTCACCACGGTGGCGATGAGGTCGTCGAAGCTCTTGTACGTGATCTCGACGTCGACGTCGGGGTAGGCCTTCTCGTAGGCCGGGACGAGCTTCTCCATGAGCGGCTTCTCGGCGACGTCGGCCCACATCGTCAGGGTCGTGTCACCGTCGACGTCCGAGGCTGTGACCTCCTTCGTGATCTCGGGCTGGTCGACCTGCCCGACGGGCCCGCCGGAGCCGGGCGCCGAGCACCCGGCGAGGGCGACGACGAGGCCGATGACGGGCACCGTGGCGAGGAGGCCTCGACGGCGTGCGGCTGGTGTGGTCATGGTCACTTCCGGGTCGTGAGTGCGGGGTCGGGGGAGGTGGAGCGGGTGAGCCGGGCGGTCCGCAGGGTGGCGGTGGCGCGGTGGGCGGACATGCCCTCGCTGGCCGAGATCACGTCGACGGCGTCCGCGAGTTCGGGGGTGGCCTCGCGGGCGATGTGCTGGAAGGTGAGCGGCTTGAGGAACCGGGACACGGACAGACCGGCGCTGTGCTTGGCGCCACCGGCGGTCGGGAGGGTGTGGTTCGTGCCCGCCATGCCCTTGTCCGAGTAGGCGACCGTGCTCCACGTGCCGATGAACAGTGAACCGTAGTTCGTGAGGTGGTCGTGGTACCAGGCGTCCTCGGCGGTCTGCACCTCGAGGTGTTCGGGTGCGAACTCGTCCATGACGGCAGCGGCGGACTCGCGGTCCTCGACGAGCACGACCGAGCCGTGGTCGCGCCAGGCGGGTCCGCAGATCTCGTTCGTGGACAGGGTCGGCAGCTGGCGCTCCACCTCGGCGATGACGGCCTCGCCCAGCGCCCGCGACGTGGTGACGAGCGCGGCCGGCGAGTTCGGTCCGTGCTCGGCCTGGCCGAGCAGGTCGGCGGCCACGAGTTCCGGGTCGGCGGTCTCGTCCGCGATCACGGCGACCTCGGACGGCCCGGCCAGCAGGTCGATGGCGACGGCACCGAAGAGCTGGCGCTTCGCCTCGGCGACGAAGGCGTTGCCGGCCCCGACGATCATGTCGACCGGAGCGGCACCGAGCAGGCCGAACGCCATCGCGGCGAGCGCCTGGACGCCACCGACGACGAACAGCCGGTCGACGCCGGAGACGTACGCCGCGTACGCCACGGCCGCGTTGACCCCGCCGTCGGGCTGCGGCGGGGTGCAGGCCACGACGGTCGGGACGCCGGCGGCCTTCGCGACGCCGACGCTCATGAAGGCGCTGGCGGTGAGGGGGAAGCGCCCGGCCGGCAGGTACGCGCCGACACTGCCGACCGGGACGTAGCGCTGTCCCACGGTGAGCCCGGGGACGAGTTCTGCGGAGAAGTCGACGAGGTGCTCGCGCTGCAGCCGCGCGAACTGCTGCGTCCGTGCGGCACCGAGTTCGATGGCCGCGCGGAGCTCCGAGGTGAGCCGGTCACCGGTCGCGGCGAGTTCCTCGGCGCTGAGCTCGACGACGTCGGCGTGGTCGAGTTCGCGGGCGTACCGGCGGACCGCCTCGAGCCCGTCGCGCTCGATCTCTGCGAGCATCGCGGCGACCCGCTCGGCGACGGCGGGGTCGCGCTGGGCTTCGGGGGCGTCCACGGCCGGGGCCTTGAGGAACGAGAACCGATCGGCGTTGTCCGCCACGAAACGAGGGCTGAGCTTCATGCAGACGACCCTGCCCGGGCTGCTCCACAAGGACAAGGCCAGATGATCCACGATCAGCCATAGGGTTTCCCTGTGACCCTGACCCAGTTGCGGGCCTTCCTCGTCATCACGACGGCCGGCTCGTTCTCCGCTGCCGCCGCCCAGCTCGGCATGGCGCAGCCGTCCGTGTCCGAGCTCGTCCGTCGTCTGGAGGAGTCGTACGGCGTCCGGTTGTTCACCCGCGCCAGCCGACGTCTCGTCCTCACGAGCGCCGGCGAAGCCCTCCTCCCGCACGCCCGGCGAGCGGTCGAGGCGGCAGACGACGCGGACCGGACGCTGCGGGACCTCACGAGCCTCCAGGGCGGTGTCGCCACGTTCGGGCTCCTGCGCAACGCGAACTACTACTTCCTCTCCCGCCTGCTCGAGCGGTTCCACTCCCGCTACCCCGACGTCCGGCTCCGCGTCATCGGGCTCAACTCCGTCGAGGTCGCCGATGCGGTCACCGCCGGGGACCTCGAGGCCGGCCTCGTCGTCCTGCCGATCGACGCCGACGGCCTGGAGGTCACGCCGCTCCGCCGCGACGACGTGCTGTACGCCTCCGCCGATCCGGCCCGGACCGCACGCCCGGTGACCATCGAGGACCTCGCCGCAGCGGACCTCATCCTCTACGACGCCCACTACGGCTGGCGGGACCCGACCCGACGGCAGCTCGCCGAACGCGCACAGTTCGCCGGGGTCGCGCTCACCGCCCGGATCGAGGTCGAGCACGTCGACTCGGCGCTCGACCTCGTCGCCCGGGGTGCCGGAGACACGATCGTCTCGCGCGCGGTCGCGGAGGCCCCGACCTTCCCGGCCGGCATCCACACGGTGCCGTTCGCCGAGCCGCTGTACGACACGATCGCCCTCGTCCGACGCCGGGACGTCCCGCTCTCCCCCGCGACCCGCGAGATCGCCCGGCTCGCGCGTCGGATGCTCCTCGAGCGCTGACCCCTGCGGGCGCGGGTCAGCGGGCGGCGGCCAACGCGCGGAGGCCCTCGTCGATCGACACGGCCGGTTCCCACCGCAGGTCCCGTCGCGTCCGGCGCTGGTCGAACCAGTGCGCGGTCGACAGCTGCTCCGCCAGGAAGCGCGTCATCGGCGGCTCGTCGACGCCCGGTCGGACGTGCCACACGGCCTCGACCGCGGACCCGGCGACGCGGGCGATCCCGGCGGGCACGTGCTGCCGCGGGACCGGCACGCCCGAGGCGGCACAGATGCCCGCCAGCAGCTCCCCGACCGGCCGTGGTTCGCCGTTCGTGACGACGTACGCGTTGCCGTGCACGACCTCGGCGCGCTCCAGGGCGGCGACCATCGCGCTCGCGGCGTTGTCGACGTAGCAGGTGTCGATGAGGGCGGCACCGGAGTCGAGCACCGGCAACCGACCGCGGCGCGCCCGGTCGACGATCCGGCCGACGAGCTGTTCGTCGCCGGGCCCCCAGACCAGGTGCGGACGGACGGCGACGACCGCGAACCCCGGGGCGTCGGCGGCGAGGGCGAGCAGTTCGGCGGCGGCCTTCGTCCGGGCGTAGTCCCCGCGGGCGGACCCGGGCGAGGCGGGGGTGGCGTCGTCCCCGGCGATGGACTCCCCGGTGTGGGCGACCGAGGGTGACGAGACGAACACGAAGCGGGCGACCCCGGCCTCGCGGGCGGCCGCGAGCAGGTCGCGCGTCCCGTCGACGTTCACCCGCACGAAGTCCGCCGGGTCCCCCGCCAGCGACACCTTTGCGGCGAGGTGCACCACGGCGTCGACCCCGGCGACCGCGGTCCGGACCGCTGCCGGGTCGGTCATCGTGCCGAGGACGTCCTGGACACCGTCGACGCCCGAGGGTCGGCGTTGGAACGTGCGCACCGCGTGCCCGGCGTCGCGGACGGCGGCGGCGACGGCGCGCCCGAGGAACCCGCTGGCTCCGGTGACCAGGACCGTCACGGTCGGGTCATCCGTCCACCGGCCAGCACGGAGGCCGCCCAACGGGCCAGTCGCGCCCGGTCGACCTTCGAGTTGTGCCGGACGTCGGTCGGGAGCACGGGCACGACGAGCACCGCGGCGACCGGCAGGTCGACCGCTGCCCGGACGGCGTCGGCGAGCGACGGGTCGGCGAGCCCGGCACGACGAGCGGCGGGCACGGTCTCCACGACGGCGACGACCTGCTGCCTGCCGGAGGGCCCCACGCCGACGACGCCCGCTCGCCCGACGCCGTCCACGCCTTCGACGCGCTGCTCGGGGCCGACCGGGGTGACGACCCCCGACGGGGCCGTGATGACGTGCTGCATGCGGCCCTCGACCCAGAGCTGCCCGGATGCGTCCAGGTGCCCGACGTCCCCGGTGCGGTGTCCGCGGGGGTCGTCGACGCCGAGGCGTGCGGCCCGGTCGGTGCGCCACAGCCGGTCGTAGTGGTCCCGCACGTGCGGCGCCGCGACGACGATCTCGCCGGTGACGTCGGGGGTCTCGGTGAGGGCTCCGGTCGCACGGCCGTCGGCGTCGAGCGGGGCGATGCGCACCCGCACGGACGCTGCCGGTCGTCCCACGCAGATGCCGGACGACGAGACCGAGCCGGCGGCGCGGACCCCGTCCAGGTCGACGTCGGTCATGAGGAGACCCTCGGTCATGCCGTAGGGGGTGTGCGCGCTCGCGTTCGGCATGAGCTCGGTCGCGGCGGTCAGCAGCGCGGCCGACACGGGAGCCCCGGCCGACAGGAACAGCCGCACGCGGCCGAGGGCCCGACGGTCGTCGTCGGTGAGCGTGTCCGCCGTGGCGACGACGTTGGCGAGCGCGGCCGGCGAGAGGAACACGACGGTGGCGTCCGCCGCGACCACGGCGTCCGCGACCGCCCGGGCCGTCAGGGTCCGGGGCGCGGTGACGTCCATGTCGGGTGCGACGGATCGGGTCCCGAGTGCGGGGCCGAGCAGCGCGAAGGGTGCGAAGCCGGCGACGAGTCCGGTGCCGACGCCGACGCCGTACTGGCCGGCGAGGGCGTCCCGCACGGCGCCGAGTTGTCCGTGCGTGTAGACGACGCCCTTGGCGGGCCCGGTCGAGCCGGAGGTGAACAGCACCGCCGCGGGGGCGTCGGAGGCCGGGGCCACCGGCAGGGCGGTCCCGGCGGCGAGGCGCGCGGCACCACGGCGGGCGACCGCGGCGAGGGTCTGCTCGACCCGCAGCGCGGCACGCACCGGCGCGGGCAGTGCGAGGGTGGCGATCCGGCGGCCGGGCCAGCCGAGCGCCCGCGCGGCGGCGAGGCCGGGGAGCGCACCGATGATCCAGTCCGGGCGGGCACCGCGGACCGCCCGGGTCAACCCGCCGAGGCCGAGTCCCGCGTCCGCGACGACGACGACCGCGCCGACGCGGACGCAGGCGTACAGGGCGGCGGTCAGGTCGGCGCCGGGGGTCACCAGCAGGGAGACGCGGTCACCCGGACGGACGCCGAGGTCGACGAGTCCCGCGGCGACCTCCTCGATCCGCCGGGAGAGCAGCCGCCAGCTGATCGTGCGGGTCCCGCCGGGGGCGGCCATCTCGACCAGGGCGGGTTCGTCGCTCTCGCGCAGGTCCTCCAGGTGCGCCCAGAGCGGGCGCGCTGCGTCGGCTCCGGCGTGCTCCTCCGGTCCGGCCGGGAGGCTCGCCGCGGCCTGGGCGGGCACCGCGCCGTCCGGCAGGTGGTCGCCGAGCCAGTCGAACACCGTGCCGGCCACGTCGGCGTCGTCGGGCAGCAGGTGGCCGGCGCCCTCGAACCGGTGCACGTCGGCCTGCGGCAGGCGCTCGGCGAGGTCGTCGAGGTACCGCTCGAGGAACACCGGGTCCCGCGGCCCCCACATGAGCAGCGCGGGCACGTCGAGCGCGGCGACGCCGGCTGCGATGCGGTCGAGTTCGGCGGCGCTCGGGTGCTGCGCGTCGACGGGGATGTCCGCGACGAACCCGCCGACCGCCCCCCGTCGGGCAGCGCCGCGGTACGGGGCGCGGTAGGCGTCGGCGGTCGCCCGGTCGAGCCGCGGGTGCGCGATCGCGAGGGTGGTCTCGATGAACGCCGGCGTCACGACCGTGGCCCGGCCCAGCAGGTGCGGGCGGAGCGCGAGGCGCAGGGGTGCCGGGATCGGGGCGTCGTCGGGCTGGTGGACCGCGGTGTTGCAGGTCGTCACCGCGACGACGAGGTCGGGGCGGTCGACGGCCCAACCGAGCGAGACGACACCACCCCAGTCGTGACCGAGCGTGACGACCGGTCCGGTCAGGCCGAGCTCGTCGGTCAGCGCGCCGAGGTCCGCGACCCGGTCGGCCAGGCGGTGGTCCTCGCCGGTGCGCTCCGAGAAGCCCATCCCGAGCTGGTCGACGGCGACCACGCGCCACGCCGGACCACCGGCTGCCGCGACCTCGAGCGAGTGCGCGAGCACCGAGCGCCACAGGTAGGACCAGGTCGGGTTGCCGTGCACGCAGAGCAGGGTGCCGACGGGCTGCAGGCCGAGCTCGTCGAGCTCCGCGGCCGTGTCGAGGACGTGCCAGGTGCGCTCGGGGCGGACTGTGCCTCCCGTCGGACCGGCGGACGCGGGGACGGTGACCAGGCGGGACCACGCCGGGTCGAGTCCGGGCAGGGGCGGCGGGAGCGTCGCCGGAGCCGTGCTCGCCGCGGCGCGGGGCAACCGCGGTGTCACCAGTGCAGTTCCATCATCGCCGTGTTGATGCCGGAGCCGACACCGCCGAGGAACACGCGGTCACCGGGACGGATCGATCCGCGCGCGACCTCGTCCGCGAGGGTGATCGGGATGGACGCCGGGCCGACGTTGCCGAAGCGCTCGTACGTGGTGGGGACCTTGTCGCGCTCGACGCCGATCGCCTGGACGAAGGCGTTCGTGTGCACGTCGGAGACCTGGTGCAGTACGTAGCGGTCCATGTCGGTCCAGTCGAAGTGCGCGCGCGCCTCGTTCCAGGCGGCGACGACGAGCTCCATGCCGCCCTTGAGCAGCATCTTCGCGTCCGTGAACATGCCGTCGACGCTGCCGACGCACAGGTCGTACCACTGGGTGGCCGCACGGGTGACCCCGCCGACGATGCGGTGGCCGGCCGGGTGCAGGTCGGCCGGGCCGAGCACGGCGGCGGCAGCACCGGAGCCGAGCGTCAGGCTGGCGAACTCGCTCATGAAGTCCTTGCGGTTCCGGCCGCCCTGGTTGAGGCGGTCGATCGTGTTGAGCTGCACCTGGTCGGCGTCCTCGCCGTCCACGATGAGCGCGTACTTGATCTGCCCGGAGTCGATCATGCCCGCGGCGACGCTCATGGCGTTGACGAAGCCGAGGCACGCGTTCGCGATGTCGAAGTTGATCGCCGACGTCGGCAGGCCGAGGCCGTGGTGCAGCCGCACCGCCACCGAGGGCTCGAGGTGTGGACGGGTCACCGACGTGTTGATGAGCAGGCCGACGTCCTCCGGCTGGATGCCCGCGGCGGCCATGGCCCGACGACCGGCGTCGATCGCGGCGGTCTGGAAGGACTGGTCCTCGCCCCAGTTGCGGCGCTCCCGCACCCCCGCCACGCGTTCGAGCAGCCCCATCGGCAGGCGGAGTCGGCGGAGCACCCCGCGGAGCTTCTCCTCGATGTCCGCGGACGTGGTCACGCGCTCGGCGACGGTGGTCTCCACGGCGAGGATCGCGGCGTTCTGGAAACGGACGGTCGCGTTGCCGGGTCGCTCCGTCTCGGCGCTCGGGGTGTCCTGCTGAGGCCGCTCGGTCATGATCGTCACTTGCACATACTTCCGTATCGAGGCTGGGTCTCCGTTGCGACTGCGTCGAACGGACCCCGAGGATGTCGTCCCCGTTGCCGATCCGGCAATCGTACTGGCCCTGGATGAGCGCCGGTGGGATGCTGCGCGCATGACTGCGCACCCCGCTCCCCGATCCGATGCCGAGACGTTCTGGACGGCCCGCTACGGGGACTCGCCGATCTGGTCGGGACGGCCGAACGCCTCCCTCGTCGACGTGCTCGAGCCGCTCGTGCCCGCCCCGGAGCGCGCCGACGCCGGCGCCACCGCCACCGCGCTCGACCTCGGGTCCGGCGAGGGCGGCGACGCCCTGTGGTTGGCCGCACAGGGGTGGCGGGTGACCGCGGTCGACATCGCTCCGAACGCCCTCGACCGCGGACGGGCCGAGGCGGAGCGCGTCGGACTCGACGACCGGGTGCGGTGGGTGCAGGCCGACCTCGCCACGTGGGACACGGCGGAGCGCTTCGACCTGGTCGCCGCGTCGTTCCTGCACTCGTCGGTGTCGTTCCCGAGGGCCGCGGTGCTGCGCCGCGCGACGACGTTCGTCGCCCCCGGTGGGCACCTCGTCGTCATCGGGCACGCCGGGTCGCCCTCGTGGGCGTCGCACGGCGAGCACGAACACGCCGAGCCCCTGGTCGGGCCCGAGGAGCAGGTCGAGCAGCTCGCGCTGGGCGACGGGTGGACGGTCGAGGTCGCCGAGTTGCGCACCCGGCACGTCCCCGCCCCGGACGGCAGCCAGGCGACGCTCGACGACACCGTGGTGCTCGCCCGGCGCTCCTGACGGAGCCGGCGGCTCGGTGGACTCCCGTCGGGCCACGACGCCCCGGCGGGCTGTCCGCCCCCCCCCCCCGGACGACGGGAGGCCCGGAGCCCGCCGGACAGGGACGTCACCCTGCCAGCGCGCACCGGGCCTCCCGGCCGGGCGGCGTCAGCCGCGCAGCTCGAGGTACTTCGCGATGAGCGCCTTCGTCGACGAGTCCTGCGCGTCGAGCGCTTCCTGGTCGCCGTCGACCGCCGGGGCGATCTGCAGCGCGAGCTGCTTGCCGAGCTCGACGCCCCACTGGTCGAACGAGTCGATGCCCCAGATGGTGCCCTCGGTGAACACGATGTGCTCGTAGAGGGCGATCAGCTGGCCGAGGACGCTCGGGGTGAGCTCCGGCGCGAGGATCGACGTCGACGGCTTGTTGCCGGTGAAGGTGCGAGCGGCGACGATCATCTCGTCCGTCGTGCCCTCGGCGCGGACCTCGTCGGCGGTCTTGCCGAACGCGAGCGCCTTCGACTGCGCGAAGAAGTTCGCGAGGAACAGGGCGTGCACGTCCTGGCCCGGCTGCACGGCCTTCCCGTCACCGGTCTGGTCGGCCAGCGCGTGCGCGGGCTTCGCGACCGTGATGAAGTCGGCCGGGATCAGGCGCGTGCCCTGGTGGATGAGCTGGTAGAACGCGTGCTGGCCGTTCGTGCCGGGCTCGCCCCAGAAGACCTCGCCGGTGTCGGTGACGACGTCCGAGCCGTCCCAGCGGACGCGCTTGCCGTTCGACTCCATGGTGAGCTGCTGCAGGTAGGCCGGGAACCGGTGCAGGTACTGCGTGTACGGCAGGACCGCGTGGCTCTGGGCGCCGAGGAAGTTCGTGTACCAGACGTTGAGCAGGCCCATCAGGACGGGGACGTTCTGCTCGAGCGGGGTCGTGCGCATGTGCTCGTCGATGGCGTGGAAACCGGCGAGGAACTGCTCCCAGTTCTCCTTGCCGATCGCGATGACGACGCTGGTGCCGATGGCCGAGTCGACCGAGTAGCGGCCGCCGACCCAGTCCCAGAAGCCGAAGGCGTTCTCCGGGTCGATGCCGAACGCGGCGACCTTGTCGAGCGCGGTCGAGACGGCGACGAAGTGCTTCGCGACCGCGTCCTTCTTCTCGTCGTCACCGGCGTCGGACAGACCCAGCCCCTGCCACAGCCACTGGCGCGCCAGCCGGGCGTTCGTCAGGGTCTCGAGGGTGCCGAAGGTCTTCGACGCGACGATGAAGAGCGTGGTCTCGGGGTCGAGGTCCGCGGTCTTCTCGTGGATGTCGGCCGGGTCGATGTTCGAGACGAACCGCGCCTCGAGCCCCTGCTGCACGTACGGCTTGAGGGCTTCGTAGACCATGACCGGACCGAGGTCGGAGCCGCCGATGCCGATGTTGACGACGGTCTCGATGCGCTTGCCGGTGACGCCCGTCCAGGTGCCGGAGCGGACCTGCTCGGCGAAGCCGTACACCTTGTCGAGCGTGGCGTGCACGTCGGCGTCGACGTCCTGCCCGTCGACGGTGAGCGGCGCGGCGGGGACGAGGCCCTCGGTCGCCTTCGGGCGGCGGAGCGCGGTGTGCAGGACGGCACGGTCCTCGGTGACGTTGATGCGCTCACCGGAGATCATCGCCTGGTACCGCTCGGCGACGCCGGTGTCCTTCGCGACCTGCAGCAGTGCCTGCAGGATCTCCTCGGTCACGAGGCCCTTGGACAGGTCGACGGTCAGGTCGGCTGCCTGGAAGGTGTACTTCTCGGCGCGACCGGGGTCGGCGTCGAACCACCCTCGGAGGTCCGGGGAGAACCCGGCGGCGATGCCGTCGAGCTGCTTCCATCCTGCGGTCGATGTGGGGTCGACGGGTGCGGATTCGGTCACTTCGGTCCTCCTGAACGCCAGAGCTGGACGGCCCGCAGACCTGGCGCAGCATCGCGTCGCGGGCCGCGTCCGAGCGTAGTGCCGTTCCACCCACCTCGCGCACAGGACCGCGTCCCTGTGGACGGAACCGACGTCTGTGTCAGGATCGCGCCGCCGCCGACATTGCTGGAGTGGAGGGAGCACCGTGGAGACAGACAACGACACCGACGCGGACGTCAGCCTGACGCGACGGCTCGCCGGCGGCGACAAGGCGGCGTTGGCGGACGCGTTCGACCGGTTCGCGCCGACGCTGACCCGCTACGCCTGGGCGCTGGCGGGGAGCCGGCAGGACGTCGAGGAACTCGTGCAGGACACGTTCCTCACGCTGTGGCAGAAGGCCGACACCCTGCAACTGTCCACGCGCGCGCTCCTGCCGTGGTTGCTCGTGGTGTGCCGGAACCACGCCAGGAACCAGGCCCGTGCCGTCGCCAAGCAGGCGAGCGACGAACTGCCGGCCGAGCTGGCCTCCCCGCCCGAGGCCGAGGAGGCCCGCGAGCGCCTCCGGTGGGTCCGTGACGAGATCGACTCACTCGCACCACTCGACCGCCGGATCTGCGAGTTGTGCCTCATCGAGGGCCATTCGTACACCGAAGCCGCGGAGATGCTCGGGCTGAGCGTCGGTGCCCTCACCCAGCGGGTCTCCCGCTCCCGAGCACGACTGAAGAAGGCGGTGACGCACGATGAACACTGAGCCCCCCACCGGAGACGACCTGCAGCGGATGCTCGTCTCGATGAAGCACAACGTCCTGGCCGACGCGGACGACCGGCGCCCGAAGCGTCGTGGACACCGCTCCGGGATCGTGGTCGCCGCAGTCGCCCTGCTCGCGCTCGGCACGGCGAGCGGCGCGGTGGCGCTGGCCGTCGTCCCGCAGATGCAGCAGGCCGCCCCGGCACCGAGTGCCACGGCGGCACCGTCAGCACCCGAGAGCACACCAGCCGCAGCGCCGGTCGTCGAGACGCCGGAACCGGCGCCGACGCCTCCCCAGACCGGACCGGTCCGACGCCCGTACGACCTCGCCGACCCGGGGACGTGGACGATCACCGGCACCGAGGTGGGTCCGATCGCCTTCGGGGGTCCGGCCTCCGGCGAGCTCGACGACGTGGACCGGGGCTACGCACGGCTGCCGAACAGCGAACCGTGCCGACCCGACGACATCACGGACTTCGACCGGCCGGGGCTCGGCTCACTCAGCGTGCTCCACCGCGACGGCGCGGTGTCCGCGGTCTCGGTGCACAGCCCGACCGGCGACGACCCCGTTCCCGCCGGTGCCGTGGACGACAACCCGAGCACCCCGGAGGGGATGGGCATCGGCAGTACCCTGGACGAGCTCCGACAGACCTACCCCGACATCGCCGTCTCGGGCAGCTACTCGACGGACGGCTCGACGGACGGTCCGTACTCGTTCTGGACGATCGAGCAGGACGGCCGCTTCATCACCTTCCAGCTGGACGCCGCCGGCGAGCAGGTGAACATGATCTGGGTGGCCTCGACGAAGGTGCCGCCGATGGAGCTCTGCTGAGTCCTGGGCGGCCAGTACGGCGACAGTCGTACTGTGGACGGGCCTCCCGGCGGCACCGCATCCGTCGGTTGGTCCCCTGTACGACCAACGGAAGGACCCGCGTGACCCACGCACTCTTCGACCCCATCACCCTCCGCGGCCTCGAGATCCGGAACCGCGTGTGGATCCCGCCGATGTGCCAGTACATGGTCGAGGCGCAGGACGGCGTCCCCACCCCGTGGCACCTCGTGCACCTCGGGGCCCTCGCCCGTGGTGGTGCCGGCGCCGTGATCGTCGAGGCCACCGGCGTCGTCCCCGAGGGCCGCATCAGCCCGCAGGACCTCGGCCTGTGGGACGACGAGCAGCGCGACGCCTTCCGACCGATCACCGACTTCATCCACAGCCAGGGCGCCGTCGCCGGCATCCAGCTCGCCCACGCCGGACGCAAGGCCTCGACCAGCCGCGAGTGGGGCCCGACCGCGGGCGGCGGCAACGTCGCGCCGGAACAGGGCGGCTGGCAGCCGGTCGGCCCGTCCCCGATCGCGTTCCCCGGCCTGCACGTACCGACGGAGCTGACGACCGAGGGCATCGCCGACGTCGTCGTCGCGTTCGCCGCCGCGGCCCGTCGTGCCGTGGACGCCGGCTTCGACCTCCTCGAGCTGCACGGCGCCCACGGGTACCTGCTGCACGAGTTCCTGTCGCCGCTGTCGAACGAGCGCACCGACCAGTACGGCGGCTCGCTCGAGAACCGCGCACGGGCGCTCCTCGAGACCGTCGACGCCGTCCGCGCCGAGGTCGGCGAGGCCGTCCCGCTCGTCGTGCGTCTGTCGGCGACCGACTGGGTCGAGGGCGGCTGGGACCTCGCCGAGACCGAACAGGTGTCGGCGTGGCTCGGCGAGCACGGGGTCGACCTGGTGTCGGTCTCCACCGGTGGCAACGTCGCGGACGCGCCGATCCCGGTCGGGCCCGGCTACCAGCTGCCGTTCGCGACCTCGATCCGGCAGGCCACGGGCCTCCCGGTCGCCGCCGTCGGCATGATCGACGACCCGTTCCAGGCCGAGCAGATCGTCGCCCTCGGCCAGGCCGACGTCGTCCTCGTCGGCCGCGGGGCGCTGCGCGACCCGAACTTCCCGATCCGCGCCGCCCAGACGCTCCGCGTCGACCTGCCGTACAAGCCCGCCCCCTACGAGCGCGCCTACCGCTGACGACGCGGCGCTGACGGACGGGAGGCCCGCACTCCGGCCTCCCGTCCGTCACCCTCCACGGCCGCTCCGGTGCCGACCGCGCTCTCCACAGGTGCCCCGCTGCCCGCCTGCGTGCCGGACCGAGCCGCTACCGTGGTCCCATGACGGGCACGGGGGCGACCGCCGGGGGCGGTCCGACGCAGGACGACGGGTGGTCGCGGCTGCCCGTGGGGCGGCGCGAACACCGGCAGGACGCGGTCCTGGCGTTGGTGCTCGCCGGGGCGCTCGTGATCTCGATCACGCTCTACGGGGCGGTGGGCCTGTACGACGACCCAGCGCCGTGGTGGGTCTCGGCGTTGATGGTCGTCGCGAACGCCGGCCCCCTGGCGTTCCGCCGCCGGTTCCCGATGACGGTGGCGGTCGTCGCCGCGCTCGCGTTCGCCGCGACGCAGCTGCTGCACGTGCCGGAGGGGCTCTTCACCAACTTCACGCTGTTCATCGCGCTGTACACCGTGGGGGCCTGGTGCTCCGACCGGGTCCGGGCCGAAGCGGTCCGCTGGGTCGTCATCGCCGGGATGTTCGCGTGGGTGTTCCTGGCGATCGTCTTCCGGTGGTCGGTGCCGAGCGCGTTGCCGGACGACGGTGACTCCGTCATCCCGCCGTTCATCGCGAACTCGCTGCTGACGATCGTCATCAACCTCGTGTACTTCGGCGCGGCCTGGTACTCGGGGAACCGGGCGTGGACGGCGGCCGTCGCCAAGCACGAACTCGGCGAGCGCACGGCGGAGCTCGCCGCCGAACGTGAACGCTCGGCAGCACAGGCCGTCGCCCTGGAACGAGTGCGGATCGCCCGCGAACTCCACGACGTCGTCGCGCACCACGTCTCGCTCATGGGCGTGCAGGCCGGAGCCGCCCGGCGCGTGCTCGACCGCGACCCGGCGCAGGCCGCCGCCTCCCTCGGCGTGGTGGAGGACAGTGCCCGCACCGCGGTGGAGGAACTCCGCCGGATGCTCGGCACGCTGCGTGAGCCCGGGGCCGACGTACAGACGACACCCGCCGACGCCCCGAGCACCGAGGGGCTCTCGCGCCTGCCGGAGCTCGCCCGGGCCGCGACGAACGCCGGGCACGACACGGGCTTCAGCGTCGTCGGGAACGAGCGACCGGTCCCGCCGACGGTCGCCGCGGTGACGTACCGCATCGCGCAGGAAGCCGTGACGAACGTGCTCAAGCACGCCGGTCCGGACGCCCGGGCCGACCTGCGGCTCCGGTACCTGCCCGACGCCGTGGAACTCGAGGTGACCGACACGGGCGCGGGAGCACGGGCCTCCCGGTCCTCGCCCGGTGGCGGCCTCGGGCACGTCGGCATGCGCGAGCGCGTGGCGGCGGTCGGCGGACGGATCGAGATCGGGCCGCGCGCCCGCGGCGGCTACCTGGTGCGGGCATGGTTGCCGACGACGTGATCCGGGTGGTGCTCGCGGACGACCAGGACCTCGTCCGGGCCGGGTTCCGGGTCATCCTCGAGTCGGAGCCAGGCGTGCAGGTCGTCGCCGAGGCCGCCGACGGTGCCGCCGCAGTGGCCGCCGTCGCCGCACACCGACCGGACGTGGTCTGCCTCGACGTCCAGATGCCCGGGGTCGACGGGCTCGAAGCGGCGCGCCGGATCACCGCGGGCGACCATCCACCGGCGGTGCTCGTGCTCACGACGTTCGACACCGACGAGTACCTCTTCGACGCCCTCGCCGCGGGAGCGAGTGGCTTCCTGCTCAAGAACGCGTCGCCGGAGAAGCTCATCGAGGCCGTCCGCACGGTCGCCGGGGGCGATGCCCTCCTCGCACCAGACGTCACCCGCCGCGTGATCAGTCGCGCGACCACCGCCACGAGCCCGGGCGTCAGCGGGCCCGCCCCGGCACAGGTCGGGGCGCTGTCGGGGCTGACCGAGCGGGAGACCGAGGTCCTGCGGCTGCTCGGGCGGGGCCTCAGCAACGCCGAGATCGCCGGCACGCTCTTCGTCGGTGAGGCCACCGTGAAGACGCACGTGTCGAACGTCCTGCAGAAGCTCGGGGTGCGCGACCGGATCCAGGCCGTCGTCTGGGCGTACGAGCACGGGGTCGTGCGTTCGGGCGAGTGACCTCGCCGGCGGTCGCCCCCGCCGCCCTCCCCCGCGCGGCGGAGACGGCGGCGCCTGTGATCCCCGTCTCGAGCCGGAGGCGGGCGCCGTCCCGGTCGCAATAGCGTCGGAGGCGCAGCGACGGCCGCTGCGGAAGGGGATCCCATGCTCAGCATCCAGGGAGTGACGAAGCACTTCGGCGACCGCCGCGTGCTCGACGACGTCGGCTTCACCGTCGGCCGCGGACGACTGACCGGGTTCGTCGGCGGCAACGGAGCCGGCAAGACGACCACCATGCGCATCATGCTCGGCGTGCTCGACGCCGACAGCGGCACCGTCGCCCTCGACGGCTCGCCCATCGGACCCGCCGACCGTCGCCGGTTCGGCTACATGCCCGAGGAGCGCGGCCTGTACCCGAAGATGCCGGTCGCCGAGCAGATCACCTACCTGGCCCGCCTGCACGGTGTCGACCGACGGACCGCGACGGCACGGACGTCGGAACTGCTCGAGCGCCTCGAGCTCACCGCGCACACCGGTGACGCCGTCGAGAAGCTCTCGCTGGGCAACCAGCAGCGCGTCCAGGTCGCCGCCGCGCTCGCCCACCGTCCCGAGGTCCTGGTGCTCGACGAGCCGTTCTCGGGGCTCGACCCGATGGCGGTCGACACCGTGCTCGGGGTGCTGCGCGAGACCGCGGCCGACGGTGTCCCGGTGCTGTTCTCCAGCCACCAGCTCGACGTCGTCGAACGGCTCTGCGACGACGTGGTCGTGATCGCCGGCGGTCGGATCCGGGCTGCCGGCCCGCAGGAGGAACTGCGGCGGGCCGCTGGTCCCGCGGCCTGGGAGCTCCTCGTCGCGGACGACGTGGCCTGGCTCCGCGACGAACCCGGCGTCCTCGTCCGCGCGTTCGACGGCGGGTACGCCCTGTTCGAGGCCGAGGAGTCCGTCGCGCAGGCGGTCCTGCAGCGGGCCGTGGCGCGGGGCACGGTCGCGTCGTTCGGTCCGCGGGTCCCCCGGCTCAGCGAGGTCTTCACGGAGGTCGTCCGATGAGCATCCTCGACAGCAGCACGGTCGACGCCGTCCGGCTCGTCACGGTCCGGGAGATCCAGGCCCGGCTCCGGAGCAAGGCCTTCGTCATCTCGGCGGCGATCCTGCTCGTCATGGTCGTCGTCGGCATCGTCGTCGGCGGGATCGTCGGCAAGTCGGCGGCCGACGCCACGACACCCGTCGCCGTGGTGGCCGGTGTGACGCTGCCCAGCACGGACGGGCTCGACGTCACCGAGACGCCCGACCGGGACGCGGCGGAGCGTCTGGTCCGTGACGGCGAGGTCGACGCCGCGATCGTCCCCGACGGCGGAGCGCTCGGCTTCCGGGTCGTCGGCCTCGACAGCGCACCGACCGAGGTGGTGTCGGCGCTGAGCGTGTCCCCACAGGTCGACCTGCTCGACCCGGGAGCGCTGCCGCCCGGCCTCATCTCACTCGTCGGCATCGCCTTCGGCGTGGTGTTCTTCGCCTCGGCGGTGACGTTCGGTCAGTCCATCGCGCAGAGCGTCGTGGAGGAGAAGTCCACCCGCGTCGTGGAGATCCTGATGGCGGCGATCCCGGCACGGGCGCTGCTGGCCGGCAAGGTGATCGGCAACAGCGTGATGGCGCTCGGGCAGATCGTCGCGATCGCCATCGCCGCCGCCGTCGCCCTGGCGGTGACCGGCCAGGACAACCTGTTCACCCTGCTCGGACCGAGTGCACTGTGGTTCGTCGGGTTCTTCGCGATCGGCTTCGTCCTCATCGCGGCACTGTTCGCGGCCTCGGCAGCACTCGTCTCCCGGCAGGAGGACGTCGGCAGCGTGACGACCCCGGTGATGATGCTGCTGATGATCCCGTACTTCCTCATCGTGTTCGCCGCGGACAACCCGACGATCCTCGGCATCATGTCCTACGTGCCGTTCAGCGCTCCGATCGGGATGCCGGTGCGGATCTTCCTCGGGAGCGCCGCGTGGTGGGAGCCGGTGCTCTCCCTGGTGATCGTCGCCGTGTCGGCCCTCGTGGTGGTGCTCCTCGGCGCCCGCGTCTACGAAAACGCCCTGCTGCGCACCGGCGGCCGGGTGAAGCTCACCGAGGCGATCCGCGGCTGAGGAAGCCGTCCTCGTTGCACACGACGGCACCTGCGTCGCGGTTCCCGGACACCGGGCGCGACGCGGGTGCCGTCGCGTGCGATGCTCTGCGTGATGCCGATCGACGACGCGATGCCGGTGCGCCTCGAGGTGGCAGGGACGGACCTCGGGGACGCCGCGACGTTCATCGCGGACCTGTACGGCGCGGACCTGCAGGTCGAGGACGCGGCGGTGCCGTTCGAGTTCCGGTACGCGGCCCTCGGCGACGCCACCATGTCGCTGCACACCGCCCGGTTCGCCGGACACCTGGCCGGGGCCCTCCCGCCCTCCGACGCGGTCATCGTCCAGTGGCTGCAGTCCGGGTCGTCCCGGCTCGACACCGGCGGCGACGTCCTCACGATGGAGCCCGGGGTACCGGTCCCGCTCATGCCGGACCGGACCTTCTCGTTCGAGCTGGACGACTACGAGCAGCGTCTCGTGCACCTGTCGCGCACCGTCGTCGAGCGGGTCGCAGCCGAACAGGGCGCGGACGTCAGCGCGGGTCTCCGCTTCGACCACTCGGTCCCGCCGTCCGAGCAGTCGGTGCGGACCTGGCACAACACGGTGTCGCTCATCTCCCACACGCTCCGCGACGGCTCCCCGGGGCGGCTGCTCCACGCGGAGATGGCCCGGCTCGCCGCGGCGTCGCTGCTCGAGATGTACCCGCAGCAGCGCCTGGCTCCGCTCGAGGCGGTGCACACCGCGCGGTCGGCGCACGTGCGCGCAGCCGTCGAGTACGTGCACGAGAACGCGCGGATGCCGATCACGACCAGCTCGTTGGCGCGGCACCTCGACATCAGCCTGCGGGCGCTGCAGGAAGCGTTCCAGCGGGACCTGCGGTCGACGCCGAACGCGTTCATCCGACAGGTGCGTCTGGACCGGGTGCGTCAGGAGCTGCTGGCGTCGGAGCCCGCCGCCACGACCGTGCGCGAGGTCGCGGCCGGGTGGGGCTTCGCGCACCTGGGGCGGTTCGCGCAGCAGTACCAGGTGGCGTTCGGCGAGGCGCCGAAGGTGACCCTGGACCGCACGTCGCGGGCTCCCGACGGCGGCTGAGCCGCGCGTCGGAGCACCGGGCGGCCGACGCACGAGCGTCAGATGAAGTCGGTGCCCCGGGTCGTCGCGTAGGCGCCCATGAGCGTCGCGGCGGCCAGCCGCGCGGAACGGGCGGGCTGTGTGGTCCGGTGGATCGCGGCCTCGACCTTGGCACCGGCGACCAGCAGGGAGAGCGCGTCCGCCACCGCGGTGGGGAGACCCGCGCGTCGGGCGAGCACGTGCAGGTGCGCCTCGATGCCCCGCAGGTGTTCGTGGGCGAGCGCGGCGACGCGCGGCTCGGTCCGCCCGAGTTCGCCGTACCCGTTGATGAATGCGCACCCGGTCCACGCCTCGTCCCGGAACGTGGTCTCGAGGTGCGCGAAGACAGACAGGATCTCGTCACGGGCGTCAGCGGTGCCGACGGCTGCTCGCGCGAGATCGGTGGTCCACTGCTCGTGGCGGTGTCGGAGCACGGCCACGACGATGTCGATCCGCTCGGGGAACAGCGCCCGGACGGTCGACACGTCGGCGTCGCCCGCGATGGCGACGACGTCGGCGTCGAGCCCGGTCGCGCCCTCCGCCGTGAACACCCGCTCGGCGGCGTCGACGATGCGCGCTCGCTCCTGCGGTCCGTGCTCGGCGGCGGTCCCCACGTCAGATGGTCGTCGCGGTGGGCCGTGCGGTGCCGCCTGCGATCGGCTGCGCGCAGACGGCCTCGAAGCGTCCGAGCCGTGCCCACACCACACGGTGTTCGGTCGTCAACCCGGTGACGCTCGCCGTCACCCGCACGGTCGCGGCCTCGGGGCCGGTCACGCGGCGGCCAGGAAGAAGTCGGCGTAGGTCGGTTCGGCAGCGGTGCCGAGGCCCAGGCGGCTCATGACGATCCGGTCGATCTCGACGGGCGAGGTCAGACCGCGTCGGTGCCACTCGAGCGGGTCGGCCCGCAGTTCGTGCATCGCGGTGGGTTCACGCACGGAGGTCCTCCTGCTCGCGGATCAGGGCGGTCATGTCGATGGGCTCGGTGAGGGCGACCGTGTCGTACGGCAGCGGTGCGGCGGCGATCACGCGGCGACCCCCAGGCTGATGACGGCGATGGTGGAGGAGGTGACGGCGGCGAGCCCGACGACCAGCGCGCTGGCGGCCAGCAGGCGGCGTCGAGCCGTCTCGCGCACCTCGGAGAAGCCGTTCGGCCGGGACGGACGGCGGCCAGCGGTGCGCGCCGGGGTCGTGTCGGGTCCGCCGACGAGCGCGGTGGCGATCGGAGCGGGGGCGATGGTGGTTGCGGTGACGGTGGCGGACATTGCGTCGCCTCCTTCCCAGAGGCCTCGGACGGCCTCGACGTCGACCAGGGCGTCCGGCGTCGCCCGGCCCTCGCAGATCGCGGGGAATGTCGGGTGCACGGCGGGATGTGGTGCGTCCTGGTGCACCCGACGCTACGACAGCGGTCTGGGCCGGCACGAACCCCGGGGCCGATCCGCGAATCGCGGACACGGCCGGTCCGCGCATCCCGACCGGGAGCGACGACGTACGCGCGGACGTACCGGACGACGACTCAGCGCAACGCCCGCCGGTAGCGCCACCGGACCACGACCTGAGCGGCCACCAGGAGCGGGAACACGAGCGCCCAGCCCCGGGTCGTCGAGGGCCGGGTGAGCGAGCGGAGGGTCAGGGAGACCGTCTCGCCCTCACGGGTGACGACGAACGCCTCCTCGCCGTCGACCGGGTGGCCAGGCGCCGTCCGGTAGGCGAACCCGACCCGGTCCTCGGTCCGCACGACCTCGACGACCTCGACGGGTTCGCGGACGACGACGGGCCCGATCCGCAGGCGCACCTCGAGCCGCTGCCCGACGCGCACCTCCGTCTCGTCAGCGCCCGGCACGGCGAACCCGCTCCGGGTCTTCACGCCCCACCGCAGGACCGCTCGGGAGGCCCGTTCCCAGTCCGCCTCGCCGCTGCCGACCGCGCTCCGCCGCTCGTACCGGCGGTGGGACGGCGGGGTGGGTCCCCACTCGGCCGCGCCGGGCTCGGTCCTCGACGAGCCCGGCCCGGATCCGGACGCCGACCCCGACCCCGCGTGCGTCGCGCCTCCACCACCCCTGCCATCACGCATGCCGCCATCCTGCCGGGCCCACCCGCCCTGCCCGACGCGCACCGCCCGAGCGGCCCCGCTCCGTCACCCAGGTGGTCAGGCCGCCGGCGTACCGTCGGGCGCATGAGCAACGTCATCATCCTCGGCGGTCACGGCCGCGTCGCCCTCCTCACCGCGCAGCTCCTCACCGCGCGCGGCGACACCGTCTCGTCGGTCATCCGGAAGGCCGAGCAGCAGGACGACGTCCGCGCCACCGGCGCGGAGCCCGTCGTCGCCGACATCGAGCAGCTCGACATCGCCGGTCTCACCGACCTGTTCCGCGGGCACGACGCCGTCGTCTGGTCGGCCGGTGCGGGTGGCGGGTCCACCGAGCGCACCTGGGCCGTCGACCGCGACGCCGCCATCCGGACCATGCACGCCGCACTCGAGGCCGACGTGCACCGCTACGTGCTCGTCTCCTGGTCCGACGCGGGCCTCGGCCACGGCGTGCCCGAGGACGACGACTTCTTCGCCTACGCCGAGGCGAAGACCGTCGCTGACGCCGTCCTCCGCGACTCCGCGCTCGACTGGACCGTCGTCGCGCCGAGCACCCTGACGGACGACGAGCCGACCGGGTCGGTCGAGGCGGCCGACCCGTCCTCGAGCATCGCCCGTGGGGACGTCGCCGCCCTGGTCGCCGCCGCGCTGCACGACGACGCCTCGATCGGCAAGACCTTCCGCGTCAACACCGGGTCGACGCCGATCGAGCAGTTCGTCCGCGACTGAGCCTCGTCGGGGGTCCGGCCCCCGCTGTGCGGCGGACCACCGGTACCGACACCAGGCCCGGACCGGGTGAGCAGACCGCTCACCCGGTCCGGGCCTGGTGTCGTCTCGTCAGCCGTCCCGGAGGAGCGCCGCGGCGACCGCGCGCGCGGTCGTGGTGTCGCCGCCGCCGCCACGGAGGCGCATCGCGAGCGATCCGGACACGACCAGGAGCAACTGGTCGGCGAGGACGTCGGCGCGGTCACCGACGAAGGGCACCGCCCGGTCCCGCAGACGGTCGCGCAGCGTCGTCGTCTCACCATGCAGGACCGCGGCGATCTCGGCCGGAGCATCGGCGTACTCGGACGCGGTGCCGAGGAACGCGCACCACCGTGACCCGCTCGGCGTCGAGCGGAACACGTCCAGCGCGTCGAACACCGCGAACAGCCGGCCTCGGTCGTCGTCCGCCCGCGCCACGGCGTCGTCCCAGACCCGGATCCACTCGTCGTGTCGACGCTGCAGCGCTGCGGCGACGAGCGCCTCCTTGCTGGCGTAGCCGCGGTAGAGCGTCGCGGCGGAGACCCCGGCACGGTCGAGGACGGCATCGATCGGGGTGGCGGCGATGCCCCGCGTGAAGAAGAGCTCCTCGGCGGCGTCGAGGAGCTTCCGCTCCGTGCCTGGACGCATCGTCATGGCAGCACCCTAGAGTGTCGAAAGTGAAACGACCGTTTTCGTTCTTGGCACATCCGGCCGCACTCGTCGGCAGCGGCACGGCGCTCATCGCCGCGACCTACGGGCTGGTCCGGCTGGCGTACGGGCTGTTCCTGCCGGACGTCCAGCAGTCCCTGTCCCTCGGTGACGGCCCGGCGGGGTGGATCGCGTCGGGATCGTCGCTCGTGTACTGCCTCGGTGCGCTCGTCGGGTTCGTGCTCGTGCCGGCCCGACCGCGCGCGACCGTTGTGCTCGCGACCCTGACCGCCGGGTGCGGCGTCGGCGTGACGGCGGTCAGCACGGGACCCGTCGTCTTCGGCGTCAGCGCGGTCCTCGCCTCCGCCGGGGCGGGGCTCGCCTCCCCCGCGCTCGTGCGGCTCGTCCAGCGGGACCTGCCCGCCGATCGTGTGGACCGGGCACAGGCCGTGGTGAACTCCGGCACGGGACCGGGGCTGGTCGCCGCGGGCCTGGTCGCCCTCGTGCTCCTGCCCGACTGGCGGACCGCGTGGACTGCGGCGGCGGTCGTCACCCTCCTGGCCGGCGCGGCGGTGCTCGTCACGGACGGGCGTCCGCGCCACCGGCACGGTGCGACGGTCGAGCCGTCGCGGCCCGTCGGCCTGCCACCGCGGACCTGGTTCGTCGCCCACCGCCGCCTCGTGGTCGTCGCGCTGCTGCTCGGCGCGGGGTCTGCCGCGGTGTGGACGTACGGGCGGTCGCTGCTCGTGGATGCGGGCACCTCCGCCACCGTCTCGATCCTGGCGTGGATCGCCCTGGGTGCCGGGGGCGCGGCGGTCGCCCTGACCGCCCGGCGCCTCGGCGAACTGCGGGCTCGAGACGCGTGGACCGTCACGTGCGCGGCGGTCGCCATCGCCACGCTCGGTCTCGGCCTGGCGCCGTCGATGCCCCCGACGGCGCTGGTCGTCGTCGCCCTCGTCTGCTGCGCGCTGTTCGGCTGGGGTTACACCGCGGCGACGGGCGCCCTGATCGCCTGGACGACGGAACTGGACGCACAGCGGGCGGCGGCCGGAACGTCCGTGCTCTTCGTCGTGCTCGTGCTCGGCCAGGCACTCGGCGCGGGTCTGGCGGGGTCGGCGGTCCGGGCGGCCGGGACCGGGCCGGTGTTCCTCGTCGCCGCGGTGGTCGTGGGGCTCGGGGCGCTGCTGACCCTCAGGACCCCTGCAGGTCCTGCAGGTCGGAGTACTCGTCGAGGTCCGGCACGTCGGTCATCTCCTGGTTCCACGCGGGCCGGGCTGGCTCGAGACGCAGGGTCTCCCGCTCCAGGTACGCGATGACGTCCTCGTCGAACGGCTCGTCCGGGCTGTCGGGTACGGGCGTCGAGTAGATCTCGCTCGCTGGCCCGATGAGCAGGTGCGCGTAGGCTCTGCTCCCACCCTCCGTGACCACCGGGATCTGGACGACGTCGGACCGGTTCGCGACGGCGAGGGCACGGGCGTACCGGAGGAGGGCTTTGCAAGTGCGGTCCCCGGTCAGGATGTGGCTGTTCACGTAGTGGATGCGACGCATGTCGGCCAGGTTGTCCGACACCCCCTGGGGGACGCCTAGGCTTCAGCCGAAGCCGGACAGTCGGCGCGGAAGGACACCACCATGGGCAAACTCGTCTACGACTCGACGTTCACCGCGGAGTTCGACGACCGCCTGCTCACCCACCTGCAGATCGTGATCGGCATGAAGCTGCGCCGGGGCGAGTCGTTCATGTTCTCGTGGAAGGACGACGTCGAGCTCGGTGACGGACGGACCGCGATCTGGCTCGACCGCTCGATGCCCCTCGTCTTCCGGTACTCCGGCAGCCGCATCCCCGCCGTCAACCGGGCATGGGTGGAGGCCCTCGGGCTCACCGCCGGGTCCTCCGCCGGCCTCCGCATCGTCCCCGAACCGACCGACACCGGAGAGACCCTGTGAAGCGCACCATCGTCACGTACGGCGGCACCCAGTACACGATCGCCAACGAGGACGTCGAGACCGTCCAGGCGCGGATCGCCGAGGGACTCCGGAGCGAGCCGTTCATGTGGTTGCAGGTGAACTTCGGTGACGGCCGCGCGACCCCCGCCCAGCTGCTCATCTCCCCGGCGACCCCCGTGGCGATCGTCACCGAGCGGGACGTCGACGAGCAGGACGAGGACTCGTCCGTCGCCCGGTACCTCCTGCCGGACCAGCAGCGTCCCGCGTCGGTCGAGCTCGGCCCCGCCGACTCCTGACGCCGGGTCGTCCGGTCAGGACGCCCGGCCGCCGAGCAGGGCCCGGAGCGCCTCCTCGAGCGGCACGGCGACCGCCTCCACGTCGGCCGACGCCAGGGGTTCGACCCGCGTCGACGTCCGCATCATCGTCATGCCGAGCACGACGGACAGGGCGATCTCGGCACGGACGAGCAGGTCGTCGTCGACCAGCGTGGTGCCACCGGCACTGACTGCTCCCGCCAGGCGCTCGGCGTAGCCCCGGAGGGTCTCCCGACGGATCGCGTCGACGGCCTCGTCCCCGGAGCTCCGGAGCAGCAGCAGCAGCTGCATCGAGTCCTCGTCCGTCGGCGAGCGGATGATGTGGCGGATGAGACCGCCGACGGCACGGTCCAGGTCCGGGACGCCGAGGTCCCGGTCGGGCGCGTCCCGGTCGAGACACGCACGGAACAACCCCACCTTCGACACGAAGTACCGGTTGATGAGGGCCACGTTGACCCCCGCGTCGGCGGCGATGTCCCGCACGGTCGTCGCGCGGTAGCCGTCGAAGGCGAAGCGCCGACGAGCCGCCTGCACGAGCGCCAGGCGGGTGGCGGCGGCGTCCTTGCTCATGTGCCGAGGGTAGCGCGCTGCGCCCTCGTGTAAGCGCGTGTTGACATCGTGGCGGAACTGCGTACCCTCGTCGAGTCAGCAGTTGTTGACTTCGACAGCGTCGTCGGCCCGAGACCATCACGACCGGACGGAGCACGATGTCCACCGCCACCGAGAGCCCACGAACGGGCTCCACGCCGACCACCGCACCCGAGCGCCGCCCGAACAGCACGGCGATCATCGTGTACCTGTCCCTCGGCGGCCTGTCGTTCGCCGTGCTGCAGTCCCTCGTCGCCCCGGCCCTCTCCACCATCGGCCAGGACCTCGGCGCCTCGACCAGCGCCGCCAGCTGGGTCCTCACCGCGTACCTGCTCTCCGCGTCGGTACTCACGCCGATCCTCGGTCGCCTGGGCGACATGGTCGGCAAGCGCAAGGTGCTCATCGTGGTCCTCACGATCCTCCTGGCCGGCGCGGTCCTCGCAGCGCTCGCCCCGAACCTCGGCGTCCTCATCGTCGCCCGCGCCCTGCAGGGAGCCGCCGGCGCGGTGATGCCACTGTCCATCGGCATCGTCCGTGACGAGCTGCCGAAGGAGAAGGTCAGCGTCACGATCGGCCTGCTCTCCGCGATCTTCGGCATCGGCGCCGGTGTCGGCATCGTCGCCGCCGGTCCGATCGTCGAGCACCTGTCCTGGCACTGGCTGTTCTGGCTGCCCGCCGTCCTCGTGGTGATCGCCCTGCTCGGGGCCGTCTTCGGCATGCCGGAGTCCCCCGTCCGGAAGCCCGGCCGCCTCGACGTGGCCGGCACCGCTGTCCTCGCCGTCTCGCTCGTCGCGATCCTGCTCGCCGTCAGCGAGGGACAGACGTGGGGCTGGGGCGACGTGAAGACCGTCGGTCTGCTGGTCCTCGGCGCGGTCGCGCTCGTGGTCTTCGTGTTCGTCGAGCTCCGCGTGACCGAGCCGCTCATCGACGTGCGCCTGTTCGCCGTCCGCGGGGTCTGGACCGCCCACGTCGTCGCCCTCGTCTTCGGGTTCGCGATGTTCGGAACGTTCGTCCTCGTCCCGACGCTCCTCCAGCTCCCGACCGCGCTCGGCTACGGGTTCGGCAAGGACGTCACCGAGGCCGGGCTCTTCCTCCTGCCGACCGTCGTCATGATGGTCATCGCCGGACCCATCGCGGGCATCCTGGTCCGCCGGGTCGGCCCGAAGCCGCCGATGCTGCTCGGCGGGATCGCCATCGTCGCCGCCTTCGCGATCCCGGCCGTCTCGCACGCCGACATCGCCGAGGTCGTCGTCTCCGGCGTCCTCACCGGCATCGGGATCGGCCTCGCCCTCGCGGCCTGCTCGAACGCCATCATCGAGAGCGTGCCCGCCAACCAGACCGGCGAGGCGATCAGCGCCAACACCGTCGTCCGGACGATCGGGTCGAGCGTCGGCACCGCCGTCATCGCGGCGCTCATCACCTCGCACAGCACCCCGCAGGGCCTGCCCACCGACGACGCCTTCACGATCGGCTTCTGGGCTTGCACGGGCGTCGCGGTCCTCGCGGTCCTCGGCGCTCTCGCCGCACCGTCGATGCGCGCACGCCGGGCGGCCGCCGTCGCGTCGGGCGTCACGGACTTCGACGAGGTCACGCGCTGACGCGTCGAGCGGCAGTCGTCGGCGGGACGCCGCGCAACGCGCGAGCACCGGACGGGAGGCCCGGACCAGGTGAGCAGACCGCTCACGTGGTCCGGGCCTCCCGTCCGTCACGGCACCGTGCAAGGGGGCGTCGGCTGCTCACGAGTGGTGCAGGCCACTGCCGGACCGACTGCGGTCAGGCCCGGTTCTTCACACGCCCGAGGACGGCGGCGAGCCGTTCGACCACGGCCATCCGGAACCGGACGCCGGCCGGTGGCGCCGTCGGGACCGTCCGGATCGGTGCCGTGAAGGCCAGGTCGTGCAGGTTGTTCCGCTTCGACCCGTCCCAGTTCGCGAACAGGTACGGCGTGCCGAGCGCCATCAGGCTGCGCACCGGCGCAGGGCGGCTACCCGCGGCCGCGACGGCGTACCCGGAGTGCCCGGCGGAGATGTTGCGGATCACGGTGTCCGCGTCGATGACACCGTTGGCGGTGACGACGGTGGTGATGCCCGTGCGGTCGCGGGCGACGAATTCGATGATGTGTTCAGTCACGAGGAGCTCAGGGTGGCGAGTGACGTCTCGGCGGGGGTGAGGCGCTCGAGGCTTGGCCGGAACCGACGTTGCTTCCGTCCCAAAGGATACGTCCCGGCTCCGGTGCGGGCTCGCGGACGATCCCGAATGCGTACCGCGGCGGTCAGGGGACCCAGACGACGATGCCGCTGAAGCCGTTCAGCGCCGCAGCGACCCCGGCGCGGAGCGCACGTCCGGCGCGCTCGTCGGTGAAGGTCGACGGGTCGTGGTGGCTCGAGACGCCGAGCCCCTCCCCGCGGAAGCCCGCTCCGGTCCAGTCCGCGGCCGTGACGTTCGAGGTCGGCTCGGCGATCTCGGCACCGAGCACCAGGAACTGCTGGTGCAGGGCCGAGGGCGAGATCGCGGCGATCGGGTCGACCATCTCGTCGCCGACGCTGATGACGAGGTCCGAGCGCTTCCCGATCGCCGTCGCGACGGACGGCAGTCGGTCGTCGACGGTGTCCGCGACGACCGGGACCACCGTGACGTCCTCGGCCTCGGCCCAGGACTCGACGGCGTCCACGAGTGTCTCGGTCTCGGCATCGGGGTCGCCGGGCGAGAGCAACACGACGCGGTAGTCCGCCGGGGGCGCGACGTCGTCCCACGACCCCGGGGCCGGGTTGATCGTGGCCTCCGGCGCAGGCGGGTTCTCGTGGTCGGCGAAGTCCTCGCCCAGGGTGCCGGTGCCCCGGACCGGGGTGGGGGCACCCGACTGGGCGGTGCCGTGCTGGCTGGTGGCGCGGTCTCCGCTCGCCGTGCCTCCTGACGGGCCACTCGTCGCCGCCGAACACCCGGCCACGAGGACCGTGCCGGCCAACACAACCGCAGCGGCGGTGAGGAGGACGGCGGGGCGGGGAGCGTTGCGGGTCACGAGAGGCCATGCAAGCACACCGGCACCGCGTGGCGAACCCCCTCGAGCCGCTGTCCAGAGCCCGTCCCACTGCTGGTTGCCGAGTGTTTCCCTGCTGGTCACCCTCGGCCGCGATGGTCGGCCGGTGAAGCACCGAAGCACCCGCCCCGCTCCCACCGGGCTCCCCC
>NZ_QKTS01000006.1:0-190428 GCF_003234525.1 Curtobacterium sp. MCBD17_021 | reverse complement strand
GCGCCACGGGACCCGCGACGATGCTCGCGTACGGGATCGTGCACCTGCTCGACGCCGCCGCCGTCGGCCCCACGGGGCTCCGGGCAGGGACCGGCGTCGCCGGTGCGTCGTGGTGGCGGCAGCGGCATGTCGGCCGGCGCGTTCTACCGGGAGGCCTGGCGTCGGTCACCGCGGGACTTCGGGTACATGGCCCTCACCGCGGTGCTGCTCTGCACGCTGTACTTCGCGTTCCCGGCGGTCCTCGGCATCGGAGGCCTCGGCTCGCGCGACGTGTTCAACCCCTTCACCCTGCTGCTCTTCTTCGTGGCGCTGTTCGTCGCGCGTTGGCTCGGCCAGTTCGAGAAGCTCCGGATGAGCTGGGCGGAGCCGCGGCCGATCCGACCGGTGGACTGGACACCCCGCTGGCAGCAGAACTGGTGGACGCGCACCGGCTCCGCCGTCGCGAACCCGCACTACTGGCTGTACCTGCTGCACGCGGTCGTCGTCTACCCGATGGCGGCGGTGGTCACGGTCGGTGCCGGTCTGCTCCTGGCGGTCGGGTTCCTCTGGCCGGTCGCCGTCGTGCTGGCCTACGTCGTCCTGGGGCAGTACGTGCTCGACCCGAACCAGATCGGCTCGATCGCCGGGCTCGTCTTCCTCGCCCTCCTGTCGATGGCGGCGAGCGTCGTGCTGTTCCCGCTCTGGCTGCGCGGTTCGGTGCTCGCCCACTACTGGATCGACCACGGGCTGCTCGGGGGCTTCCGCGCCGAGGTGCTCGAGCAGCGGGTCGCGGGCCTGCAGGCCTCCCGCGCGGGCGCCGTGACGGCCGAGGGGCAGGCGCTCCGCCAGATCGAACGCGACCTGCACGACGGCCCGCAGCAGCGGCTCGTCCGGCTCCGGATGGACCTGGCATCGGCGGAACGGTCGTTCGAGAAGGACCCGGAGCGCGCCAAGCGTCTCATCTCCGAGGCGTCCGGCCACGCCCAGGACGCACTCGACGAACTCCGGGCGCTGTCCCGTGGGTTCGCACCGCCGATCCTGCTCGACCGCGGGCTCGTCGCGGCCCTCGAGGCCCTGTGCTCCCGCTCGCCGATCCCCGTCGGGCTCGACGTCCGCCTGCCCGACGGGCTCGAGCTCGGGTCCGAGGTCCAGCGGAACGTGTACTTCACGGTGAGCGAGCTGCTGACGAACACCGCGAAGCACGCCGGTGCCTCGGCGGCCGGGGTGTACCTCGGGCTGCTCGTCGACCCGTCTGGGACGTGGTTCCTCACCGTCAGCGTCACCGATGACGGCCACGGCGGCGCGAGCCCGCGCGAGGGACACGGCATCGAGGGCCTGATGGGCCGCATGCGCGCCCTCGACGGCGAACTGACCGTGTCGAGCCCTCCCGGTGGTCCCACCGAGGCGACCGCGAGGATCCCGCTCGGCGCACTGAACGGCGTGCCCACCCCGCGCGCCTGACCGCTGCCGGTCGTCGCTAGGCTGACCGCATGACCGACGGCCCGGATGCAGCACGCATCCGGGCCGTCGTCGTCGACGACGCCGTCCTGCTCCGCGAGGGACTGGCCCGCGTCCTCGACGAAGCCGGCATCGACGTCGTCGGTCAGTTCGGCGACCCGGCCTCGTTCCTGGCGGCGCTGCCCGCGCTCGCGCCCGACGTCGTCGTGATGGACGTGCGGATGCCGCCGACGTTCACGGACGAAGGGGTCCGGGCCGCCGTGCAGGCCCGGCGGATCGCGCCCCGGACGGGGATCCTGCTCCTCTCGCAGTACGTCGAGGCGACCTACGCGGAAGACGTCCTCGCCGCCGGCAGCTCGGGCATCGGCTACCTGCTCAAGGACCGCGTCACCCGGCTCGACGAGATCGACGACGCCGTACGCCGGGTGGCCTCGGGCGGCACGGTGCTCGACCCCGAGGTCGTCACGCAGCTCATGAGCCGCCGCCGCGACCCGCTCGCGGCCCTGACCCCGCGCGAACGCGAGGTCCTCGGGCTGATGGCGGAGGGCCGCACGAACGCCGCCATCGCCCGCGCCCTGGTGATCGGCACCGGAGCGGTCGAGAAGCACGTGTCGAGCATCTTCGCCAAGCTCGCGCTCGAGGACACCGGCGAGGACCACCGCCGGGTCCTGGCCGTCCTGGCGTACCTCGGATGAACCGGGTCCCGGCACCGCTGCTGGCGCTCGCCGCGATGGTGTCGGTCCAGATCGGTGCCGCGGTCGCGAAGACCCGGTTCGAGGAGGTCGGCTCGCTCGGCGCCGTCACCCTCCGGCTCGTCATCGGCGCCCTGGTCCTGGCGTCGGTCGTCCGCCCGCGCGTGCGGCACTGGACGCGTGCCCAGTGGTGCGGGGCCGTCGTGCTCGGTCTCGCCCTGGGCGGCATGAACGTCTTCATCTACCTGGCGTTCGCGACGATCCCGATCGGGGTCGCCGTGACGATCGAGTTCCTCGGCCCGCTGGCGCTGTCCCTCGTGCACACCCGCCGGTGGCGTGACGCCGTCTGGGCCGCCCTCGCGCTCGCCGGCGTGGTGCTGCTCGGCGTCGGGCCCGCAGCGGTCGGTGACGCCGGGGGAGTCGTCGCCGCGGTGCTCGCCGCAGCGTGCTGGGCCGCCTACATCGTGATGAACCGGCGCGTCGGCGCGGCGATCCCCGGGATCGACGGCCTGAGCGTCTCGATGCTCGTCGCGATGGTCGTGGCGCTCCCGTTCGGGATCCGGCCCGCGGTCGAGGGCGTCGTCGCGGCCCCGGTGCTCCTGGTGGTCTTCGGCGTCGTGGCGGTCCTGTCGAGCGTGCTGCCGTACGCGCTCGAGATGACCGCGCTCCGCCGGATGCCGACGCGGGTGTTCGGCGTGCTGCAGAGCCTCGGTCCGGCGATCGCGGCCCTCGCCGGACTCGTCGTCCTCCACGAGGCGCTCTCACCCCTGGAGGTCGTGGCCCTCGCCTGCGTCACCGCGGCGAGCGCCGGTGTCACGCTCACCGCGCGCCGCGGAGCGGCGCCGCTCTGATCGACGGTGGTCGTGACCACCGACTGCGGTGTCCGGGACCTGACGCGGGCCTCCCGGCCGGCCAGGAGGCCCGAACCACGTCGGCGGTGCGACCGACGTCGGTCGCACCGGGCCATCCGTCTACTCGCCGCGGAGGAAGTCCGCGTACGTGGGTTCCGCCTGCACACCGGACAGGAGCGACGGGTCGTTGACCCGACGGTCGACGTAGGCCGCGATGACCTCGGGTGGGGTGAGCACGTGGGCCACCCAGGACGGCACCTCGGTCTTCTTCATGGTGCCTCCTTCCGATCCCCGGTCCGGACGGACTGCTCGAAAGTCGAGCATCTTCGCGAACCGGTGTGTCGGAAACGATCCTCGCGGTCGTCCGCGAAGTCAACGCAGTGCGTCAGGCGGACTCCGGTGAGCGCTGTCGGACCGGTCGGGGATCGGAGCGTGCGCCGTTCGTCGGGGTGTACCCGGTACGGGGGTCGGCGGCGCGGAGGGTGCGGTGCTTGACCGCTGAGCGCCAGATCCACGCGTCGGCCTGCTGCCCGAACTGGGCCCACTCGACGAGCACGGCGTCCCGTGTCCAGCTGCGGGCGAACGCCTTGACGCGGACGTGGAACGTCGGGAACTGCACCCACGCCCAGACGGGGATCGGGGTGACGGCGTGACAGACGTCACCTCCCCTGGCCTCCTCCGACAACGAGAAGGCGCGGGGGCGTTCGACCTCCGGGTGTTCCGGGGGCTGCCACCGGTTCTCGCGACGCCGTCCCACCCTCGTATTCGAACGTGCGTTCGAATGCTGCGTCAAGTCCGAGGTATGTTCCGGCGTGTCCGCGTCGGCGCTTCCTCGGGTCGGAGGCGGCGCCGACGTCACCGACCCCGGGGTCGATGGGACCGGCATCCGTGCGGGACGGGCGGTGACCCGTCGCCACCGGCCTGCCACACTGGACGCAGCCCGACCCGAGTTGGCAGTTCGGCACGAGCGGGTGACGCGCGGGTGGTCCGGCGCGGGGAGCAGCGGGCTGTGGACGGAGGCGGTGATGGCGGAGCATCACGAGGGGGTGCCGGTGGGTGTGCTGCTGCTGGAGTCCGTGAACCGGTTGCGGGCGGCGGAGACGATGCTCCAGACCCGCGCCCGTGCTCGGATGGCCCTGCGTGCCAGCGACTTCCAGGCACTCCAGTTCCTCGCTGCCCGCGGATCCGTCGGGGCGCCCGCTCGAGCGACGGACCTCGCGGACGTGCTCGGTGTCACCAGTGCTGCTGCGACCCAGACGGTCGATCGCCTCGTCGACCGTGGCCTCGTCGAGCGGCAGCCCGATCCGGACGACCGCCGGTCTCGGATCATCCGCCTGACCGCCGACGGGGAGCGCGGTCTGTCGGAGGCGTACGAGGACCTCCCCGGCGCCGTGCAGGAGTTGCTCGACGCGGTGCCGACCGCCGAAGCAGAGCGCATGATCGCGCTCGCAGCCGCGGTGCAGGTCGTCGTCGACCGCACCGCCACCCGATCCCTCTGACCAGATAGCGCTTCTGGTTAAGAAAGTTAGGCGCACGGCGGGCTGGTTCGTAGCCTGATCCCCGTCAGGAACCCAGTGCCCCTCGCGACGACCCCGGCAGCCACGCCGGAAGCACGACCCGGGTAGCGCCTGCACAGTCGTCGTGGCCGCCGTGCCACGGGAAAGGCCGTACTGCATGACCGTCCTCCTGGACCGCCCCGCGACCGCCGTCACCACGCAGCCCGAGCTCCGATGGGCTGCAGCGGACGACGGTTTCTGGGTCGCCGATGACGCCGGTGCCTTCGCCGGCACGGTCGACCAGCACGGGCGTCACTTCTTCGTCCGGAACGGGTTCGGGGAGTACCTCGGCGACTACCGCACCCTGCGCGCGGCGCAGACCGCGCTCGCCGAGCACGCCCGTCGGGCCCGGGCCTCCTCGTGCTGACCGTCCCCGACGGTCTGACGAGCGCCCATCGCCGCGTGTACTACCGGCTCGTGGCCGTCGACACGGCACTGCACTACCGCTCGACCGGCGTCCGATCCGTCGACGCCTCGCGGAGCACCTCACCCGGAAGCTGGCCGAACTCGGACCGGTAGGCGCTCGCGAAGCGGCTCAGGTGGTGCATCCCGACGGACCGCGCCACCGCCGCGACCGATCCGGCAGACCCCGATTCGAGCTGCTCGCGCGCGAGCAGCAGTCGGATGCCCTTCAGGTAGGTCAGCGGGGACGTTCCATGGACGCGTTGGAAGGCGCCCTGCAGCCCACGGACGCTGAGCCCGGCCGCCGCCGCGACGTCGTCGATCGTGATGCGGTCCGGGACGTGGTCCAGCAGGAAGGCCTCCGCCTTGGCCAGTCGTGTCCGCGCTGGTGCCTCCCGTCCCTGCCCGACGGGCCAGTGCGGCACCGCGGTCAGCAACCCCGCGGCCGCGTACCGGGTCAGTTCCCGTTCCCGTTCCGCCGAGACCGGGCCGACGCTGCCGAGGATCTCTCCCGCGATCGAGCGGACGATGAGCCACCAGGCCGCCAGGGGTGCGCCTTCCGGCACGTGGTGCGGCTTGAACTCCAGCGGGGCCTGGTTCCACCCGCCGCGCTCGGCGGCGACCCGTTCGACGGTGTCCCGGTCGATGCGCATCACGTCCTCGGCGAAGTCGTCCCAGCGGAACGACTGTCGGCCTTCCCGGTAGATGACCGGACGGCCGACCAGCAACTCGTCACCGTCCACCGTGCCCCGTCCGGACTTCAGCCAGGCCACGATCACCTCGCCGTCCCCCTCGACCTCGCCCCGGACGGTCCCGGTGCTCTTCGTGGACTCCAGGGACAGCAGCTCCGTCCCGGTCACCGTCTCCTCGAAGGAGAACGGCTCCTCGCCCGCCGTCACCTGCAGGCCGTGGGTGCGGTACGCCCGCGCGACCAGTTCCCGCGCGTGCGCGATGTCCCGGGTCTGCTCGACCGTTCGCGTCCGTTCCACCGTCGCTTCGTCCACCAGCTGATTCTGACGGATGCACGACGAAGGGCGTGACCGGCTGCACACCATGTCGGACCGGTGTCCATCCGGGTGGTCGTGGCCGGCGGGGGCGATCGGATGTGAGGATGTGCCCATGGGAACTGACGGCGCGGATGTCTCGGCGATCCACGGGCCGGCCTGGGAACGCACGGTGCTGCTCGTGGTTCCGCCGAACGACGTGGACGAGGTGCACGAGTCGGTGGACGACCTCTGGCACCTCAACGCCGACCTCGGCACCGCGGAACGCATCCGGTTCGAGACCGCGCTGCTCGAACTCGCGGGCAACGTCATCGAGCACGCCGAAGGGAGCGAGCGCCTGCTGTGCCAGTTGACGCTCCGGCGGACGTCGACCGCGTTGGAGGCGGTGCTCAGTGACAGCGGAGCAGAGGTGCACGTGCCGTTCCGCACGGAGATGCCGGACCCCGAGGAGATGGCGGAGTCCGGGCGCGGGATCGCGATGATCGAGTTGCTGATGGACGACTTCTCGTACGAGCGCGACCCCGAGGGGAACCGATGGCGCCTCGTGATGGGCCTCCCCGAGCCGCTCCGACGCGAGCGTGACGTGGCCGCCGACGAGGGCGGCGCGGGCTGAGCGCACCGTGGAGCGGCCTCGATCGAGCCGCGATCGCGGGACCGCAACGCGCACACACGGGCCGGGGAGCAAGCTCTGGGTCATGTCGATGAGTGGTCCTTTCAATCCCGTTGGTCAACCCGATCCCGGTGACGCGCCGGTCGACTCGACGTCGCTCAGTGAGATCGACCGAGAGCGTGGTCAGGCTGAGCAGGTGACGTCGGGGATCGACGACCAGAGCCCGACCGGGGCGGACGGCCCTGCTGCCGACGGAACGGACGGGCAGCCCGTGTTCCGCACGCCGCAGCCGGGCGACCGGTTGCACCCCGAGGACCTCGGTTGAGCCGGGCCGGAGCCGTTGCACCGGGTGTGGGCCGACAGGACCTACCCTGAGCGGATGCTCTCCCGACGCGACGCCGCTGTCCGGCTCGACATCCCCCTCGAGATGGCGACCCACCACGGGATTCCGGCGCGCCTGAGCGAGGCGGAGCTCGAGGCGATCGAGCAGGACCCGCCCGCCTGGCTCGTCCAGTCGCGGGCGAACCGCACCGGCGCCAAGAAGGTGTGGGTGCACCTCGAGTGCGTGGTCTGCGGGTTCGCCGAGGTCGCCCGGCCGAAGAAGTGGTGGCCCGACTGGGACCACCTGATGTGCGACTACCACGCGCCGTACCAGGCACCCGAACCTCCCGCGGGGTTCACCCGGCACGAGGTGGAGGGGATCGGCAGCCGGTTCGTCGCCCTCGTCGACGAGCGGTCGTAGCCCAGCCGGAGTCCGCCCCGGTGCTCGAGGGCTCGCCGAGCGGGTCCTCAGCTCCCGACGCGCGCCGTGGACTCCCGCACGCTCAGCGTCAGCTCCGGCCCCGGCCGTGACGGCAGTGGGCCGTCCGCCTCGATCTGCTCGCGGAGCAGGACCGCCGCCCGCTGCCCGAGTTCGACGGTGTCGCGGGTCAGGGACGTGATCGCGGGGCGGACCAGGCGGATCATGGCCGAGTCGTCGAACGACACGATCGACACGTCCTGCGGGACCCGGACCCCCATCTCGCTCGCGACGCCGAGGCCCGCGACGGCCAACACGTCGTTGTCGAACACGATCGCGGTCGGTCGTCGCGCGCCGGACAGCAGGCGTCGGGTCGCAGCGGCACCGGCCTCGGCGGAGTAGTCGGTGGGCACGGACTCGGTGCGGTCGTCGTCGCTGGCGTCGGGGAAGGTGCCCGCGAAGGCCCGGACGCGTTCGATCCGCAGCGCCGTGTGCTCGAACTCCGGCGGGCCGGAGACGTGGGCGATGCGGCGGTGCCCGAGTGCCCGGAGGTACCGCAGGACGGTGTCGGTGGCGTCCGAGTCGTCGATCCAGACGCTCGGTGCCGATCCGGCCGGAGTGGGGTGCGAGCCGACGACGACCGACGGCATCCCGAGCTGGGTGAGCAGGCGGAGCCGCTCGTCGTCCCGGCGCGGGTCGATCACGATGACGCCGTCCACGCGGTGCCCACGCCACCAGTCCCGGTAGGTCTCGAGCTCCTCGTCGGCATCGCGGGCGACGAGCAGCGTCATGCCGATGTGGGTCCCCGTGAGCCCGAGCTGGATCCCCGAGATGAGGTCGCCGAAGAACGACTCGGTGCCGAGGGTGCGTGCCGGCCGGTTCAGCACGAAGCCGATCGACCCGGCCTTCGCGCCGCCGAGTGCACGGGCGGCGGTGTGCGGCTGCCAGTCGAGTTCTCGTGCCGCCTGGCGGACCCGCTCGCGGGTCGCCTCGGAGACGCCGGGGCGCCCGTTCAGCGCGAAGGACACGGCGCTGATCGAGACGCCAGCCCGTGCCGCGATGTCGGCGATCGTCGTCCGGCGTCCTGTGGCCACGGGCTTGACTATAGCGCTTTAGTCAGGCATCGTCGCCGTCACGCAGCGGTTCACCGATGACGGCTGAACCGGTTCAGTAGCTCGACGAAGGAGTCAGCAACGATGAGAACCACCCCACGCACGACGTCGGGCCGAGTGGCCGCGATCCTCGCCGGCGCTGCCGCCGCAGCGCTCGTCCTCACCGGTTGCTCGAGCGGCAGCGGGGCGGCCACCGGTGGAGGTGGCGACGGAGAGGTCAGCGGGTCGATCACCCTGCAGACCTGGGCACTCACGCCGACGTACACGGACTACCTCGACGGCGTCGTGAAGGCGTTCGAGGAGAAGTACCCCGACGCGGAGGTCGAGCTCGTCGACCAGCCAGGCGACGGCTACGCCGAGAAGGTGCTCAGCCAGGCGTCGTCGAACTCCCTGCCCGACGTCGTCAACCTGCCGCCGGACATCGCCCTGCCCCTCGCCAAGCGCGGGTTCCTGCAGGACGTCGCGAAGGACGACTCCACGCTCGGGAAGACCTACGTCGAGGGCGCACTCGCGGCCTACCGGTACAGGGGCGTCGACGGCACGTTCGGGTACCCGTGGTACCTCAACACCGACATCGACTACTGGAACAAGACGATGTTCCAGCGGTGCGGCCTCGACCCCGAGAACCCGCCGACGACCACCGACGAGCTCTTCGACCAGGCCGCGACCATGCACGAGCAGTGTCCGGACGACTACCTCATGAGCCGCAAGCCCGGCCTGTCCGACTTCTCGCTGGCCGGTGTGAAGATCCTGAACGCAGACGGCACGAAGTTCACGTTCGCAGACTCCTCGAAGGCCGCCGACCTCATCGCGAAGTACGCGAAGGCCTACCAGGACGGGCTCATGCCGTCCTCGGTCCTCAACACCGACTACCTCGGCAACTCGACCCTGTTCACGCAGGGCAAGGTCGCCTGGACCACCGGCGGCGCGACCGCGATCAGCGACTTCGAGAAGAACAACCCGTCGCTCAAGGGCAACATCATCGTCTCGCCGGCCCTCGACAACCCGCCGCTGTACGTGCAGGGCCTCAGCGTCTCGGCGAAGAGCAAGCACCTCGCCACCGCCGAAGCGCTCGCCGCGTTCATGACCAACGCGGAGAACCAGGAGGAGTTCGCCCACCTGGTGAACATCTTCCCGTCGACCAAGTCCTCGCAGTCCGACCCGTTCTTCTCGGAGGACGACGGCACCGTGCAGGCGAAGGCCCGCGTCCTCGCGAACGACGCCCTGAAGACGGCGAAGAACCTCAACCCGGTCGAGGCGAACTCGGCGATGACGGACTTCCTCGACCAGCAGATCGCGCTGGCCATGAAGGGCGGCACGAGCCCGGAGAAGGCGCTGCAGAACGCCCAGACCAAGATGAACACCCTGCTCGCCAACGGCTGATCGAGCCCGCCACACGAAGGAAGAGGGAGGATCGTCATGCGTGCGAACCGCTGGTTCACGCCCTGGCTGCTGGTGCTGCCCGCACTGGTCTGGCTGCTCGCGTTCAGTCTCTGGCCGTCGATCAACACCGTGCGGCTGTCGTTCACGAACGCCAGCCCGCTCGGTGGGGTCAGTGCGTGGGTGGGGACGGCGAACTTCCGGACCCTGCTCGCGGACCCGCAGGTGTGGGAGGCGCTGCTCAACAGCGTCATCTACATGGTGGTGTGCCTGCCGCTGCTGACGGTCCTCCCGCTCCTCATGGCCGTGCTCGTGCAGCACAAGATGCCCGGGATCGCGTTCTTCCGGACCGCGTACTACACGCCGGTGATCGCGAGCGCGGTCGTGGTCGGGCTCATCTGGAACTGGATCCTCGACGACCGCGGCGTCGTCAACGAGATGGCGCAGTCGCTCGGCGTCGTGCAGGGCGCGATCCCGTTCCTGTCCGACCGGTGGCTGCTGCTGTTCAGCGCGATCAGCCTGACCGTGTGGAAGGGCCTCGGCTACTACATGATCATCTTCCTGGCTGCTCTCGGGAACGTCGGCAAGGACCTGCACGAGGCCGCCGCTCTCGACGGCGCCGGGGCGGTGCGCCGGTTCTGGTCGGTCACCATGCCCGGCGTCCGGGGCACCATGACGCTCGTCGGCATCCTGGTGTGCGTCAGCGCCCTCCGGGTCTTCAGCGAGCTCTACATCCTGACGAACGGGACGGGTGGCCCCGGCGGCCAGGACAACTCCCTCGTCATGCTCATCCAGCAGTACGCCCGCGGCTTCACCGGCAACCTCGGCTACGCGTCCGCCCTGAGCCTCCTGCTCTTCGCCGTGACGTTGATCCCGATGCTCGCCCTCGCCCGGATGAACAGCAAGGCGGACAAGTGACGAACACGACCAGCACCAGCGAACCGGCCATCGGCGGCAACGCCGGTGTCGCCGCACCGACACCCGACGTGGCCGGCGCGACGGACGCGGGCCGTGCCTCCCGGCAGTCCCCGCCAGGGGGCCGCAAGCGCCGCCGCGCGGTCTGGGGCGTCATGTCCACCCGCGAGAAGGTGCTCCGCTACGTCCTGCTCGTCGTGGTGCTCTTCATCACGATCGGTCCGTTCCTCTGGCAGCTCTCGACCTCGCTCAAGGGCACCGGCGAGGACATCTACACCGCGAACCCGTCGTTCATCCCGTCGCAGCCGACGTTCGGCAACTACCTCCGCGTGGGCGACGCCATCCCGGTCTTCGGGTACATCGGGAACTCGCTCATCGTCGCCGCGATCGACGTCATCGGGAACATCGTGTTCGCCACGCTCGCCGGTTTCGCCATCGCCCGCCTGCAGTGGAAGGGCCGCAAGGTCGTCCTCGGCCTCTTCCTCGCCACCCTCGTGCTGCCGGGTGAGGCGACGATCATCTCCCAGTTCGTCACGGTCAAGGACCTCGGTCTCGCCGACTCGCTGGTCGGTGTCGCCCTGCCCGGCATGATCGCGGCGCTCAACGTTCTGCTCATGTACAACGCCTTCCGGCAGGTGCCCGAGGAGATCGACCAGGCCGCCGTGATGGACGGCGCGAACGCCATGCAGCGGCTCCGGTACATCTCGTTGCCCGCCGTACAGGGGACGATCGCCGTGATCGCGATCTTCTCGTTCATCGGCGCGTGGGACGACTTCCTCTGGCCGCTCATCGTGCTGCAGTCGCCGGACAAGCTCACGCTGACCGTCGGACTGCAGTACCTGCAGGGCACCTTCGCCACCGACCAGCGCATGATCGCCGCCGGCACGATGATCGCCTTCATCCCGATCGCGGTGATCTTCGCGGTGCTCCAGCGCTTCTTCTTCAAGGGCGTGGAAGAGGGCGGGGTGAAGGGCTGATGCGCTTCGGGGTGAACCACACGCCGTCGGTCGGCTGGTTCCACTCGTGGCTCGACTTCTCGGCCTCGGACACCGCGCGGGACCTCGAGGCGATCGCGTCACTCGGCGCCGACCACGTGCGGATCTTCCCGCTCTGGCCGGTCGTGCAGCCGAACCGCACCCTGATCCGGCCGTCCGCGCTGGAGGACGTCGCCACGGTCGTCGACATCGCCGGCTCCTTCGGGCTCGACGTGAACGTCGACGCCCTGCAGGGCCACTTGTCGAGCTTCGACTTCGTGCCGTCATGGCTGGAGAGCTGGCACCGCCGGAACATGTTCACGGACCCGGACGTCGTCGCCTCGACCGCGGACTACGTGCGGGCGCTCGCCGGGGCGGTGGCCGACCGGCCGAACCTGCTCGGTGTGACCATCGGCAACGAGGTCAACCAGTTCGCGCACGCGCCGCACCCGTCGCCGTTCGAGACGAGCCCGGGGCAGGGGCACGCGTGGGCGGCGGCGATGGTCGCCGCAGCGCGCGCCGGACTCGGCATCGGTACCGGTACCGACAGCAGCCGGGAGGCCCGTGGTGCCTCCGTCCCGCCGGCCCGGCAGCCGCTGGTCACCCTCGCCCAGTACGACGCCGCCTGGTACGACGACGCCCAACCGTTCGGCCCCGAACACGCGGCCGAGCACGGCGACGCGACGGTCACCCACTCGTGGGTGTTCAACGGTGCCGCCCGCCTCCACGGCGCCCTCGGCCCCGGGTCCGTCCGCCACGGCGAGTACCTGCTCCAGCTCGCCGCCGCGTGGAACGGACGCGCAGACCGGCCGAACTGGTTGCAGGAGGTCGGCGCGCCGACCAACGTGGTGGACGTGGCCGACGCCCCGACGTTCACCGAGCAGACGATCCGGCACGCCCTCGATGTGCAGGAGCTGTCCGGCATCACGTGGTGGTGCTCGCACGACGTCTCCCGGTCGCTGGCGGACTTCCCGGAGCTGGAGTACGACCTCGGGCTGCTCACGAACGACGGCCGCGTGAAGCCGACGGGGGAGCGGTTCCGCGAGATGGCCCTGGCGTTCGGCGACGGCCGGTACCAGCCCCCGACCCCGCCCTCGACCGCGCTCGTGCTCGACGACGTCGCCCCGGACGGGGCGCCGCTCGGCGGGACGCGGGCCGACTCCGCCCCCGGTGGCCGGTTCGCGGTGGCATGGCTCGCGCTCGCCGAGCAGGACGGCCGCGGCCCCCAGGTCGCGCTGCGCTCGCGACTCGGCGACACCGCACTCCTCGCCGCGCGGGGGATCACCACCTGCGTCGACGTCCCGACCGGCACGGCGTCGGCGACCGTCTCCGTCGCGCACCCCGCGACGATGCCCTGATCGCACTGATCGCACTGACCGCACTGACCGCACTGACCGCACTGACCGCACCACCCCGCACGACGCCCCACGCCCCGACGACCCGGACGCGCACCGCCGTCCCCCGGAGGACCCCATGCACGACGACATCCCGCTCACCATCGGCCGCGCGCGACGCGTGCTCGACGAGCGCATCCTGCCCGAGGTGCACGCCACCGCCGTCCCGCTCGACACCGCCTGGCACGAGCTGCCCGGCGAGCCGATCGCCCCCGCAGAGGGCCTGTCGCTCACGTTCGAGCCGTACGAGGTCGGCACGCCGTGGGGCGCCGCCTGGGGCACCACGTGGTTCCGGCTCTCCGGCACCGTGCCCGAGAGCTGGGCCGGGCAGCGGGTCGAGGCCGTCGTCGACCTCGGCTTCGACAAGAACATGCCCGGCTTCCAGTGCGAGGGGCTCGTCTACCTGTCCGACGGCACCCCCGTGAAGTCGATCAACCCGCGCAACCAGTGGGTGCTCATCGCGGAAGCAGCCGTCGGCGGCGAGACCGTCGAGTTCTTCGTCGAGGCGGCGTCGAACCCGGTGCTGCTCGACTACCACCCCTTCCTCGTCACGCAGGAGGGCGACATCCGGACGTCGTCCCCGAAGCGGCTGTACACGAGCCGCCGGATGGACCTCGCCGTGTTCGCCGCCGAGGTGCACGAGCTCGCGCTCGACATCGACGTCCTGCTCGAACTGCAGGAGGAGCTGCCGCAGGGCCCCCGGCGGATGCGGATCCTCCAGGCGCTCGACGACGCCCTCGACGCCCTCGACCTGCAGCACATCCCGGAGACCGCGACCGATGCACGCGCCGCGCTCGCCGAGGTGCTCGCAGCACCCGCCGAGGCCTCCGCGCACCGGATCTCCGCCGTCGGCCACGCGCACATCGACTCCGCCTGGCTCTGGCCGGTGCGCGAGACGATCCGCAAGGTCGCCCGCACCACCTCGAGCATGACCGAGCTCATCGGCCAGACCGACGACTTCCTCTACGGCATGTCGAGCGCCCAGCAGTACGCCTGGATCAAGGAGCACCGCCCCGAGGTCTACGCGAAGGTCAAGGACGCCGTCGCCGCCGGCCGGTTCCTGCCGCTCGGCGGGATGTGGGTCGAGTCCGACACCGTGATGCCGACCGGCGAGAGCATCGTCCGCCAGTTCTCGCAGGGCCAGCGGTTCTTCGAGCGCGAGTTCGGCATCCGGCCGAAGGGCGTCTGGCTGCCGGACAGCTTCGGGTACTCGCCGGCGCTGCCGCAGCTGATGCGCCGCGCGGGCTTCGAGTGGTTCTTCACGCAGAAGATCTCGTGGAACCAGGTGAACAAGTTCCCGCACCACACGTTCCTCTGGGAGGGCATCGACGGGTCGCGGGTGTTCTCGCACTTCCCGTCGATGGACACCTACAACTCGCGCTTGTCAGGGTCCGAGGTCGCCAAGGCGTCCCGCCAGTTCCGCGAGAACCGCCTGGCCACCGGATCGATCGCCCCGGTCGGCTGGGGCGACGGCGGCGGCGGCACGACCCGCGAGATGACCGGCACGGCGGCGCGGTTGGCCGACCTCGAGGGCAGCGCCCGCGTCACGTGGGAGCACCCGGACGCGTTCTTCGACCGCGCGAAGTCCGAGCTCGAGAACCCGCCGGTCTGGGTCGGCGAGCTCTACCTCGAGCTGCACCGGGCGACCCTCACCAGCCAGCACCAGACCAAGCAGGGCAACCGCCGCAGCGAGCACCTGCTCGTCGAGGCCGAGCTGTGGTGCGCCACGGCCGTCGCCCGCACCGACTTCGCCTACCCGTACGACGAGCTCGACGCGCTCTGGCAGCAAGTGCTCCTGCAGCAGTTCCACGACATCCTGCCGGGCACCTCGATCGCCTGGGTGCACCGCGAGGCCGTCGAACGGTACGCGGAGATCGCGGAGCGCCTGGAGGCCCTCATCACGTCCGCCCTGTCGGCGCTCGCCGGCGACGGGGACCGGTCGGTCGTCGTGAACCCGGCCCCGAGGCTCCAGGGCGGTGCCCTCGCCCACAGCGCCGTCCTGACGACGGACCTGGAGGCGACGACCCCGGTCACGCTCGCCGAGGCGGACGGCGGCTTCGTGCTGACGAACGACCTGGTCCGGGTCGTCATCGACGGCCGTGGGCTCGTCCCGAGCGCGATCGACCTGGCCACCGGTCGGGACGCGATCGCCCCCGGGCAGGTCGCGAACCTGCTCCAGCTCCACCAGGACTTCCCGAACATGTGGGACGCGTGGGACGTCGACCGGTACTACCGGAACCGGGTCGACGACCTGGTCGACGTGACCGCCCTGCGCGGGTCGGTCGACGAGGACGGCACCGCCCGCGTCACCGTGTCGCGCACGTTCAGCGAGTCGACGGTCACCCAGGAGATCACGCTCGCTCCCGGAACGCGGACGCTCGAGTTCGACCAGGTGACGGACTGGCACGAGACCGAGAAGTTCCTCAAGGTGGCGTTCCCGCTCGACGTCCGCGCCGAGCACACCATCGCGGAGACCCAGTTCGGTGCGCAGAAGCGGGTGACCCACACGAACACGTCGTGGGAGGCCGCGAAGTTCGAGACGTCGATGCACCGCTACGTGCTCGTCGAGGAGCCCGGGTTCGGCGTCGCCCTGGTGAACGACTCGATCCACGGGTTCGACGTGACGCGCGACGCGGTCGACGGCCACGTCACGACGACGCTGCGACTGTCGCTCCTGCGGGCCCCGCGGTTCCCCGACCCGGAGACCGACCAGGGCGTGCAGACCCACCGGTACGGCCTCGTGATCGGGACGGACGTCGTCGGTGCGACCGCGGCCGGCACCGTGATGAACACCGCGGCCCGACGGGTGACCGGTGCGCACGGGTTCGACTCGCTCGTGCAGGCGTCCGGCGACGTGGTGGTCTCGGCGGTCAAGCTCGCCGACGACCGCTCGGGTGACCTGGTCGTCCGCGTGTACGAGCCCGAGGGCCGCCGTGGCACCGGAGGCCTGGCGGTCGACGGGCCGTTCGGCGATCCGGTCGAGGTGACGCTCCTCGAGGAGACCGACCCGGCGCTGCCGGGCGTCGCCGCGGTGACGGACGGGGTCGCGGCCTTCCCGGTCGAGGCCTTCGAGGTCCGCACCTTCCGGTTCCCCCGACGGGGCGAGGCGCACTGACGACGGGCTCAGAAGACCCCCGCCGCCGGGACTTCGGGTGTCCCGGCGGTGGGTCCCACGGCCGGACCGGTCGTGGGCCCGCGGCGGCACCTCGCCGCCGCGGACACCACTCGAAGAGGAGTGTCATGCAGAAGACCATGAAGATCGGGATCGTGGCGGCGCTCGTCGCCATGGTGGCGGCACCGATGGTGCCCGCCGCCGCGTCGGCAGCACCGGGCGGACCGGCAGCAACGCAGGGCCACGGCTCGGGGTACGGCAACGGGCACGGCCACGGCCACGGGCGACCGGGGCAGCACGCTACGACCAAGTCCGGGCCGACGAGCATCGCCTACGTCGAGGTGAACAACGACGAACTCCGGAACGTCGGCCGGTACACGCTCGAGAACGGCGCGAACGCCTTCGACGTGGCGATCATCTTCGCCGCGAACATCAACCGAGACGCGGACGGCGACGCGGTCCTGTACGCCAACGAGAACGTGCAGCGCACCCTCGACCAGGCGGCCACGCAGATCCGTCCGCTGCAGGCCAAGGGCATCAAGGTGACGCTCTCGGTGCTCGGGAACCACCAGGGCACCGGCCTGGCGAACTTCACCTCGAAGGCGGACGCGCGCGACTTCGCGGCGCAGGTGTCGGCGACCGTGGAGAAGTACGGGCTCGACGGCGTCGACCTCGACGACGAGTACTCGGACTACGGCGTGGACGGCACACCGCAGCCGAACGACCAGTCGATCGGCTGGCTCATCTCCGCGCTCCGCGCGGACATGCCCGGCAAGATCATCTCCTTCTACGACATCGGCCCGTCGTCGACGTCACTGCAGGAGGAGAAGCCGTCGATCGGCCACAAGCTCGACTACGCGTGGAACCCGTACTACGGCACCTACACGGCGCCGACCATCCCGGGTCTGCCGAAGTCGAAGCTCTCGGCCGCGGCGGTCGACATCCAGAACACCCCGGTGGACCTCGCGGTCACGCTCGCGGAGCGCACGAAGGCCGACGGGTACGGCGTCTTCATGACGTACAACCTGCCGGACGGTGACGTCAGCCCGTACGTGTCGCAGTTCACGCAGGTGCTCTACGGTCAGTCCGCCGTCTACAAGTAGGGGAACGATCGATCCATGAGTGACGAGCGCCTTGGCGGCCCGACCACTGACAGCCCGACGAACACCGGTCCCGTGACCGCGGTCGCGGCCCGGAACGGGGTCGGGTTCGTCTCCCAGCAGGCGACCCTGGTCGAACAGACCGACCCGAGGGGGACCGTGCAGGTCGTCCCGGGGTTCGCGGGACGCGAGGTCGGCCCCGCCGACGTCCTGACCTGGGTCTGGTTCCCGGAGCGGTCGCTGCCCGAGGGGCAGACCGAACCGGGTGTCTCGGACCTCGACCGGTTCTGGGCCGCCACGGCGTTCGCACTCGACGTCGTCTTCACCGACGGCACCCGCCTGAGCGAGGGCGGTGCACGCGACCAGTACGGGGACGCGGTCAAACCCGAGGCGCAGGACGACGCCCGCAAGCAGTGGGTCGACCAGTGGAACCGGCGGACCGTCGACCTGTCGGCGGTCGCCGGCCGGGTGGTGGACCGCCTGGAGGCTCGGCTCGGGAGGGCAGACCGGCCAGCGACCGTCGACGGGTCAGACAGCGCCGTGCGCGGCTGGCTGGACGACGTCCGCATCGAGCCGGCCGGTCTCAGGACCGGCGCCGTGCCTCCTGGCTGTCGCCCGCTCGACCACGTCCGCACCACCCGGGGGACGCACTCGTCGGGTACGTTCTCGCGCGGGAACAACGCCCCGCTCGTCGGACTCCCGCACGGCGGGGTGTTCGGCCTGCCGATGACGAACGCGTCCGACAACCGGTGGCCGTACGCCTACCAGGAGCACAACCGGCCGAGCGACAACCGGCCCGCGATCCAGGCGTTCGCGACGAGCCACCTGCCCTCGCCGTGGATGGCCGACCGCGGGGTGTTCCAGGTCATGCCGTCGCCGCTCGCCGAGCCCGACGTCGACCGGGTGGCCCGCGCGCTCGGGTTCGACCACGTCGACGAGCTCGACGGCCCGCACCGGTACCGGGTCACCCTCGACGAGGGCGTCACCGCGGAGATGACCGCGGGGGAGTTCGCCCTGGCGTGGCGGTTCACCGGTGTCCGCAGCGTCGTGCTCGACCACCACGGCGTGCTCCGCTCGTGCTCGGTCCGGCTCGAGGACGGCACCGCCGTGGTCGCCGCCCTGCTCGACGACCGCGCCGAGACACCGCCGCACCACGTCCACGTGCGGATCGCGAACGCCGTCGCGGAGCACACGACGTTCGTCGACGGCGAGCTCCGCGGCTGGATCGAGGTCGCCGGGGACACCGACGTGCTGCTCGGCATCTCCACCGTCTCCGCCGAGGACGCCGTCGCGAACCTGCGTGCAGCGGGCGACTTCGACGCGATGCGCGAGCACGCCGAGGACCGGTGGGTCGCCGAACTCGACGTGCTCCAGGTCGAGGGCGCCACCGAGGACCAGCTCGTGTCCCTGTACTCCGGCCTGTACCGGGCGTTCCTCTACCCGACGCGCGCGGGGGAGAGTGCCCTGGACGGGACACCGCGCCACCGTTCCCCGTACGGCGACGTCTTGTCCGAGCCGATCCGCGACGAGCCCGGCCCCGAGGTCGTCAACGGACCGTTGACCACGACGAACGGGTTCTGGGACACCTACCGCACTGCCTGGCCGTTGCTCGCGCTCCTCACCCCGGACACGGCGGCCGACCTCGCCGAGGGCGTGGTCGGACACTTCGCCGACGGCGGCTGGACCCCGCGCTGGAGCGCCCCCGGCGCCGAGGACGTCATGACCGGCACCACGAGCGACACGGTCTTCGCCGACCTCGTGGCCAAGGGCGTCGACGGGTTCGACGTCGAGCAGGCCTACCGGTCGGCGGTGCGGAACGCGACCGTCCCCGTACGCGACCGACGGGTCGGGCGGAAGGGGAGCCTCCCGGGGCTGTTCCGCGGGTACGTCGACACGGCGACCGGCGAGGGGATGTCGTGGACCCTCGACGCAGCCATCAACGACTGGGGTGTCGCCGTCCTGGCGCGGGTGATGGCGGAGCGTGCCGCGGCTGCGGGCGACGCGGCCGGCGAGGCGCGGTACCGGGCCGAGCACGAGTGGTTCGCCCGCCGGTCCCTGCAGTACCGGAACGTCTTCGACCGGGAGCGCGGGTTCTTCATCGGCCGGACACCGGACGGAGCGTGGCGCGCTGCCGAGGACTTCGACCCCGACGTGTGGGGGAGCGACTACACCGAGACGAACGCGTGGGGCACGATGTTCACCGCGCCGCACGACGGGGCCGGTGTCGTCGACCTGCACGGCGGGCCGGTCGCCTTCGACGCCGCCTTCGACCGGTTCACCGAGCGTCGGGAGACCGGCGCGACGGACCGCTCCGGGTCGTACGGGTTCGCGATCCACGAGATGACCGAGGCGCGGGACATCCGCATGGGCATGCTCGGACTGTCGAACCAGCCGGCGCACCACATCCCGTTCTTCCCGATGTTCACCGGACGGCACGACGACGCGCACCGCATCGTCCGCGAGTGCCTCGACCGGCTGTTTGTCGGCTCCGACCTCGGCCAGGGGTACCCCGGCGACGAGGACAACGGCGAGATGAGCGCCTGGTACGTGTTCGCGACGATCGGGCTCTACCCGTTGGCGCCGTCGACCGGCACCTACGTGCTCGTGCCGCCGTCGGTCCGGCGGACGGTGCTGCGTCCGCTGGGGAGTGGTTCGTCCACCGTCATCGAGACCACCGGTACCGGCCGGTTCATCGCCGCCGTCACGGTCGACGACGAGCCGTGGGGGTCGATCAGCATCCCGCACGCGGTGGTCGTCGGGGCGTCGCGGATCGTCGTCGCGCTGTCGGAGACACCGGTCGGGTGGGCCGCGGACACGCGCCCGGCCTCGGCGTCCGAGCTGCACGGGTACCGGGACACCCCGGACGACGTCCTGCCGGTCGGTGCCTCGCCGCTCACGGACGACACCGGAGCGACCGTCGTGTCGCTCGCCGCGGGGGAGTCCGTCGTGGTTCCGGTCACGGTCGCGGCGGCATCGCTCGTCACGGTGACCGCGGACGCGGCGGGCACGGCATCGTGGCGGATCGTGCTGCGGGACGCCGACGGGCGCGTGGTCCATCAGTTCGACGCGCGGGACGAGGAGTTCGTCTGGGGCGGGCAGACGCGGGTGTTCCCGTTCGCCGGCGGGGTCAGCGCGGGGACGCTCTCGTTCGAGGCCGTGACACCCGTCACACTGACGCAGCTGCAGTGCATCGCTGCCGACGGGAGTCGGTCCTGACCGGGTGTTGACACTTCCCGGCTACGGGTATTAGCTTGTAGCTAACACTCGTAGCCAGGAGTCGCTCATGCTCGAACACATCGCACTCGACGGCGGCACGATCGCGGTCGAGGTCAGCGGCACCGGTCCGCTGGTCGTCCTCGCGCACGGCATGGGTGACAGCCGCCACTCGTACCGGTTCCTCGTCCCGGAGCTCGTCGCCGCGGGCTACCGGGTCGCGAACGTCGACATCCGCGGTTGCGGGGACTCGAGCACCGCCTGGTCCGGCTACGAGCGTGCCGACATCGCCGCCGACCTCGTGGCCGTCGTCCGGCACCTCGGTGGGCCCGCCGTCATCGTCGGGCAGTCGATCAGCGGTGGCGCGGCCACGATCGCCGCCGCGGACGCACCCGACGTCGTCGCCGGCATCGTCGAGCTCGCCCCCTTCACCCGCGCGCAGTCGTTCGACCTCGGTGGGTTCCTCCGCAACCGGAACCAGCACCGCGCCGGGACGTTCCAGCTCCTCAAGGTCATGACGACGGGCCGCCTGCCGGGTTGGCTCGCCTACCTCGACATCGCGGTGCACACCAAGCCCGTGGACTGGACGGAGGAGCGTCGCCGCATCGAGGAGACGCTCCAGCAGCCCGAGCGCATGGCCGTCCTCCACGCCATGACGAAGACCTCCCCGGCCGACGCCGGCGCCCGGCTCGTGGACGTCCGCTGCCCCGTCCTCGTCGTCGAGGGTGGCGCCGATCCGGACTGGGCCGACCCCGCCGCCGAGGGACGCCGGGTCCTCGCCGACCTGCCGTCCGACCTCGGCGAGCTCGCCGTGATCGATGGAGCGGGGCACTACCCGCACACCGAGACCCCGGCCGAGGTCCTGGCCCTCCTGCTCCCGTTCCTCGGCCGCACCCTCGCCGCGATCCCCGCCGGGGACGACCGTGCCTAGGGCCGGCCTCGACGCGGCGGTCGTCACCGAGGCCGCCGCCGCGCTCGCCGACGAGTACGGCCTCGCGCAGCTGAGCATGAGCACCGTCGCGGAACGGCTCGGCGTCAGGGCGCCGTCGCTCTACAAGCACGTCGACGGCCTCACCGACCTCACCCGACGCGTCGCCGTCGTCGCGGTCGCGGAACTCAGCGAAGCGCTGCGGGACGCAACCCAGGGGCGAGCCGGGAGGGACGCCCTCGCCGCCGCCGCCGGTGCGGTCCGTCGGTACGTGCGTGAGCATCCCGGTCGCTACGCGGCCACGACCGGTGCCCGCCCCGCGGACGCCGACGACCCGCTCACCCTCGCGCTCGACCGGACGCTGTCGTCGTTCTCCGCCGTCCTCCGCGACTACGGCCTCGACCCGGCGGACGAGGTCCACGCGCTCCGGATGCTCCGGAGCGTGCTGCACGGCTTCGCGACGCTCGAGGCGTCCGGCGGTTTCCAGATGGGGACGGACGTCGACGAGAGCTTCACGTGGATGATCGACTTCCTCGACCGCGGCCTGCGCGCCGGACCGTCGCGATGAGCGCCGGCGCGGTTGCGAGCGGGGTGCGGGACAGTGGCACAGTGACTCCGTGATCGATCCACGCTCGCCCGACGCGTCTGCGTTCGTCGCTCCCGACGGCGCGGTGTACGTCGATCGTGACGGCCACAGCGACGAAACACCCCGGCGGTGGCGTGCGGTGTACGACCCGGTGACGGTTCGACGGTCGGAGCGCCGGAGGTACTTGCTCGGGTGGGTGGTCGCGATCGCGCTGTTGGCCCTGACGACCACGGCGGGCCTCGGGGTGGCCGTCATCGTCGCGGGTCGGACCCTCGACGCTCAGATCATCGGCTCGGCGATCGGCTTCACGTCCGGGCACGTCGTGGTGCTCGGAAAGCTCCTCCGTGCACCGCGGGACCGGCGCCCGCCCATCGCGCTCGTTCCCGACGTCGTGCTGCGTGCTGCGCCTGCCGGTGCGGACGCTGCGGACGTGTGGCGGTGGTCGGTCGCCGTCACCACAGAGGACGCCGCCCGTCCGGCCATCGGGTACGAGACCTACGTCGAGCGTCCGTTCATGCAGGAGCAGGCCGATCGGGCACGGGAGCGCTACGCAGCGGTGTACCGGGCGTACCTCGCGGCCGCGCGGGAGTCGGGTGTGCCGCCCCACGAGCCCGCGATCCCTCTCGGCGCGGCCGATCAGAGCGGAATGGGCTCATCTGGCGGCTCCGGAGGTCCAATGCGCTGACGCCAACAGCTCCTGCAACTCGGTGACCAGACGGGCCGTGTGGAACCCGTCCGCTGCCGCGTGGTGGATCTGGACTGCCAGGGGCAGGAAGACCCGGTCCCCGGTTCGCCGGTAGCGGCCGATGGTGAAGATCGGCGACAGGTGGTCCCACGCATCCCGGATGCCCAGCGTGAACCCGGTGAACGACGCCCACGGGATGCTCGACACGTCGAACACGTTCGGCGGCATGTCGTCCTGCGGGAAGAGCGAGGACGCCTTGCGGTACTGGTCGAGGACGTCGACGGCTTCACGGTGGAAGGTCGCGAAGTCCTCGCGGTGCGGTGTCCACACACTCGCGAACGTCTCCCGCTCCGGGTTGAACACCGTGAACGACGGGTGCACGATGTCCCACACCGCCGGGTTCCCGGACGCGTCGAGCGCCATGCGGAACTCGTCGTGCCGGTTCACAACGGTCGACAGCGCCCAGATCTGCGCCACGGAACTCCGGACCGGAGTCCCGTTCAGAGCGCCGACCAGCTCGGTGACATCGACGTCGATGGTCATCGCGTAGGTGCATGGAACACGGTCGCGGTAGTGCTCGAAGTGCTCGCGGCGAGGCCAGGTCGCGATGTCGATCGGCCGGAGGGCGTCCATGGCCCCGAGCCTAGGACGACGAGGAGACACCACCGCCGGGGCGGTACCGTCATCCGCATGGGGTCTGCCTTCACCGTCCGCCACACCGTCGAGGACGACTGGCCACTGGTCCGCGAACTCCGGATCGAGAACGCGACCGACAACCCGATCTCGTACGGGGCGACCCTCGAGACGACCCTCGGCATGACGGAGGACGACTGGCGCCTCCGCGCTCGTCGCGGCCAGGGGGTCGACACCACCAGCCTCGCCGCGGTCGACGACCGGTCCGGCCGCTGGATCGGGATGATGAGCGCCCAGGTCGGGGACGAGGACGGGATCGATCCGGTCCTGACCGGCGTCTTCGTCTCGCCGGCGTTCCGAGGCCGGACGCACGGGGTCGCTGACGCCCTCCTCGGGGGCATCGTGGACTGGGCGGGTCGGCGCGCGGACCGCCTCCGGCTCTACGTGTACGAACACGGGACTCCGGCGCGGCGCTTCTACACCCGCCATCGGTTCGTCGAGACCGGCCGGACCCGACCCGTGGGCTTCGCCGACGGAGTGACGCTGGAGATGGTCCGGGTACTCGAACACGTCGGTCGTCAGGGGAGCGAGATGGCCGGTCGGTGGCAGGACCACCGCATGTTCCAGCGGCTGCGTGACGATCCGCCGGTGGCACCGCTGGGTTGACTTTCCGTTGCGGCAAGTGATTGACTTGCCGACATGGAAAACGAACAGGACCTGACCCGCGCTCGCGAGGCGCTCGCCGCGGTCGACGCCACCCGCGCCTCCGTCGCCGACCGCCTCGTGACCCCCTGGTGGTACCACCCGACCCTCGGCCTGCTGGCCGCCGCCTACCTCGTCGGCTACACGCTCGGCGACACGATCGTCCGGATGATGGTCCTCATCGCCTTCTTCGTCGGACTCGCCACACTCGCCTCCGTCTACCGCCGCCGGACCGGCGTCTGGGTCTCGGGACACCGGGCCGGTGCCGCGACGCGCTGGGCGGTGGCGATGGGGGTGTCGGCGGTCGTCGTGGTGGTCACGGCCATGGTCGTGCACGCCGCCACGGGTCTCCTCTGGCCGGTGTGGGTGTGCGCCGCTGTCCTCTTCGTCGGGATCGTCGCCCTCGGCCGGCGCTTCGACGCGCGCCTGCGCTCGGAGCTCCGGAGTGGCCGCGTGGTGGGCTCCTGATGGAGACGCCACCCAGCACGACGGGGAGCAGCGCCCCGGCGTTCGACGAGGTCGTGCACGCGCCGAACCGTCTGCAGATCTGCGCCTTCCTCGACCCGCTCGACCAGGCCGAGTTCTCGGTCGTCCGCGACGCGCTCGGTGCGAGTGACTCGGTGACGAGCAAGCACGTGAAGGTGCTCCAGTCGGCCGGCTACCTCACGGTGAGCAAACCCACGGGCAACGGCCGCGTCAGGACGTGGCTCGCCCTCACCCCGGAGGGTCGGCGCGCGTACCGAGCGCACGTCGCCGCCCTGCGCGCGCTGCTGGGCTGAGCCGGCCTGCCCCTCGCCTACCGGCTCGGGGGAGCCCCCGCAGCCGGCAGCCGGACCGTCACGACGAGCCCCCCGCCCGCGCGCGGGTCGAGGCGGAGCACCCCCTCGTGCGCGCGGACGACGGCGTCCACGATCGCCAGACCGAGTCCGGCGCCGGCCTGGTCCTGGTGCACCCGGGCGGTCCCGCGTTGGAACGGCTCGGTCAGGGTCGCGACGAGTCCGGGCGCGAGGACCGGCCCGGTGTTCTCCACGACGAGGATCGCCGCGGCTTCGCCGTGCAGGACCTCGGTCGCCGTCGTCACGCGGACGGAACGCCTGTCTCCGGGCGCCGTCGGCTCGGCGTTGTGCACGATCGCGTTGTGGACGAGGTTCGTGACGAGTTGCAGCAGGAGGGCCGGGACCCCGAGCGCGTGGGCGGTCGTGCCCGTCACCTCGAGGGCGATCCTGCGTGCCTCGGCGAGCGGGAGCAGCGCCTCGGTGGCCTCCTCGGCCGCGAGGGAGAGGTCGACGGACGCCCGCGCCGACGGTCGACGACCCGCGCGGCTGAGCAGCAGCAGCGCCTCGGTCAGGTCCACCGCGCGGGTGTTCACGGACAGCAGTCGGTCCAGGAGCGCCGCGTGGTCGTGGTCCGGGTCGTCGCGGGCGACCTCCAGCACGGTCCGCGTGATCGCCAGCGGGGTGCGGAGTTCGTGCGAGGCGTTCGCGGCGAAGCGCTCCTGCGCCTCGACGTGTGCCTCGAGGCGGTCGAGCATCGTGTCGAACGCGTCCGCCAGCTGCCGGAACTCGTCGTCGCGGCCGGGCAGACGCACCCGGTGCGCCAGGGACCCGGTCCCGACGAGCCTGGCGGCGGTGCGCAACCTGGCCAGCGGCGCGAGCACCCGTCCGGCGAGCACCCACCCGCCCAGGAGGCCCGCCACCAGCAGGACGACGAGTGCGGTGACCGCGCGCGGGACGAAGGCGCGGACGAGGTCGGTCCGGTTCGGCACGGAGCCCGACTGCAGGGAGATCTGTTCGGCGGGGACGTAGCGCAGCAGGAACAGCCAGACGACGCCGAGCAGGACGACGCCGGTCACGACGACGACCGCCGCGTAGCTGATCGTGAGCCGCACGCGCACGCTCGTGCCGGCGGGTCTCGTCACGATGGGCGGGCCTCCTCGGCCGTGGAGGTGGCGATCCGGTACCCGACGCCGGGGACCGTCACGATGACCTCCGGCTCGCCGAGCCGCTTCCGCAGGGTGGACACGGTGATGCGGACGGCGTTCGTGAACGGGTCGGCGTTCTCGTCCCACGCACGTTCGAGCAGGTCCTCGGCGCTCACGACGCCGCCGGCGGCGGCCACCAGGACCTCGAGCACCGCGAACTGCTTCCGGGTGACGGCGACGAAGTGACCGTCCCGGACCACCTCGCGGCGGAACGGGTCGATGCGCAGGCCCCCGAACTCCAGGACCGGCGGGCGATGGGGTGTCCGGCGCCGGGCCAGCGCCCGGAGTCGCAGCACGAGCTCGCGGAGGTCGAACGGCTTCGTCAGGTAGTCGTCCGCGCCCACGGCGAACCCGGAGGCCTTGTCGTCCAACCGGTCGGCTGCCGTCAGCATGAGGATCGGCGTCCCGCTGCCGGAGGCGACCAGGTGCGCAGCGACCTCGTCCCCGGACGGCCCGGGGACGTCCCGGTCGAGCACCGCGACGTCGTACGTGTTGACGCTGAGCAGTTCGAGGGCGGTGTCACCGTCTCCAGCCACGTCGCTCGCGATCGCCTCGAGCCGGAGCCCGTCGCGGACCGCCTCGGCCAGCAACGGCTCGTCCTCGAGGATCAACACGCGCACGGGTCGATGGTACGAGCACGGGGGTATCGGGAGCGTATGCGGGAACGCATACGCGGTGGCAACACGCGGCGCTCGAGCATCGTCCACATGTCCTTCCCCGTCAGCCGCCCCCGTCCACCGCGCTCCGACCACCCCGGCCACGCCGACCACCCCGACCGCGCCGCTCGTCGTCGCCGTCCTGTCCTCGTGCCGGGGCTCACCCTCGTCGTCCTGCTCGTGCTCACCGTCCTGCTGGCGGGGTGCGCGGTCCGGTCCACGGCCTCCGCGAGCCCGGGCGCCGGGAACGGCGTGTCCGTGTCCTCGGCGACGGGCCGGGCCGGCGGCGAGACCCCGTCCGACGCCTCGGTGTTCGACGACACGCTCCCCGCCGTGACCCGGCTCGACCCCGCGCTCCTCGCCGCCGTCCGGGACGCGGCACGGGACGCCGCCGGCGACGACGTCACCTTCGTCCTCAACAGCGGTTGGCGTTCGGCCGCGTACCAGGAGCAGCTCCTCCGGGACGCGGTCGACGAGTACGGCTCGATCGGTGAGGCAGCGCGCTGGGTGGCGACCCCGACCACGTCGGCGCACGTCCGGGGCGACGCGGTGGACATCGGCTCGTGGGACGCGGCGACGTGGCTGTCCGACCACGGGGCCACCCACGGGTTGTGCCAGATCTACGCCAACGAGGGCTGGCACTTCGAGCTCCGACCCGAGGCACGCGCGTCGGGGTGCCCGCAGATGTTCGTCGACCCGACGCAGGACCCGCGGATGCAGCCGTGACCGGCCGTCCCGTGTCGGAGCTCGTCGTCCACGAGGACGCCGTCCGCACGAACACCGCGTTCTTCGCCGGACGGACCGGCGGACGGCTCATGGCCGTGCTCAAGGCCGACGCCTTCGGGCACGGTCCCCTCGCCCGGGCCGTGATCGGCGCCGGGGCACGGTCCATCGGGGTGACCTCGATCGCCGAGGCACTCGCCGTCCGGAGCGAGGGCGTCGACGTCCCCGTGCTCAGCTGGCTCAACCCCGTCGACGCGGACTTCACCACGGCGGTGCTCGCGGACGTCGACCTCGCCGTGGCGGACGCTGGCGTGCTGCACGCCGTCGCCCGCGCCGCGCACACCGTCGGTCGCCGGGCCCGCGTGCACCTGTACGTCGACGTCGGCATGGCCCGCGACGGGTGCCCGCCTACCGACTGGCCCGCCCTGTGCGCCCTCGCCCGCGAGGCCGAGGGCACCGGCGACGTGCGGGTCGTCGGCGTCATGGGGCACATGTCCTGCGCCGAGCGACCCGACGACCCGCAGAACGTCCGCGAGCGTCTCGTGTTCGCGTCCGCACTGCGGACGGCACGACGGCGTGCGCTCAGGCCAGCTGTGGCGCACCTCGCTGCGACGGCCGCCACCCTGACCGGGGTGGGCGACGGGTACGGCGTCCACCGGATCGGAGCCGGCCTGTTCGGCATCGACCCGTCGGGGACGACCGAGGTCCTCCGGCCCGCGCTCACGTTGCGGACGCGGGTCGTCGCCACCCGTGCGGTCCGGGCCGGATCCGGCGTCGGCTACGGCCACGAGTTCACCACGCCCCGCGACACCACCCTCGCGCTCCTCCCGCTCGGCTACGGCGACGGTCTGCCTCGGGCGGCGGGACACCGTGCGGAAGTCCTGCTCGCCGGGCGCCGCCGTCCCGTGGTGGGCCGGTTCTCGATGGACATGCTCGTCGTCGACACCGGCGACGACGACGTCCGACCGGGTGCCGTCGCCACGGTGTTCGGGCCGGGGCAGGACGGCGAACCGACGGTCGCGGAATGGGCGCGCTGGGCATCGACCATCCCGCACGAGGTCGTCACCCACATCGGCAGCCGCGTCGCACGGGTCCACCGGACCACACACGTCGGCACGACCCAGGAGGAACAGCATGTCTGAGCACACCAGGAGACGGATCGCGGTCATCGGCGGCGGTCGCAGCGACGAGCACGACGTCTCGCTCGCCTCCGCCGCCGCCGCGGTCCGCGCGGTCCGCGCGAACGGCCACGAGGTCCTCGCACTGACCGTCGGCCGGGACGGCCGCTGGCACGGTACGGGACGGGAGGCCCTGCCCACCGCCGACGCGGTCCGTCACCTCACCCGGTGCGACGTCGCACTGCCGCTGCTGCACGGCGTCGACGGTGAGGACGGCGCGGTCGCGGGCCTGCTCACGATGCTCGGTGTGCCCTTCGTCGGGTCACCGGTGCGTGCCGGCGCCCTGGCGATGGACAAGTGGGTGACGAAGCTCCTCGCGGAGGCCGCGGGGATCACCACCGCACCGGCGGTCCTCGTCCGGCCCGGCGACGACGTGGGGGAGCCTCCGCTCGACCTCCCGCTGGTCGTCAAGCCCACGACGGGAGGCTCGAGCAACGGGGTGACCCGGGTCGCCGCCGCGTATGCCTACGGCGGGGCGGTCGAGACGGCACGCGCCGCGGGCGGTGACGTGCTCGTCGAGTCCTTCGTCACCGGGCGCGAGGTCGACATCGCACTCTTCCGCGACCGCGACGGGCTCCTGCGCGCGGGGGCGACGCTCGAGATCGGTGTCGCCGCCGACGGGGTGTTCGACCGGGACCGGAAGTACGACGGCACCGCGGCGTTCACCCTCCCGGCACGGGTGTCACCGGCCGAGCACGCCGCCGTGGACCGGGCGGCGCGGGTCCTCTACGCGGCGCTCGGGTGTTCCGGGGTCGCGCGGTTCGACTTCTTCGTCACGGCGGCCGGCATCGTGCTGAACGAGGTGAACACCACCCCGGGCTTCACCGAGCAGTCGCAGGTGCCCCGCATGTACGCGGCGGTCGGCCTGCCGTACGAGGACCTCGTCGCGGAGCTCGTCGACGCGGCTCTCGCGGGGTGGGCCGTGGCGGAGCCCTGAGGCCGGGGCGGTGCCGAGTGGGGACGACGTCAGGCGTGGGCCGCGAGGTGGGCGCCCCACACGTCGTACGTGTCGCGGTACCGGTGCTCCTCCGCCTCCGGGCGCCACACCGACCGGGTCAGCTCCTCCGGGAAGCCGACGACGTCGACCCGCGGGCGGTCCGCTGCCACGGCGCACGACCGGCGGTTCAGTTCCCGCCCGTGCGCACCTGCGGCGATCCGTGCGGGCCGGGAGAGGCTGCCCGCGTTGTCGAGGGGCGGGATCGCACCGACGAGGACCCGGGCGCCGGGCGGGAGTGCTTCGAGGAGCGCGGCGAGGGTCTCGCGGAGGTGCCGTTCCCAGCTGCGCGGCGACATCACCCGCAGGGCGTCGGTGATGCCGACCATGAGGACGACGAGCTCGCACGCCCGCAGGTGCTCCCGGTGTCCGTCCACCACGGAGGGCAGGTCCCGCACGCTCGACGACGGCGCGCTCGCGATCGACCAGGACGTCCCGCGGCCATGTCGTGTCGCGCGGTGTCGGGCGAAGAACGCCGGGAGGGACAGCTCGTGGGTGCGCACGCCGAGGGAGAGCTCGCCGCGCTCACCGACGAAGCAGACCCGGCCGACGTCCGGACCGGTGACGGTCCCCTCCGCGGGGTCGTCCGGGTACACGTCCCAGGCGGCGTCGGAACGACGGAAGAGGAACTCGCTCACGCGTCCGACGCGGGCGGGGAGCGTGACGGCGGACCGGACGGCCGTGCGGACTCGTGACATGGTTGCGCCGCCGTCGATCCTCACGGCAGCGGAGTGCTCCGCGCGGTCGACGTCCTTCCGGCCAGCGCCACGGTAGTCCCCGGGAATGTGGACCATCGGGGTACAGCGTGCTTCTTCGGAGGGGATGACGGGAATCGAACCCGCGTAGCCAGTTTGGAAGACTGGGGCTCTACCATTGAGCTACATCCCCGCAGCTGCGCACGAGTCGCAGCCCCACCACCATACCGGACGATCGACACCGCCATGATCCTGCCGCCGCCCGATGAGTCGTCGCAGCGCACGATCAAGCGCTCCCGGGTGCTGTCCTTCGTGCTCGTCGCCGTCGCGGCGGTGGTGCTGTCCCTGCGACCGGAGCTGTTCGGCGACCCGCATGCGCAGCCGTGGCACGCGCTCCTGCACGTCTGGCGGATCGTCGTCGGTCTGCTGCTCGGGGTCGCGGCGCTGGCGGTGCAGGTCGTCGTCGGGGTGCGGTGGCGTCGGGGCCTGCGGAAGTCCGCGGACGACTGACTTCCCACAACCGAGGGTCCTACCGGGGATCGCGCATCGCGAGCCCGCTAGACTCATCGAGGTCGTGGGGCCGGACTCGTCCTGCCCGCGCGTCAACAGGCGCACACGACGATCCTGGCCCTCGTACCGGGGCGTAGCTCAGCTTGGTAGAGCGCCCGCTTTGGGAGCGGGAGGTCGCAGGTTCAAATCCTGTCGCCCCGACCAGGTCACATCGAACGTCAACCAACAGGAGAACATCCCTTGGCCACCAGCACCGTCGACAAGGTGAGCGACACCCGCGTCAAGCTCACCGTGAACGTGACGCCGGAAGATCTCAAGCCGAGCATCGACCACGCGTACAAGCACATCGCCGAGCAGATCAACATCCCCGGCTTCCGCAAGGGCAAGGTCCCGCCGGCGATCGTCGACCAGCGTGTCGGTCGGGGCGAGGTCCTGAACCACGCCGTCGGCGACGCGATCGACACCTTCTACCGCCAGGCGGTGGACGAGCAGGAGCTGCGCATCCTCGGCCGTGCCGAGGCCGACGTCGCCGAGCTCCCGAACGTCAAGGACTTCTCCGGCGACCTCGTCCTCACCTTCGAGGTCGACGTCCGTCCCGAGTTCGACCTGCCCGACTACGGCTCCATGGAGATCGAGGTGGACGCGGTCGAGGTCTCCGACGAGGAGATCGACGAGGAACTGCAGAACCTCCGCACGCGCTTCGGCACCCTCGTGACCGTCGACCGTCCGGCGAAGACCGGCGACTTCGCGCAACTCGACCTCACCGCCACCATCGGTGACGACGAGGTCGACTCGGCCACCGGCGTCTCCTACGAGATCGGCTCGGGCGACCTGCTCGAGGGCATCGACGAGGCACTCGAGTCGCTCACCGCCGGCGAGTCCACCACCTTCGAGTCGAAGCTCGTCGGTGGCGACCACGAGGGCGAGACCGCCCAGATCGCCGTGACCGTCACCGCCGTCAAGGAGCGCGAGCTCCCCGAGGCCGACGACGAGTTCGCCCAGATCGCGAGCCAGTTCGACACGCTCGACGAGCTCAAGGCCGACCTCAAGGAGCAGATCGCCAAGTCGAAGACCTTCGGCCAGGGCGCTGCCGCTCGCGACAAGCTCGTCGAGCAGCTCCTCGAGTCGGTGAACATCCCGATCTCCGAGAAGCTCATCGAGGACGAGGTGCACCGTCACCTCGAGCAGGAGAACCGTCTCGAGGACGACGAGCACCGCAAGGAGGTCGCCGAGTCCAGCGAGACGGCGTTCCGTTCGCAGATCCTGCTCGACTCCATCGCCGAAAAGGAGCAGATCCAGGTCTCGCAGGAGGAGCTCACGCAGTACCTCATCCAGGCCGCTGCGCAGTACGGCATGGAGCCCGCCGAGTTCATCAAGGTCATCGACCAGAACGGCCAGATCCCCGGCATGGTCGGCGAGGTCGCTCGTTCGAAGGCCGTCGCCACGGTCCTGTCGAAGGTCACCGTGAAGGACACCGCCGGCAACCCGGTCGACCTCTCCGCGTTCACCGCGGGTGTCGCCCAGGGCGACGACGCAGACGAGACCGACGACGAGTCGGCCGAGGCCGACGCGAAGTAGTCGCGACCATCCTCACGAACGGGAGGCACGGAGCCAGCTGGCACCGTGCCTCCCGTTCGCTTTCCCACACGTTCCGACCGTGTTCCCGGTCTGCCTGACCGCCGACAGCGAACACACGAGACCACGTGCGTTGCAACCGATAAGTTCGACAACAAGCGACAACTGAACGGGAGCTTTTCCATGGCCGAAGCAACACTGAACCCCAGTGTTTTTGACCGCCTTCTGAGAGACCGGATCGTGTGGCTCGGCTCCGAGGTCCGCGACGACAACTCGAACGAGATCGCAGCCAAGCTGCTGCTCCTCGCCGCCGAGGACCCTGAGAAGGACATCTACCTCTACATCAACTCGCCCGGTGGCTCGATCACCGCCGGCATGGCGATCTACGACACGATGAAGTTCGTGCCGAACGACATCGTCACGGTGGGCATCGGCCTCGCCGCCTCGATGGGGCAGTTCCTGCTCTCGTCCGGCACGCCCGGCAAGCGCTACATCACGCCGAACGCGCGCGTGCTCCTGCACCAGCCGTCGGGTGGGTTCGGTGGTACCGCCGCCGACATCCAGACGCAGGCGAAGGTCATCCTCGACATGAAGCAGCGGATGGCCGAGCTCACGGCTGAGCAGACCGGCAAGTCGATCGAGCAGATCCTCAAGGACAACGACCGTGACAACTGGTTCACGGCGCAGGAAGCCCTCGAGTACGGCTTCGTCGACCACCTGCGTGCTTCGTCCGCCGAGGTCATCGGTGGTGGCGGCACGGTCAGCGACGGCGAGACGCCGACCCCGGCCGCCGAGCCCGACGCCCAGTCCTGATCCCCACCGAAGAAAAGGAAACGAGAATGCATCTCCCCATGCTCGGTGGCGCGCAGAACGTCCCGGCCCCCACTGATCGGTACATCCTCCCGAGCTTCGAGGAGCGCACGGCCTACGGCTACAAGCGCCAGGACCCGTACGCGAAGCTCTTCGAGGACCGCATCGTGTTCCTCGGCGTCCAGGTCGACGACGCGTCGGCCGACGACGTCATGGCCCAGCTCCTCGTGCTCGAGTCGATGGACCCCGACCGCGACATCGTGATGTACATCAACTCGCCCGGTGGCTCGTTCACCGCGATGACGGCGATCTACGACACGATGCAGTACATCCGTCCGCAGATCCAGACGGTCTGCCTCGGCCAGGCTGCCTCGGCCGCATCGGTGCTCCTCGCCGGTGGTACCCCGGGCAAGCGTCTCGCGCTCCCGAACGCCCGTGTGCTCATCCACCAGCCCGCGACCCAGCAGGGTGGCGGTCAGGCGTCCGACATCGAGATCCAGGCGGCGGAGATCCTCCGCATGCGCACCTGGCTCGAGGAGACCCTGTCGAAGCACTCCAACAAGACGCCGGAGGAGATCAACCACGACATCGAGCGCGACAAGATCATGTCCGCGCAGGAAGCCGTGGAGTACGGCCTGATCGACCAGGTCCTCACCAGCCGCAAGAACCTGCCGGCGCTCGTCAAGTAGCGCTCGGACGACGACGGCCCCGCACCTCATCGGTGCGGGGCCGTCGTCGTGTCTACGGCGTGCGGAGCGGCCAGGACAGCAGGCGTCACGCTGCAGCGGAGCTGCGCGGCGTCAGCCCTCGTCGGGGTCGTCGGCGGACGGCGCCGGGCGACGACGGACGAGCAGCAGGACGGCGACGACCGCGGCGACGACGACGAGCCCGCCGGCGCCGATCCACAGCGCGTCCGAGGTGGTCGACGAGGACTCGCCCGACTCCGACCCCGTCGTGGTCGCGGCAGCGGACGACCCGTCGCCGGCGGTGGCGCAGGCCGGGGGTGTCGCCGAACCCTCGGCGGGGGAGAGCCCGGCCGGGGCATCCCAGGTGAAGTCGTACGCGTCCGAGACGGTGTGGCCGTCGGCGGAGATGATCTGCCACTCCACCTGGTACTCGCCCGGGTCGCCGAGCGACGCCGCGGTGGACATCGTCGGACCGTCGACGTCGACGCAGCCGTCCTCGAAGTACTTCCCGTCGGGGCCGACGATGCGCATGGCGAACCCGGAGTCCGTGTCGCCGATGTCGAGCAACCGGTCGTTCGTCGTGATCGCGAACGTGTCCGGCAGCTCGGTCAGGGTGCTGTCGGCCGCCGGCGTCGCCGAGACGAGGTAGTTGTGCGCGCTGGCGGGCGCGGCGAGGCCGAGGACCGCACCACCCGCGATCGCGAGGACAGCGGCGGACGCGGCGCCGAGCCTCCCGGCCCGGCGCCGAGGCTGCGCCGGGCGGGAGTGGCTCTTCGTGGTGCCGGACGTCACTTGCTGCTGCCGCGGCGGCGCGAGGCGGCGACGGAGACGACGAGCGCGACGGCGCCGAGGAGGAGACCGCCGAGGCCGAGGAAGCGGCCGACCAGGTCCGGGTCGGCGGGCATGGACGAGGACGAACTGGAGGCGGTGGTCGCCGCCGCCTCGTCGGACTCGGTCGACTCCGTGGCCCCGTGTGCGTGCTCGCCGGCCGCGTCCGCTGCGGTCAGCGTGATGACCGGTGCCGGGTGCTCCGGTTCCGCCTCACCGGCGGTCGTCGCCTGGTCCCACTCGGTGGAGCCCTCTTCGCAGGTCTGGGAGACCGGCATGGCGACGGTGTCGCCGGCCTTGCCGTCGGGCAACGCGAACGACAGTGCGAAGGTGTCGCGCTCGTCGGCGGGGAGCGGGGTCTTCGCGGTGTAGGTGACGCTGGTGACGCGCTCGGCCGCTGCTTCGGACTCGTCCTCGCCCGCTGCGGTGGTGGCGGCGGCGTAGGGCTCGGTGTCCTTCGTGATCGTCCAGTTCGGGTTGACCGTCGGCGTGACCTCGATCACGGACTCGGGCACGTGGAACTGCAGCTTCGTCGTGGGGGATCCGTCGCAGCCGTGCGGGACGGAGAACGTGACCGTGGTGTACGAGTTGGCCGCCGTCGAGGTGGCTTCCGCGCCGACGTGGGCGCTGGCCGATGCCGCGGAGCCGAGGACGATCGCGGCGGCGACACCGAGGGTCGCGACGCCGCCGGTGGCGAGGCGCTTCTGCATGGTTCCTCCAGGAGCCGTTCTCTACAACTTGTAGAGCAACGCGGTCCACGCTACCAGGCCCGCGACGCCGTGGGCGAACGCGGCCGGGGGTCCCGTTCTGTGTCGCCGGATGCGGTTAGGCTCGGTGACACGACGACCTCGTGTACCGCACTGGCGGCGCACGTCGACCAGGGAAGGCCGAGAGCATGGCACGCATCGGAGAGAGCGCCGACCTCCTGAAGTGCTCCTTCTGTGGGAAGAGCCAGAAGCAGGTGCAGCAGCTGATCGCCGGTCCCGGCGTGTACATCTGTGACGAATGCGTCGAGCTCTGCAACGAGATCATCGAAGAGCGCCTCGCCGAGGCGAGCGAGGACACCGGCAGCGGTGAGTTCGACCTCCCGAAGCCGCGCGAGATCTTCGACTTCCTGCAGGAGTACGTCATCGGGCAGGACCCGGCCAAGCGAGCCCTCGCGGTCGCCGTCTACAACCACTACAAGCGCGTCCGGGCGCAGGGGCAGATCACCGCCGCAGAGGATCGCGACGACGTCGAGATCGCGAAGTCGAACATCCTGCTGATCGGGCCGACCGGCTGCGGCAAGACCTACCTGGCACAGACGCTCGCGAAGCGTCTCAACGTGCCGTTCGCCGTCGCCGACGCCACGGCCCTGACCGAGGCCGGCTACGTCGGCGAGGACGTCGAGAACATCCTCCTCAAGCTCATCCAGGCCGCCGACTACGACGTCAAGCGCGCTGAGACCGGCATCATCTACATCGACGAGGTCGACAAGATCGCGCGGAAGGCCGAGAACCCCTCGATCACGCGGGACGTCTCCGGTGAAGGCGTGCAGCAGGCGCTGCTCAAGATCCTCGAGGGCACGGTCGCCTCGGTCCCCCCGCAGGGCGGCCGGAAGCACCCGCACCAGGAGTTCATCCAGATCGACACGACGAACGTGCTGTTCATCGTCGCCGGTGCGTTCGCCGGGCTGGAGGAGATCGTGTCGTCGCGTGTCGGCAAGCACGGCATCGGCTTCGGCGCGCAGCTGCACAGCCCGCTCGACCAGCAGGACCTGTACGCCGACGTCTTGCCCGAAGACCTGCACAAGTTCGGGCTCATCCCGGAGTTCATCGGTCGTCTGCCCGTCGTGACCACGGTGTCGAAGCTCGACCAGGCCGCGCTCATGCAGATCCTGACCGAGCCGAAGAACGCCCTCGTGCGCCAGTACCAGCGGATGTTCCAGATCGACGGCGTCGAGCTGGAGTTCGACCAGGGCGCGCTCGAGGCCATCGCGGACCTCGCCGTCCTGCGCCAGACCGGCGCCCGTGGACTCCGCGCGATCATGGAAGAGGTCCTCGGGCCGATCATGTTCGACATCCCGTCGGACGACGACGTGGCGCGTGTGGTCATCAACCGGGCCACCGTGCTCGAGAACGCCGCACCGACGATCGTGCCGCGCTCCGCACCGAAGCGCGTCGAGAAGTCCGCGTAGCAGCGGCGGGCCGCGCGGGCTACTCGAGCCCGCGACGGCGCAGCAGCGGCCCGACCTCGGCGTCGCGGCCCCGGAACTCGCGGTAGGCCTCGAGCGGGTCCTTCGCCCCACCGACGCCGAGCAGCAGGCGTGCGAAGCGTTCCCCGGCCTCGCGCGACAGCCCGCCGTGCTCGCGGAACCACTCCACGGTGTCCGCGTCGAGCACCTCGCTCCAGATGTACCCGTAGTACCCGGCGTCGTACCCACCGGAGAACGTGTGTGCGAAGTACGTCGACGAGTAGCGGGGCGGGACGGCCGGAGCGTCGATGCCGGCCGCGGCCAGGGCCTGGCGTTCGAACGCCTCGACGTCGGTGACCGCTGCGGCCTCGGCGGCGGTCAGCCGGTGCCAGGCCTGGTCGAGGAGCGCGGCGGCGAGGTACTCGGTCGTGCCGAACCCCTCGTTGAAGCCCTCGGAGTCGCTCAGCCCGAGGACGAGCTCGGGCGGCATCGGTTCGCCCGTCTCGTGGTGCTTGGCGTAGTTCGCGAGCACAGAGGGCCAGGTGACCCACATCTCGTTCACCTGGGACGGGAACTCCACGAAGTCCCGCTCCACGTTCGTGCCGGAGAAGCGCGGGTAGGTCGTCCGTGCGATGAGCCCGTGCAACGCGTGTCCGAACTCGTGGAACAGCGTCTCCACCTCGTCCTGCGTCAGGAGCGTGGCGGAACCGGGCGCGGGCTTCGGCACGTTGAGGTTGTTCACGACGACGGGGAGCGTGCCGAGCAGGTACGACTGCTCCACCACGGGGTTCATCCACGCCCCGCCGCGCTTGCCGTCCCGCGTGTACAGGTCGAGCAGGTACAGCCCCACGGGCCCGTCCTGCTCGTCGGTGACCTCGAAGACCCGGACGTCGTCGTTGTAGCCGCGCAGGTCGGGACGCTCGGCGAAGCGGAGCCCGTACAGGGCCGACGCCGCGTGGAAGACCCCGTCGGTGAGGACCCGGTCGGCCTCCAGGTAGGGGCGGAGCGCTCCGCCGTCGGCGGCGAACTGCTCCCCGCGCAGGACCTCGGTGGCGTACGCCCAGTCCCACGACTCGACCTCGAAGCCGACGGTGCGGGAGCGGACGGCCCGTTCGTCCCGCGCGTTCGCGGTGGCCGCCGTGACGAGCGACGACAGCAGCCCGGCGACCGCGTCCGGGTCGCCGGCGGTCTCGTCCGCGGTGACGACCGAGGCGTGGTCACGGAATCCGAGCAGCTCGGCTCGTTCGGCACGGAGGCGCACGATCCGCAGCAGGACGTCACGGTTGTCGAACGCGTTGCCCCGACGCGCGCGGGAGATCGACGCCTCCATGATCCGCTGCCGGAGCCCCCGGTCCGTGAGCGAGGCGAGCCACGGGTGGCCGGTGTACAGCGGCAGCGTGACGAGCCAGCCGTCCAGGCCCCGGTCGGCGGCGGCACCGGCAGCGGCGGACTTCGCCCCGTCGTCGAGCCCGGCGAGTCCGGCCTCGTCGGTGACGTGCACGGCGGCGTCGTTCGTGTCCTCGAGCAGGTTCCGTTCGAACGTCGTCGTCAGTGACGACAGCTCCTGGTTGATCGCGGTGAGACGCTCCTTGCCGGCGCCGTCGAGTCCGGCACCGGCCAGGGTCATCTCGGTGAGGGTGCGGGCGACCAAGCGTCGGTCCTCGTCCGACAGCCCCTCGACGCCGTCGAGGTCGTCGTGCACGGCACGGACCCGGGCGAACAGCCGGGCGTCCAGGACGATCGCGTCCCGGTGGGCGGCGAGGAGCGGGGAGAGTTCGGCCTCGAGGTCACGGAGTTCGTCCGTGGAGTCGGCCGAGGTGACGGTGGAGAAGACCATCTCGACGCGCTGGAGCAGCTGCCCCGACCGTTCCAGGGCCACGAGGGTGTTCTCGAACGTCGGCGGGTGCGGGTCGGTGGCGATCGCCTCGACCTCGGCCCGGTGCTCGGCCATGCCGGCGTCGAAGGCCGGCCGGTAGTGCTCGGTCCGGACGTCGTCGAACGGCGGGAGGGCGTAGGGGAGTGTGCTCGGTTCGTCGAACGGAGTGTCCATCGCCCCAACCTAGCGACGCGGGCGACGACCGGGTGGGGCGCGGAGCGGGCCGGCGTCCTCAGCGGGCCGCTGCGTCGATGAGCACCGCCGCCGCACGTCGGGCGTGCACGGCTGCCTCGGTCGTCCCCGCGATCGCCGCCGTGGTCTGCGCCCCCTCGGCGAGCAGGGCGAGCTGCGCTGCGAGTTCCTCGGCACGGCCGGTGTCGGCCACGGCCCGTGCGGTGATCCCGGCGACGAAACGCTGGAAGGAGTCCTTGTGCTCGCGGGCGATCTCGGCGATGGCCGGGGAGGTCGCGCCGAGCTCACCGAAGGCGTTGATGAAGCCGCAGCCGCGGAACGTGTCGTCCCCGAACCAGGACTCGAGGAAGTCGTACACGGCGAGCAACTGCGCGCGGGGGCCGTCGGCCGCGTCGACGGCGGCTCGGATGCCGTGCTCCCAGACCGCGTGGCGTCCGGCGAGCACGGCGGCGACGAGCTGCTCCTTGCCGGGGAACGCGGCGTAGAGCTTCTTCAGGGAGACACCGGCGGCCGAACGGATCTCGTCCATGCCGACCGCCTGGATGCCGCGCGCGTAGAACAGGGCGTCGGCGGCGTCGAGGATCCGCGATGCCGTCTCCGACTCGACCGTGGTCGTCGTCATCCGTCTCCCCGTCCGCTCGTCCGTCCGCCGGGCCCCTGGTGGTCCGGGAACGTGCGTTCTCGATCGTACTCGCGCGCCACACCGCCGACTGCGCCGGACGGCGGACGCGGTCCGGCGCTTACGGACCTTGCCGGACCGTGCAACGTCCGGCAGCCGCGCGCCCACCGGTGGTCCGTGGTCAGTCCTCGGACCCCGCGTCGTCCGGGTCGGTCACCTGCGCGTGGCCGAGCGGGTCGAGGTGGATCGACGTCCCGTCGTCCAGCTCGACCATCGGCTTGCCCTCCAGGAACGTCAACGTCCAGCGCCACGTCGAGGCGTCGACCGACTCCGCGGCCAACTCGTCCTCGACCCGCCGGACGGCGACGACCATCGTCTCGGGCAGTCGCGCGGGTGGTTCCGCACCGACGTTCCATCTCGTACCCAACTGCATCCGTGCCTCCAGCCCGTGTCGGCGGGTTCGTGTCCACGGCGGAGTCCGTCGGGACGACGGACGCCCCGCCCGTGTCTCCACGGTAACGGGGCGTCCGGCGTCGGGTTCAGGCCCGGGCGGTCCGACTAGGCGGAGGGCTGTTCCGCCAGCTCGATCTCGGTGACGGCGAACTCGTCACCGTCGATGAACGACAGGTCCTGGATCCGGCCCACGGCCGCCAGGTCGACGGCGGCACGCTCGACGAGCTCGCGCACCCCCGCGGGCGCCTGCACGACGGCCCGGGTGACGGGCGTCTTCTGGGACGCCTTCGCCGCGGTCTTCGCGCCACGGATGCCGATGAGTGCCTGTCCGACGGCGGCGAGCAGCCCCGTCTCGGCCTGGTCGACCGGCAGGTCGGCGCGCGTCGGCCAGGAGGCCCGGTGCACGCTGGTCTCGTGGGTCCAGGCCCACACCTCCTCCGTCGCGTACGGGAGGAACGGCGCGAGCAGGCGGAGCAGGACGTCGATCGCGCCGCGGAGCGCGAGGACAGCGCTCGCCTGCGTCTCGTGGCTCGCGTCGGGAGCGGTGCCGTAGGCGCGCTCCTTGACGAGCTCGAGGTAGTCGTCGCAGAAGGTCCAGAAGAACCGCTCGGTGATCTCCAGTGCACGGGCGTGGTCGTAGGCGTCGAACGCGGCCGTGGCCTGGTCGACGACGGTGCCGAGCGCGGCGAGCATGTCGACGTCGAGCGCCTCCGTCACCTGGTGGGCGCCGGTGGGGAGCTCGAAGCCGTAGACGAACTTCGCCGCGTTGAGGACCTTGATCGCCAGACGACGGCCGACCTTGATCTGCTTCGGGTTCTGCGGGTCGAACGCCGCGTCCGTCCCGAGCTTCGACGAGGCCGCCCAGTACCGGACCGCGTCGGCACCGTGCTGCTCGAGGATCGACAGCGGCGTGACGACGTTGCCCTTCGACTTCGACATCTTCTTGCGGTCGGGGTCGACGATGAAGCCGGAGATCGAGGCGTTCGTCCACGGCACCACGTCCGCTTCGAGCTGGCTGCGGAGCACGGTCGTGAACAGCCACGTCCGGATGATGTCCTGCGCCTGCGGGCGGACGTCGTACGGGTACACCAGGCCGTAGAGCTCCGGGTCGGTCTCCCACTTGCCGGCGAGCTGCGGGGTGAGGGACGAGGTCGCCCAGGTGTCCATCACGTCGAGTTCGCCCTGGAACCCACCGGCGACGCCGCGCTGCGACTCGTCGTACCCCGGGGCCGGGTCGGACGACGGGTCGACGGGCAGCTGCGCCTCGGTCGGGACGATCGGCTGGTCGAAGACCGGGTTGCCGTCGGCGTCGAGCGGGTACCAGACCGGGATCGGCACGCCGAAGAAGCGCTGGCGCGAGATGAGCCAGTCGCCGGACAGACCGCCGACCCAGTTCTCGTACCGGACCTTCATGAAGTCGGGGTGGAACGCGATCTGGTTCCCTCGCTCGAGCAGGGTCTGCTTGAGCTGCTCGTCACGGGCGCCGTTGACGATGTACCACTGGCGGGTGGAGACGATCTCGAGCGGCTTGTCGCCCTTCTCGAAGAACTTCACCGGGTGGTTGATGGTCTTCACGTCGCCGACGAGCTCGCCGGACTCGGTGAGGGCGTCCACGACGACCTTCTTGGCGGAGAAGACCGTCTTGCCGGCCATCTCGGCGTAGAGCGCGCGGCCCTCGGCGGACTCGATCCACGCCGGCTCCTCCGAGCGGATGCGGCCGTCGAAGCCGATCACCGAGCGGTTCGGCAGCTGCAGCTCGCGCCACCACACGACGTCGGTGGTGTCACCGAACGTGCAGATCATGGCGATGCCAGCACCCTTGTCTTTCTGCGCGAGGTGGTGCGCGAGCACCGGGACCTCGACGTCGAACAGAGGGGAGCGGACCGTCGTGCCGAACAGGTCCTGGAACCGCTCGTCGTCCGGGTGGGCCACGAGGGCGACACAGGCCGGCAGGAGCTCGGGGCGGGTGGTCTGGATGACGACGTCACCGCTGCCGTCGGACTTGTGGAAGGCGAGGCCGTGGTACGCGCCCGGCATCTCCTTGTCTTCGAGCTCGGCCTGCGCGACCGCGGTGCGGAAGGTCACGTCCCACAGGGTCGGGGCGTCGGCCTGGTACGCCTCGCCGCGCTCGAGGTTGCGGAGGAAGGCGCGCTGGGCACTGGCGCGGGAGGTCGCGTCGATCGTGCGGTACGACTGCGTCCAGTCGACGGAGAGCCCGAGGGTGCGGAAGAGCTCCTCGAACTGCTGCTCGTCCTGGACGGTCAGCTGGTCGCACAGCTCGATGAAGTTGCGACGGGAGATCGGCAACTGGTCGGCGGCCTTGCTCGACTTGCCGTCGCCGCCCTCGAACGGCGGCGTGAAGTCGGGGTCGTAGGGGAGCGACGGGTCGCAGCGGACGCCGTAGTAGTTCTGCACGCGACGCTCGGTGGGGAGACCGTTGTCGTCCCAGCCCATCGGGTAGAACACGTGCTTGCCGCGCATGCGCTCGTACCGGGCCTTGAGGTCGGTGTGTGTGTACGAGAACACGTGCCCGATGTGCAGCGAGCCGGAGGCGGTCGGCGGCGGGGTGTCGATCGAGAAGACGGCGGAGCGGTCACCCGCGGCGGCGCGGTCGAACCGGTAGGTGCCGTCCTGCTCCCACTGCGGTCCCCAGACCTGCTCGAGTCCGTCCACCGATGGCTTGTCGGGCATGGGCTTGGTCATGGCTGCGCCTTCCGTTCGTATGTGCGGCACCGAGTCCGTGATGAGGTGCCTGAGTGTCCCCGCGCTCGACGGGGTCCCTCCAGCGTAGCGGTCACCCCGCCGCCACGAGCCCGCCTGCTAGGCTTCCGGGGTTTGTCCGGCGAGCGCGGTTCGCGGGTCGCCAGTGTCGCCGTCTCGTCGGATGCCCGAAGGACGCACAGCACACCGGAGGAACGACTTGCCAGCCAACGACACACCGAAGCAGCCGCACGGGGACCGCCCGGTGCGGACGAAGGCCGCCGCCAAGCGCGCCCGGCGGAAGCTCACCGAGGACGACGTCACCGTCGTCGAGGAGTCGCTGCTCAAGCGTGCCGTCGCCGCAGCGGCCCTCGGCAACGCCATGGAGTGGTTCGACTTCGGCATCTTCGCCTACCTGACGGTCACCATCTCGAAGGTGTTCCTGCCGGCGGGCGACCCGACCTCGAACCTCGTGGCCACGTTCGGCTTCTTCGCCGCCGCGTTCATCGTCCGTCCGATCGGCGGCGCGGTGTTCGGCCCGATCGGCGACAAGATCGGCAGGCAGAAGGTCCTCGCGCTGACGATGATCCTGATGGCCGCGGGCACGCTCATGATCGGCCTGATCCCGTCCTACGACACGATCGGCTTCTGGGCTCCGGTGCTGCTGCTCGTCGCCCGCTTCGTGCAGGGCTTCTCGACCGGCGGTGAGTACGGCGGTGCGGCGACCTTCATCGCGGAGTACTCGCCCGACAAGCGCCGCGGTTTCATGGGCTCCTGGCTCGAGTTCGGCACGCTCGCCGGCTACGTGCTCGGCGCGTCGATCGTGACGATCCTGCAGTACACGATGCCGGAGGACGCCCTGCTCAGCTGGGGCTGGCGCATCCCGTTCATCGTCGCCGGACCGCTCGGCCTGATCGGGCTCTACCTGCGGCTCAAGCTGGAGGAGACCCCGGCGTTCCAGAAGCAGCAGGAGCAGGCGGCCGAGCGCGAGTCGCAGAAGACCCCGTTCCTCAAGCTCTTCGCCGAGAACTGGCGCTCGCTCATCGTCTGCATCGGCCTCGTCCTGGTCTTCAACGTGACCGACTACATGCTCCTGTCGTACATGCCGACCTACCTCGAGACGAACCTCGGGCAGAACGCCACGTTCGGCCTCATCCTCATCGTGATCGTGATGATCCTCATGATGGTCGTCATCACGTTCGGCGGACGGCTGTCGGACCGGTTCGGTCGTCGCCCCGTGCTCGCCGCGGGCTGCATCGGGTTCATCCTGCTGTCCTGGCCGGCGCTCAAGCTCGTGCAGACCGGCACCGGCCCCGGCGTCTTCGCCGGCCTGCTCATCCTCGGCCTGGTGCTCGTGACGTTCACGTCGACCATGCCGTCGACGCTCCCGGCGCTGTTCCCGACGATCATCCGCTACGGCGCGCTGGCGATCGCGTTCAACGTGTCGGTCTCCCTCTTCGGTGGCACGACGCCGCTCGCGACGCAGGCGCTCATCGCCGGCGCGAAGGACGCCGGTTTCGGCTGGGCCGAGGACATCCCGGCGTTCTACCTCATGCTCGCTGCCCTGATCGGCCTGGTCGCCGTGTACTTCACGAAGGAGACCGCGAGCTCACCGCTCATGGGCTCCGGCCCGACGGTCGCCCACGAGGACGAGGTCGCCGACGTCATCGCGGACTACAACGACCCGACCTCGGAGCTCGCGCAGTCCGACTGGGCGAAGGACTTCTCGACGAGCCAGTTCCCGGTCATCCCCGAGGACGGCAGCGCCCCGGGATCGCGCCAGGAGCAGGCACCCGCCGGTTCCTGACGACCCGGCCACGCGCCCTGGAGGCCCGCCCTGCGTCCGCAGGGCGGGCCTCCGCTGCTCGGGTCAGGCGGACCGGGCCGGCCCGGCGGTGAGCCGTTCGGCGGCGCGGACGAGTCGCTCGGTGACCGGATGGGTCGGACGGGCGAGGACCTCGTCGGCGGGACCGGACTCGACGACAGTGCCGTCGTGCACGACGAGCACGTCGTCGGCCAGCCGGCGGACGGCCCGGAGGTCGTGCGACACGAACACCATCGCGACACCGGTCTCGTCCCGGAGCCGTTCGAGCAGCGTGAGCACGGCGTCCTGCACGGTCGCGTCGAGGGCGGTGACCGGCTCGTCGAGCACCATCACCTCGGGCTCGGTCGCGAGGGCCCGGGCGATCGCGAGGCGCTGCCGCTGCCCGCCGGACAGGGTGCGGGGAGAGCGACGCCGGAGCGCGGGGTCGAGCCCGACCTGCCGGAGCGCAGTCGCCACCCGGTCGCCGAGGGTGCCGGTCGCGCGTCGGGCGCGGCCGCCGGTGAGTGCGTCCGCGAGGACCCGGTCGACGTCCCACCGCTCGTCGAACGTCGCGCCCGGGTCCTGCACGACCGCGGCGATCCGCGGTCGACGAGCACGGCGGTCGCGTTCGGGCAGCGGCGCCCAGGGTTCTCCGTCGAGGGTGACCGTGCCGTCGTCGGGCGTCTCGAGTCCGAGGAGCATCCGCGCCACGGTCGTCTTGCCGGAACCCGAGGCCCCGACGACGCCGAGCACCCGACCGCGGACGACCCGGAGCGACACCTCGCGGACCGCCGGGACCCCGGCGTAGGTGCGGTGGAGCGCCTGCGCCGCGAGCACGGGGGGATCGACGGGGCGGCCGGCAGCTGCGGCGTCAGCGGTCACGACGCCTGCGGCCCGGACGTCGGCACCGCGGACGTCCGCACCGTGGACACCGGCACCGTGGACGCCGGCGGTCGGACCGCTGCGCAGGGGGCGGTCGGCCGCCCGCGCCGCGCGGACGAGTGCCCGCGTCGCCTCGTGCCGCGGCGAACCGAGCACGTCGGCGGTCCGCCCCTCCTCGACGACCCGGCCGCCGTGCATCACGACGACCCGGTCGGCCCAACCCGCGACGAGCCCGAGGTCGTGCGTCACGACGAGCACCCCGGTGCCACGCAGTTGTGCCGCGCGGAGCTGCTCCATCACGGTGAGGGCGATGCCGGCGTCGAGCGCCGTGGTCGGTTCGTCGGCGACCAGCAGTCCTGGGTCCGCGATCGTGGCCGCGGCGATGAGCGCACGTTGCCGCATCCCGCCGGAGAGCGTCCCGGCCGTACGGCCGTCGGTGGCGAGCGCGGGGTCCAGGCCGACGGCCTCGAGGGCCGCCCGGACGGCGTCGATGCGCTCCCGAGCGGTCAGGTCGGTGTGCAGCCGGAGTGCGTCCGCGACCTCCCGCCCGACGGGACGGAGGGGGTCCAGAGCGCCGAGGGCCTCCTGGCCGACGTAGCCGACGTGGCGCCCCCGGAGGTCGCGCCACCGCCGTTCCGACAGGGCTCGGACGTCGCGGCCGACGAGCGTCATCCGGGAGGCGTCGATGCGGACACCGTCCGCGGAGAGCCCGAGCGCAGCCCGGACGGTGACGGACTTTCCGGAACCGGAGGTGCCGACCAGGGCGACCAGCTCGCCCGGGGCGACGTGGAGGTCGACGTCCTCGACGAGTGCCGTCGTGCCGACGGTCGCGGTGAGCCCCGAGACGTCGAGGACGGGTGCGTCGACCCCGGCACCGCTCATCGTGCGCTCCCACGCCGGCGAAGCGCCCGCCCGAGGACGGTCACCGCGGTCGCCAGCACGACGATCGCGAGTCCGGGGAAGGTGCTCATCCACGGGGCGGTCTGCAGGTAGGTGCGGCCGTCGGCGAGCATCGCACCCCACTCCGGCGCGGGCGGCGGGGTCCCGACGCCGAGGTAACTCAGCGCGGACGCCCACACGACGGCCTGACCGATGCCGAGCGTGCCGACGGCGACGATCGGCCAGAGGGCGGCGGGCAACACGTGGCGGAACACGATCGAGGTGGGGGAGCGGCCGAGGAGCACGGCGGTCTCGACCACCTGCGACGCCCGGGCGGTCCGGACCAGCCCCCGCACGATCCGGGCGTACCCGGGTGCGGTCGCGAACCCGACGGCGAGCATGGCCGGCACCGGACCGGGACCCGTCACCGCGATGACGACGAGCGCGACGAGCAGCAGCGGCAGCGCGAAGGCGACCTCGGTCACCCGGCCGACCACTGCGTCGACCACCCGTCCGCCGAGCCCGGCCAGCACGCCGAGCAGCACGCCGGTCCCGCCGCCGACGAGCGTGGCGACGACGCCGACCAGGAGCGACGCGCGGGTCCCGGCGACCACCCGCGCCAGGACGTCACGTCCGGACTCGTCGGTGCCGAACGGATGACCGGCGCCGGGTGGCAGGAGGGCCTCGGCCGGGGAGACCGCCAGCGGGTGCGCGCCGCCGAGCAGCGCCGGCCACAGGGCGGCGACCACCGCGACCGCCACCACGGCCGCCGCGATGGTGCCTGCCGGCCCGAGCGTCCCCCCACGGAATCGCTCGGACCGGCGTCCGGCGCGCGCGCCGGACGTCTCGGACGGCTCGGTCGGCGTGCCGCCAGACCTGCCGTCGGGGTCGGTGCCGGGACGGGCGTCGGCCGTTCCGGTGCCGGACGGGAGGCCCGGGTCGACGATGCCGCTCACCGTGCCTCCGGTTCGCCACCGCGCGGGTCGACCGCGCGCTCGACGAGGTCGGCCACGGCGAGCACGACGACGTACGCCGCCGCCGACACGAGTGCGATCCCTGCGACGAGCGGCATGTCCCGCTGGGTCACCGCGGTCACGAGTGCCCGGCCGATCCCGGGGAGCGCGAACACCGACTCGACGACGACGGCCCCGGACACGAGCGACCCGAAGGCCCAGGCGGACAGGGCGATCCCGGGGAGCGCGGCGTGCCGGAGCAGATGGCGTCCGAACAGACCGGCGCGGGACTCGCCACGACCCCTGGCAGCCAGCGCGAAGGCAGACCGTTGCGCGTCCACCACACCGTCGCGGATCGTCTCAGCCAGGTACCCGGCAACCGGCACCGCGACGACGAGCACGGGCAGGACCCAGCCGCGCAGCGTGCCGTCGCTCACGGCGGGCACCCACCCCAAGGAGCTGGCGAACACCACGATGAGCACGCTGCCGAGCCAGAAGTGCGGCATCACGCTGGCGGTGACGGCCAGGCCGGTGGTCAGCAGCGCTGCCGTGCGGCCTCGTTGCGTCGACCACCACGCGGCCACGACCGCCAGCAGCCAGGCGACCGCGAGCCCGGCGACCGCGAGGGTCAGCGTGACGGGCAACTCCTGCGCGAGGAGCGTCGACACCGGCGTCCGGAAGGCGTACGAGTCCCCGAGCTGACCCGTCGCCAGACGACCGAGGAACACCAGGTACTGCACGAGGACGGGCTGGTCGAGCCCGTACTCGGACCGCACCTGCGCCACCGCCTCGGCCGACGCCTGCGACCCCGGTCCGCCGAGGATCGCGAGGGCCGGGTCGCCGGGGATGAGACGGATCGCGACGAACACGATCGTGGCGACCGCCCAGAGCACCCCGACGCCGCCGAGGACCCGCCGCACCGTCCAACGCACCCACCCCGCGCGGGTGGGGCGGCGTACCGGACGGGCGCCGGGCCGCTCCCCACCGGCACGGCCCGTCGGCCGCTGGCGCGTCCGCCGGGGACCGGCGGCGGAGGCCCAGATGCGACGCAAGGAGATCAGCGCGCGACCCACGCCGTCCCGAACCACGGCGTGGAGACCGACGTGGTCGAGATGCCCTGCACGGCCGAGCGGTACAGGAAGTGGTTCTGCTGGTCGTAGAGCGGCAGGACGGTCCGGCTCTCGAGGATCGTCCGCTGCGCCTGCTCGACCAGGTCCGCACGCTCGCTCGCGTCCGACGTCTGCGACGCCTTCTCGAGCAGCTCGTCGAGCGCCGGGTCGTCGAGCTGCGCGAGGTTCGCGAAGTAGCCCGACGGTGCCGGGGTGATCGAAGCGGAGTCGTACAGGATGCGGAGGACGTCCGGGCCGACCTTCGTGTACGGAGCACTCACGACGTCGTACTGGTTCTTCGCGAGTGCCGCGTACCAGCTCGACAGGTCGAGTTCCTGCAGTCGGACCTCGATGCCGACCTCCGCCTCGGACGCCTGGATCTGCTGGAACAGGCTGCGCTCGGCGGGGACGGACTGGTTCGTCGACACCGGGAACGTGACGGTCAGGGTCTTCCCGTCCTTCTCGCGGACGCCGTCGCTGTTCGTCTTCCAGCCGGCCTCGTCGAGCAGACGCTTCGCCTCGGCCGGGTCGTACGCGAACAACGACTCGTCCGAGTACGACGTCGGCTCGACGCTCGACAGCACCGAGTACGAGCGCTTCGCGGTGCCGAGGAAGAGCGACTGCAGGCCCGGATCGATCTCGGCCGCCGCGATGAACGCCTCGCGAACGGACTCGTCGCGGAAGACGCCGTGGCCCGAGTTCAGCTCGAGACGGTTCGACGCACCCGGGCGGGGAGCGTCGAGGTCGCGGATGCTGCCCTTCGCCGAGGCGGCCTTGAGCTGGTCGGGCTGGGCGTTGTCGATGACGTCCACCTGCCCGGACTGCAGGGCCGCGTAGCGCGAGGTCGAGTCGGGCAGGAAGCGCCAGGTGAGCCCGTCCAGGCGCGGCTTCGTGGTCGACTCGTCGAGCGGGGTGTACGCCGTGTTCCGCTCGAGCGTGACGCGGTCGCCGTGCTTCCAGCCGGTGACGGCGAAGGGGCCGGTGCCGACGGGTGACTCGCAGTTCGTCGCCTGCTCCCGCTCGAGGGCCTTCGGTGACTCCATGCCGACCCACGGCTGCGAGAACGACTCGAGCAGTGCGGCATCGGGGCGGCTGAGGGACAGCGTCACCGTGTGGTCGTCGGTGGCGGTCGCCTTCTCGATCGACTGCAGGGCGAGGTACCCGGTGCTCGAGGCGGTTGCCGGGTCCTGCACGTGCTCGATGTTCGCGACCACGGCCGACGCGTCGAAGGGGGTGCCGTCGGTGAAGGTGACGTCGTCGCGGAGCGTGAACGTGAGGGTCTTCCCGTCGTCGCTCGTCGTCCACTCCGTGGCGAGCTCGGGGGTGGGGCGACCGTCGTCGAGACCGACGAGTTCCTCGATGTACTGCGTCGCCAGCAGCGCCTGCGGGTAGTTGCCGCCGACGTGCGGGTCCAGGCAGGTCGGCTCGGCGTCGCCGGACGCGTAGGTGAGCGTCCCGCCGCTGACGGGCGTGCTGCTGTCCCCGGGCGCACCGGCGCCGGAGCAGGCGGTGACGGCCAGGAGGATCGTGGCCGTGCCGGCGACACCGGTCACGATGCGCCGCAGCGCCGGGCTTTTCTGTACTGGGTCCAAGATCATGGCTGACAGAGTCTAGCGCTTTACTGGGGGCATGGACGAACCGATCCGCCGCGGCGGGCGACCGCGCCGCTCGAGCGCCGAGGTGCTCGCGGACGCCGCCGCCGAGCTCTTCCTCGAGCAGGGCTACGGACGGACCACGGTCGACCAGATCGCCGCCCGTGCCGGCGTCAGTCGGGCCACCTTCTTCAACTACTTCACCGCCAAGTCCGACGTCATGTGGCTCGACCTCGACGCAGCCGTCGCCGACCTGCCGCAGCACCTGGCGTCCTCGACCGAGTCGAGCACCGTCCGTGCCGTCGAGGAGGCTCTGCTCGCCGCCGCCCGGGCGCACGACCCGGAGCGCGTGCCGTGGGCGATCGCGCAGGCCGAGGTCATGGACGTCGGGGACGGACTCGTCGCGAGCGTCGCCACCCGGGTGACCGCGCAGCACCAGGCGGTCGCGTCCTTCGTCGCCGGTCGGACCGGGGAACACGTGGGATCGCTCTGGCCGCAGACCGTCGCGGGGGCGATGCTCGGTGCCGCCGCTGCGGCGTTCGGTGTCTGGGTGTCGGACGGGGTCGCTCGACGTCCGCTCGTCGAGTACGTCGCCGCCGCGCTGACGCCCGTGGTCGCGGGGCTCGACGCACGCTGACGGCCCCGGTCTGGTGGCACCGGTCCGCTGGTAGGTTCTGGGTGCGCCGTCCGAGGGGGACGGCCACCGACATCAGGGGGACCCGTGTCCGACACACCCGATCAGCAGCCGTCGTCGTCCGGACCGGGTCCGGAACCGGACCACACCGGAGGGCCGGACGGTCTGTCGGACCGTGGGCAGGGCCTCCCGGCCGACCAGGGCCAGGTGCCCCTGGCACCGCAGTGGACCGGCGGGCGGGACGCGCGCACCGGGGCCCCGCAGGACCCGGCGACCCCGGCGCCGCAGGTGCCCGGGCAGCAGCAGTACCCGGGCAGCGCGCAGCAGCCCTGGCCGGGTCAGGGCGCTCCGGTCGCGCAGCCCGGCGGTGCCGCCGCGTTCGGGACCCAGCCCCCGCAGCAGTCCCGGGGTCGCCGTGCGCTGGTCACCATCGCGGGCATCCTCGCGTTCGTCATCGCCGCCGCGCTGGTGCGGTGGGGCTTCGCCTCGTTCGGCGGTCCCTCGAAGCAGGAGCTCGTCGACGAGGGCGTCGCGAAGATCTCCGAGCAGACCACGTTCCCGCGGCAGGTCGACGAGATCACGACGTGGACCGGGGTCGAGGCCGAGGACGAGGCGATCCACTACCGCTACCGCGTGGACGCTGACCCGGCTGCCGTCTCCGAACGGACGATCCGCGACTCGGTGCTGTCGAACCTCTGCTCGACGGACGCGACCCGCGACATCCTCGAGGAGGACATCGCGATGCGGTACTCGTACGTCTTCACCGGCTCCGACCAGACCGTCGACCTGGAGTTCACGAACGACGACTGCTGAGCGTCCCGGGGTCAGGCGCGGAGCGTGCCGGCGCCGCCCGATGCGACGTCCTCGACGGTGCCGTCTCGCACCACGTCGGGGATGTCGTCGCTGGTCGGCCGCAGCACCGGTGCGCCCGGCACGGACAGCGTGAGCACCGCCTCCTCGACGTACTGGCTCTGCTCCAGCGAGTCCTCGATCCGGCGGAGCCGACCGGCCACGTGCTCCTCGGTGTCGTTGCCGACGAGGTCGACCGCGGCGACGAGGTAGACGCCGGACGGTCCGACGAACTCGAGGTGCAGGTAGCTCACGCTTTCCACCTGCTCTCGGGCGAGCAACTCGACGAGCACGGCGTTCTCGAGCTCCGGGGACGTGCTCTCGCCGAGCAGGAACCGGCGGTTGCGGTCGATGAGGACGATCGCGACGACCCCGAGCAGCAGCCCGACGGCGATGGACCCGATCGCGTCGAACACGGCGAGCCCGGTGACCTGGTGCAGGAAGACCCCGAGGAACGCGATGACCAGGCCGATGAGGGCGGCCGCGTCCTCGGCGAAGACGGCTCGGAGCGTCGGGTTCGACGACTGCAGCACGTGGCGGAGCACCGGGACCCGGCGCTTCGTCGCGGCGCCGCGCGCCTGTCGGTACGCCTGCAGGAAGCTCGTGCCCTCGAGCAGGAACGAGACGCCGAGCACGATGTAGTTCAGCGTGACGTCCTCGGCCGGGCCGGTGTCCCCGAGCTCGCCGATGCCGTGGGTGATGGAGACGATCGCGCCCGCGGTGAAGAGCCCGAACGCGGCGAACATCGACCAGATGTACGTCTCGCGGCCGTAGCCGAGCGGGTGTCTCGCGTCGCGCTTCCGGGCACCCCGTCGTTCCGCGACGAGCAGGAAGACCTCGTTCCCGGTGTCGGCCCACGAGTGCGCGGCCTCGGCGACCATCGACGCCGAGCCGGACACGAGGGCGGCGACCGACTTCGCGATCGCGACGAGGAGGTTCGCCCCGAAGGCGATGAGGACGGTGAGCAGCGACTCGGGCTTCTGCTGTGAGGACGAAGCGTCCGGAGTGGTCTCCGGAGCCTCGGGGGAGGACGACGAGGGCATCGCTCCAGCATGCTCCCGTCCGGTAGAGTCGGACCCACAGGCATCGATCCGGCCATCACCGGGGAGCCTCCCGGAAGAACGCGGCTCCCGACGGGGGCCGTCACTAGAACCGGGCGGGTTCGGGACCGACATCACCCCGACGCAGAGTGGTCACGAGCAGGCGTCGCGCCGGTCCGTGGCAAGCGAGGTGGTACCGCGGAGCGCAGGCTCCGTCCTCGTGGTCCAGTTCCACCGACCTCCAGGAGCCTCCCGTGCGGTACCCGCTGAACTCCGACTCCGACGGCGTGACCCCGTCCCCGTCCTTCCCCGCGGTCGAGGACGGCATCCTCGCCTTCTGGAAGGGCGACGACACCTTCCGTGCCTCCATCGCCCAGCGCGAGGGCTGCGACGAGTGGACGTTCTACGACGGCCCGCCGTTCGCCAACGGCCTGCCGCACTACGGGCACCTGCTGACCGGGTACGCGAAGGACGTCTTCCCGCGCTACCAGACCATGCGCGGCAAGCAGGTGCACCGCCGCTTCGGCTGGGACACGCACGGCCTGCCCGCCGAGCTCGAGGCGATGCGGCAGCTCGGCATCACCGAGAAGCACGAGATCGACGCCATGGGCATCGACGTCTTCAACGCGGCCGCGAAGCAGTCCGTGCTGCAGTACACCGACGAGTGGCAGCAGTACGTGACCCGCCAGGCGCGCTGGGTCGACTTCGAGGACGACTACAAGACGCTCGACGTCACGTACATGGAGAGCGTCCTCTGGGCGTGGAAGACGCTGTGGGACAAGGGCTTGGCGTACGAGGGCTTCCGGGTCCTGCCGTACTGCTGGAACGACCAGACCCCGCTGTCGAACCACGAGCTCCGCATGGACGACGACGTCTACAAGACGCGCCAGGACCAGTCCGTCACGGTCGCGTTCCCGCTGACCGGTGCGCGGGCCGCGGAGCTCGGGCTCGAGGGCGTCCGCGCCCTCGCCTGGACGACGACCCCGTGGACGCTCCCGACGAACGCCGCGCTCGCGGTCGGTCCGGCGATCGCGTACGCGGTCCTGCCGGCCGGGCCGGGAGGCGCGGCTGACGGTGGCGCCGCAGGCTCGGCCCGGTACCTGCTCGCGTCCGACACGGTCGCCGCGCACGCGAAGGACCTCGGCTACGCCTCGGCCGAGGAGGCCGTCGCCGCCGTCACCCGGACGGTCGAGGGCCGGGAGCTCGACGGCGTCACCTACGAGCGCCTGTTCGACTTTCTGTCGGAGACCGAGGGCATGGAGAACGGCTGGAAGATCCTCGTCGCCGAGTACGTCGAGACCGGCGAGGGCACCGGCATCGTGCACCAGGCTCCCGCCTACGGCGCCGACGACCAAGAGGTCTGTGCCGCCGCGGGCATCCCCGTGGTGCTCTCCCTCGACGAGGGCGGCCTGTTCACCTCGCAGTTCGGCGAGGTCGCAGGCATGCTCTGGTCGGACGCGAACAAGCCGCTGACCAAGGCCGTCCGCGACGCCGGCCGGCTCCTCCGCCAGGCGTCCTACGAGCACAGCTACCCGCACTGCTGGCGCTGCCGCAAGCCGCTCATCTACAAGGCGGTCTCGTCGTGGTTCGTCCGCGTCACCGAGTTCCGTGACCGCATGGGCGAGCTCAACCAGGACATCACCTGGGTGCCGGACAACGTCAAGGACGGCCAGTTCGGCAAGTGGGTCGGCAACGCCATCGACTGGTCCGTCTCGCGCAACCGGTACTTCGGCACGCCGATCCCGGTGTGGGTCTCCGACGACCCCGAGCACCCGCGTCAGGACGTCTACGGCTCGCTCGAGGAGATCGAGCGTGACTTCGGTCGCCTGCCCCGGAACGCCGAGGGAGAGGTCGACCTGCACCGCCCGTTCATCGACGAACTGACCCGACCGAACCCGGACGACCCCACCGGGAAGTCGACCATGCGCCGGATCACCGACGTGTTCGACGTCTGGTTCGACTCCGGGTCGATGCCGTACGCGCAGGTGCACTACCCGTTCGAGAACCGGGAGTGGTTCGACACCCACAGCCCGGCGGACTTCATCGTCGAGTACATCGGGCAGACCCGCGGCTGGTTCTACGTCATGCACGCGCTGTCGACCGCGCTGTTCGACCGCCCGGCGTTCACGAACGTGGTCAGCCACGGCATCGTCCTCGGCTCCGACGGGCAGAAGATGTCGAAGTCGCTGCGGAACTACCCGGACGTGTCCGAGGTGTTCGACCGCGACGGTGCCGACGCGATGCGCTGGTTCCTCATGTCGTCGTCGGTGATCCGCGGCGGCAACCTCGTCGTCACCGAGGAGGGGATCCGCCAGGGCGTCCGCGAGTTCCTCCTGCCGCTGTGGTCGACGTACTACTTCTTCACGCTCTACGCCAACGCGTCGGGGGAGTCGGGGTACCAGGCGAGCCGCAGCACCGCGAGCACCGACGTGCTCGACCGGTACCTGCTCGCGAAGACCCGGGTGCTCGTCGCCGACGTCACGACGCACCTCGACGCGCTCGACACCCCGCTGGCCGCGCAGGCGATCCGCGACTTCGCCGACGTGCTCACGAACTGGTACGTCCGACGCTCGCGGGACAAGTTCTGGGCCGGCGCCGAGACCTCCGCGGAGGCCCGTGCCGCGTTCGACACGCTGTTCACGGTCCTCGAGACGCTCGCCCGGGTGGCGGCGCCGCTGGCACCGCTCGTCACCGAGGAGGTCTGGAAGGGCCTGACCGGTGACCGCAGCGTGCACCTGACGGACTGGCCGTCGGCCGACGAGTTCCCCGCTGACGACGCCCTCGTCGCCGCGATGGACCGGGTGCGGGACGTCGCGTCGAAGGGTCTCGCGCTCCGCAAGGCGACCGGCAAGCGCGTCCGCCTGCCCCTCGCCACGCTGACCCTCGTCGTGCCGGACACCGCCGCCGTCGAGCCGTTCTCGGACATCCTCCGCGACGAGCTCAACGTGAAGCGGGTCGTGCTCGAGCAGCAGGCCGAGGAGTCTCTGGCGCAGTACGGCATCGAGCGGAAGCTCACCGTCAACGCCCGCGCGGCCGGCCCCCGCATCGGCAAGGCCGTGCAGCAGGTGATCCCGGCCGCCAAGAAGGGCGACTGGACCGCGACCGAGACCGGTGTGACCGTCGGCGGCATCGACCTCGTCGAGGGCGAGTTCACGCTCGACCTCACCGTGGCCGACACGTCGAAGGCCGTGGCGTTCCTCGACGGCGGCGGGTTCGTCGTCCTCGACACCGTCACCACGCCGGAGCTCGAGGCCGAGGGCATCGCCCGCGACGTCGTGCGCGCCGTGCAGCAGGCTCGTCGTGACGCCGGTCTGGACGTCAGTGACCGCATCGTCCTGACACTCCGAGCGGACGAGGCGGCAGCAGCGGCGATCGGCGTGCACGAGACGCTCATCGCGAACGAGACCCTCGCCGGTGGAGTGCAGGTCGTGCCGACGGTGTTCGGTCAGGACGAGGACACCGTCGCGGTCGGCGACGGAGCGAAGGTGACCGTGGAGGTCCAGCGCGCATGAGTGACAGCAACGAGTACGACATCCCCGCCGAGGACGCGGACGGCATCGAGATCCCCGTCGGCCCGGCGGGCGACACCGCTCCCGGCGAGGAGCTGCCCTACGGCGGGGACGACGACGAGGTCCGCCGGGTCGAGGCGGCGCTCACGGCCCGGATCGGGGAGCAGGCACCCGAACGGCGTCTGACCGCCACCCGACGTGCCGTCGAGCTCCTCGGCGACCCGCACCTGGCGTACCCGGTCATCCACATCACCGGGACGAACGGCAAGACGTCGACCGCTCGGATGACCGAGAGCATCGTCCGCGCCCACGGGCTCCGGACCGGTCTCATGACGAGCCCGCACCTGGTGTCGATCCGGGAGCGCATCGTCATCGACGGCGAGCCCATCGCCGCCGACCGGTTCGTCGAGAACTGGGACGACATCACCCCCATCCTCGAGATGACCGACGCCGAGCTCACCGCGAAGGGCGAGCAGCCGCTGACGTTCTTCGAGGCGCTGACCGTGCTGGCGCTCGCGTGCTTCGCCGAGGCGCCCGTCGACGTCGCCGTGATCGAGGTCGGCATGGGCGGCGAGTGGGACTCCACCAACGTCGTACAGAGCCAGGTGCAGGTCTTCACCCCGATCGCCATCGACCACGCGAAGCAGCTCGGCAGCACCGTCGCCGAGATCGCCCGCACGAAGTCCGGCATCGTGAAGCCGTCGTCGTCGGTGGTCACGAGCGCGCAGACCGCAGAGGCCCTCGCGGAGCTCGAGCGCGCGGCCGAACTCACCGAGTCGACCCTCGCGGTCGAGGGTGCCGGCTTCCGCGTGACGAGCGACACCCCGGCCGTCGGCGGGCAGCTCGTCAGCGTGCAGGGCATCGCCGGCACGTACGACGACCTGTTCGTCCCGCTGTTCGGTGCTCACCAGGCACACAACGCGGCGGTGGCGATCGCTGCGGTCGAGTCGTTCCTCGGGCGGGGGAGTCAGGCGCTCGACGAGGACGTCCTCAGCGAGGGGCTGGCCAACGCCACGAGCCCCGGGCGCCTCCAGCCGATCGCGACCGGACCGACCGTCGTGGTCGACGCCGCGCACAACCCGCACGGGGCGAAGGCACTCGCCGATGCGCTCCCGGTGGCGTTCCCGTCCGGGCACGTCGTCGGCGTCGTCGGGATCCTCCGCGACAAGGACGCCCGCGGGTTCGTCCGGGCGTTGAAGGACACCGTCGCGACCTTCGTCGTGACGCAGCCGCCGGGGGAGCGCGCCCTGGACGCGGACGAGTTCGCCCGGGTCGTCGTCGACGAGGTCGGCAACGACCGGGTCGTCGTCGAGCCCTCGCTCGCTGGTGCCCTGCAGGAGGCCCGTGACCTGGCCGACGACGCCGACGCCGAGGACGCGATGGTCCTGGTCGCCGGCTCGATCGTCATGGTCGGTGCGGTCATGGACCTGGTCCACCGGGAAGGCGGGACGAAGTGACGGACGCCGGCGAGGCCTCCCGGCCACCCCGCACCCGCCGACCGCGTCGCGACCGCGGAGCCCGCGAGAGCCTGCTGTCGATCACGCTCGTGCTCGAGGCGATCATGTTCTTCTTCCCGATGCTCGTCGTCTACGGCAAGCACACCCTGCCGGCCGGACTCGCGTTCGGCGGGGGACTCGCGGCGATCGTCGTGCTCGCCCTCGCGTCCCGGATGACGGGTTCCCGGGCCGGTGTATGGTTCGGGTGGCTGCTGCAGGCGGCCATCCTCGCCACCGGGTTCATCGAGCCCTTCATGGTCGTGGTGGGCCTGGTGTTCCTGGCGTTGTGGGTCTTCTGCTTCGTCAAGGGCGGTCAGCTCGACCGGCAGAACGCCGCCCGTCGCGCCGCACTCGGCGAGGACTGATCCATCCCACCTCGAACCGCAGGGAGTCCCGCTGTGTCCGAACTCGAAGAGACCCTCGTCCTCGTCAAGCCCGACGGCGTCGCCCGCCAGCTCACCGGTGAGATCCTCCGCCGGATCGAGGCGAAGGGCTACGAGATCGTCGACCTGAAGATGCTGACCGCGCCGCGCGAGCTGCTCGACAGCCACTACGAGGAGCACCAGGGCAAGCCGTTCTTCGAGCCGCTCGTCGAGTTCATGCAGTCCGGACCGGTCGTCGCCGTCCGCGTCGCGGGCAACGGCGTCATCGCCGGGTTCCGCTCGCTGGCCGGCACCACCGACCCGACCTCGGCCGCGCCTGGCACCATCCGCGGTGACCTCGGCCGCGACTGGGGCCTCAAGGTCCAGCAGAACCTCGTGCACGGCTCCGACTCGGCCGAGTCCGCCGCCCGTGAGCTCGGTCTCTGGTTCGCCTGACTCGGACTGATCGGACCAGTTCCGCTCGGTACGGCAACGGCCCCGCACTCCTCGGAGTGCGGGGCCGTCGTCGTGCGGTGCGGGTGTTACTGGCCCGAGGCGCCGTTCGCCTCGACGAAGGCGGCGAACGCCTGCGCGTCGGCCCACGAGTTCGTGCCCTGGCCGTTGTACTGCTTCCCGTTGACGATGACCGTCGGTGTGCCGGTCAGCTTCGGCAGGTCCGAGTTCGGCAGCGGCTCGGTGAGCGCCCGGTTCGTGGCGTCCGCCACCCAGCCGGCGAACTCCTGGTCGGTGATGCACGACTCCACCTTCGCGTTCGTCGCGCCGGCCTCCTTCGCGATGTCGGCCAGCTCGTCGTTGCTGAGCCCGCGGGTGTTCTCCGACGGCTGGTTCTCGTAGAACGCGCTGTTGACGTCGAGGAAGGCCTCGGGGTCGTAGTTCGCGACGCAGGCGGCGGCGGCAGCCGAGCGGGTGGAGTACTTCGAGCCGAGCGACGCGCGGTCGAGCAGGTTGAACGGGCGCACCTCGAGCGTGGCGGTACCGTCCTGGACCCACTGCTTGATCTGGTCCATGTTGCCGGTCTCGAACTGGTTGCAGATCGGGCACATGTAGTCCTCGTACACGGTGATGTTCGTGACCGAGTCGTCCTGCTTCGTCGGTGTCGGCTCCCCGCCCTCGGGGATGGCCTTCGTCTCGACGGGGACGATCTTGCCGCTCTCACCGGTCAGGACGATGCCGTCACTCGCCATGTTCTTCGGTCCGGGCCCGACGGGCTGGATCGAGTTGGCGATCACCAGCACGACGACCGCGACGAGCGCGAGCGACCCGACGATGATCCCGCTGATCGTGAGCGTCTTGTTCCGACGCCGACGGGCCTGCTCCTTCTGGCGGGCCTCGCGGGCACGCTCGCGCGCAGCATTCCGGCGCGCCTTCTTGCTCTCGTTGTCGCTCATCGGGAACGAGCGTAATGCCCGCGGGCAACACGATCGGGCCGCTGTGCTGGGAAGCACCCAGGAATCCGGTGACGCGTCACCGGTGTTGTCGGCGGACGGTCACGACCGCCGGGGTCGGACGGGGCACCGACCCGGGCTCAGAGCGTGGTCAGGACCGTCGGGAACTTGACGAGGATCACCACGATGATGAACAGGTAGTTCGCCAGCGGGAACGCCCAGCAGAACGGCAGCAGTGCTCGGCCGACGCGGCGGGCGCCGGCACCGAAGGGCAGGTTCCCCTTCGCCAGGTTCCAGATCGTGAACACCCAGAACATCGGGATGGTCATCGCCCACACGAGCATGCACCAGGGGCACAGGTACCCGATGAACCAAACGGTCTGGGTGAAGAGCCACGTGACGAACACCCAGGCCAGGAGCAGCCCGGCGTTGAAGAGCGTCCAGAACCACTTCGTCCCGCGGAAGCCCGCCAGCAGCACCGCGCCGACGGCGATCGGGGCGACGAAGCCCATGACGCCGAGCACCGGGTTGGGGAAGCCGAACAGGTGTCCCTGGGCGCTCGCCATGACGTTCGAGCAGTTCACGAAGGGGCTGACGTCGCACGACAGCACGGCCTGCGGGTTCTCGTACTTCTCGAACTCGTCGAGGACCAGCCGGAAGGCCGCGTAGAGCCCGACCACGCCGGTGACGAGCAGCAGGATCGCGACGGCGACGGGGCGGCGGGGAGCGACAGGCGTGGAACTCACGGCGTCATCTTCGCACGGGGCTCCCGACGTTCTCCGTGACCGCGTGCGATGATGGGGGAGTCACCCGGCCGATCCGGGCGACGACGAGAACTTGCCGGGCCACCGCCCGGACGTGATGGTGCTGTGAGAGAGCACCGTGACCGGACGACGCGTCACCTCCGACGCCGAGCCGCCGTGAGCCGGGTGCCCACGACGACGGACGCGGAGACGACGGACCGGTCACGCAACAGCAGCGAGCGCGGGGGCGGAGTCGCCGCCCGCACCGAAACGAGAGAATTCCCGCCACCCTCCGGGTGCGTGCGGGGTCGAGGAGTGCACCAGTCCATGGTGGATCAGAACGAGAACCAGAACCAGAACACCGACGACGCGCCGAAGCGCCGGACCCGCCTCTTCGGCGGCCGCCGCGCCCGGTCCGGCGGCCTGGAGGCCCACGAGCCGTCTGACACGTCGACGGACGCGGTCGAGACGGTCAGCTCGGACGACGAGCCGGATGTCGCCGGGTCGGTCGACGTGACCGGTTCGGTCGACGTGACCGAGGCGGTCGACGTCGTGGACGGCGCGGACGTCGTCGACACCGCCGACGTGACGGACACGGCCGAGGCGGACGTCGAGCAGACGCCCGAGGCCGACGAGCTCGTGCTCGACACCGCCACCGGTCCCGTGCCGGTCGCCGAGGACGTCAGCACCCGCACCGGAGACGCCACCGTCGCGGACACGGCCGGTACCGCCGCGCAGGCCGGTACCGCAACGCCGACCGGCACCGCTGCGCACGACGAGACGGCCGCGCAGGACGACACCGCGGGCCAGGACGCGACGGCCGCGCAGGACGAGACCGCGGGCCAGGACGTGACGGCCGGCCAGGACGACACGGCGGCCGGTCCGGACGAGTCCGGTGCCGCACCGACCGTCAGCGCGGCGGACGCGAGCGACGAGGCGGACGCGGAGCGGGCCTCCCGTCTGGCCCGGACCGGCGAGACCGCCGAGCCGACCCCCGCCGAGCCGTTCGTCCCGAAGGCCACGAGCACGCTCAGCCTGATCTTCCACGCCCCGGTGCTGCCCGACCTGCCGGCCCGCCCTGAGCGCGACCGCTCCGGCCGCGACCGGTACGAGCGCAGTGAGCGTCCGGAGCGTGGCGGCCGTGGTGACGGCTACGGCCGTGCGGACCGTTTCGACCGCGACGACCGCGACGACCGTCCGGAGCGCAGCGAGCGCGCCGACCGGTCCGATCGCTGGGACGACGAGGACCGCGACGAGCAGGGCGGCCGCCGCCGGACCCGCCGCCGGGGGAGCAGCAGCGACCGCGAGCAGGCGGAGCCGCGCCGCCGCGAGCCGGAGCTCATCACCGAGCCGCAGCGCATCAAGGGCTCGACGCGCCTCGAGGCGAAGAAGCAGCGCCGCCGGGACGGGCGTGACGCCGGGCGTCGCCGTCAGGTCGTCACCGAGGACGAGTTCCTCGCCCGCCGCGAGAGCGTCGACCGCCAGATGATCGTCCGGTCGAGTTCCTCCACGATCGAGATCGGCGTGCTCGAGGACAACGTCCTCGCGGAGCACTACGTCACCAAGTCGCAGAACGTCTCGCTCATCGGGAACGTCTACCTCGGCAAGGTGCAGAACGTCCTGCCGTCGATGGAGGCCGCCTTCGTCGACATCGGCCGCGGCCGCAACGCCGTGCTCTACGCCGGCGAGGTCGACTGGAACTCGGTCGACACCAGCCACGGTCGTCGTATCGAGGCCGCCCTCAAGCCGGGCGACAAGGTCCTCGTGCAGGTCACGAAGGACCCGGTCGGCCACAAGGGCGCCCGCCTGACCAGCCAGGTGTCGCTGCCGGGCCGCTACCTGGTCTACGTGCCGAACGGCTCGATGAACGGCATCTCCCGCAAGCTGCCGGACACCGAGCGTGCCCGCCTCAAGAAGATCCTCAAGGAGGTCCTCCCGGAGCACGCCGGCGTCATCGTCCGCACGGCTGCCGAGGGCGCCACCGAGGACCAGCTCACCCGTGACGTGCAGCGCCTCACCAGCCAGTGGGAGGCCATCGAGAAGAAGGTGCAGAGCGGGCAGGCCCCGGTCATGCTGCACTCGGAGCCCGACCTGCTCGTCAAGATCGTCCGCGACGTCTTCAACGAGGACTTCACGAAGCTCATCATCGACGGCGAGTCCGCCCGCCAGACGATCGACGAGTACCTGACGGCCGTGGCGCCGGACCTCAAGGACCGCGTCGAGATCTACGACGGACCGGACTCGTTCGAGGAGTACCGGCTCAACGAGCAGATCGAGAAGGCCCTCGACCGCAAGGTGTGGCTGCCCTCCGGCGGTTCGCTCGTGATCGACCGCACCGAGGCCATGACGGTCGTCGACGTCAACACCGGCAAGTTCGTCGGCTCCGGGGGCAACCTCGAAGAGACGGTGACGAAGAACAACCTCGAGGCCGCCGAGGAGATCGTCCGCCAGCTCCGCCTGCGCGACATCGGCGGGATCATCGTCGTCGACTTCATCGACATGGTCCTCGAGGAGAACCGGGACCTCGTGCTCCGCCGCCTCGTCGAGTGCCTGAGCCGGGACCGCACGAAGCACCAGGTGGCCGAGGTCACCTCGCTCGGCCTCGTGCAGATGACCCGCAAGAAGATCGGTGTCGGCCTGCGCGAGTCACTCGACGAGGTCAACGCGAAGGTCAACGACAACAACGCCGATCCCGGTCCGAGCAAGGGCCGCCGCAAGGCCAGGGGCGGCAACGGGAACGGGAACGGCGGGGCCGCCAACGGCGGCAACGGCGGGTCCGAGCAGAAGTCGTCGGCGCACCAGATCACGGACGACGTCAAGCACGCGCTCTCCCGGATCGCCGCGTCGACCATCGCGCACGAGGAGTCCGGCGAGCCCCTGACGGGGATCGCCACGACCGTGTCGCCGGTGTCGCCGGTGACGGTCGCCTCGCCGACGTCGCCGGTCGCCCCGGTGGCCGAGACGCCGAGTGAGTCCACCGGTGGGTCGAAGCGTCGTCGTCGTCGCGGGAGCCGGGCCGGTGACGCGCAGCAGGCGTCCACGCTCGAGACCCCCGCGGCCGAGGCCGTCCTGCCGGGCACGACGTCCAGCAGTGACACGACCGCCGCGCAGCAGGCCGCTGCCGCACCCGAGGAGCAGCAGCCCGCTGCCGTCTCCGGCACCCGGGAACCCGCCACGCAGCAGCCCGTCACGCAGCAGCCGGTCGCAGCGGAGCCCGTCACGCCGGTCGTGCCGAAGGAACGCCCCGCCGGCCGTCGGCGGGTCAGCTCCTCGGCTGCGATCACGCCGGCGGACACCACGGTCGCCATCCTCGACATCCCGGTCGGCGTCGCGAAGCGCGAGCCGCGCCGGGTCAGCGAGGAGGCAGCGGAGTCGCTCCTCGACTCCGTCCTGCAGGCACTCCCGGAGCCCAAGCAGCCCGGCCAGGGACGCTCGCGGTCGCGTCGCGTCTCCTCCGGCAGCATCAGTGCTCCGGCGAACCCCACCGGCACCGAGGGCACCGAGGACGACGGCACCGTCATCGTCGGGCAGTGACGTGACCGACGAGCGCCGTCCGGGTGGTCACGGTCCCGTGCCGGACCGTGACCGCCAGGACGGCGGCTGGACCGCCGTGCCCCGGCGCGCCCCGCAGCCGGCAGGGACGTACACCGGGTACCGGACGCCGGTCGTCGTGCCAGGAGCCTCCTCACTGGCCACGACGGGCGCGGCCCTCACGGTCGTGAGCGTCGTCGTGGTGGAGTTCGTGGCGGGCCTGGTCGGCCTGATCGGGACGAGCACGATCGTCGGGCCCTTCCGGAACCACGGCGGGACCAGCCTGGTCGAGGCGTTCGTCCAGGGCGTCTTCGTCGCACGCTTCCCGTTCCACCTGGCTGCCTTCCTCGTGCTGGCGTTCCTGGTGCCCGTCGTACCCAGGGCTCCGTTGCCGGTGGTCCTGCTGCGCGCCGTGCTCGCCGGTGCGGGCGGCACCCTCGTGCTCGCACTCGTGGGCGTCGCCACCGGGGCGTACGAAGCCGTCCGTCAGGGGACGCTCGGGCAGGGCATCGGCCGGCTGCTCGTCGACGTGGTGACCACGCCGGTGCAGATCGGGCTGCCGCTCACCCTCATGCTCCTCGGGTCGTCCACAGTGGCCTGGCTCTGGCTCGGACGCCCGCGCTCCCGACCGTCCCACCCGTCCGGGCCGCCGGAGGGCTGAGGCCGGCGGTCGCGCCTCGACACGACGTGGCGTCATGCCCGGCGCCGTGCGGCCGACCTCGGCCGGGCCGAGCGGCGGCGCAGCCGCGCGGCCGGCCTCGGCCGGGCCGAGCGGCGGCCGGTGGCCGTGGGCCGTGGGCGACAGGCCGCGCGCCGTCCTCCCGGCCCCGTCCCGGCGCACTGACGACGTGACCAGAGCCCGGGGGAGCGACCGATCGCGTCGCCGAGCCGTCTCAGCGCCGTTTGTCGCGCTGTGGGACCCGCAGCCCGCTCGCGATGAGCCGCAGCACGAGCTCGCGACCGGTCACCGGCGAGGCCCCGGAGGCCACCAGCTCGGCGTACCGGGCCTGCGGCACGTCGTAGTGGTCGTGGTCGAACGCACGTCGTGGGACACCCGCCCGGTCGGCGAAGGCGTGGAGCTCGTCGTAGGATGAGTCACTGACCAGGTGTGACCAGAGCGTGTCGTGCGCGGGCCAGGCCGGGGGATCGATCAGCACGGTCATCCCGCCATGGTACGCGTGTCGGCGTTTGACCCACCTGGTCGGATCGAGTATTCTCGATCCCTGGTGTCAGCGGGCCGTTCTGCCTGCGTCGCCGATCCACTCGGGGTGACCCGGGACCCGGGGTGACCCGGGCAGTCCGGGGCGACTCGGGCGGATCGCGCAGAAGTGGGCACCCGAGACTTCCCTCAAGCAGAGTTACGTAAGGAATCCACGTGGTTTACGCAGTAGTGCGCGCCGGCGGCCGTCAGGAGAAGGTCGAGGTCGGCTCGATCATCACCATCGACCGCATCAAGGCCGACGACAATGGCAACATCGACCTCGCGCCGGTGCTCCTCGTGGACGGGGACAAGATCACCTCCGCCGCGGCCGAGCTCGCGAACGTGACGGTCACCGCCGAGGTCCTGGCTGACCTCCGCGGCCCGAAGGTCATCATCCAGAAGTTCAAGAACAAGACCGGTTACAAGAAGCGCCAGGGCTTCCGCGCGGACCTCACGCGCGTCAAGGTCACGAAGATCGCGTAAGGCGGGAGCAGAGACATGGCACACAAGAAGGGTGCGAGTTCCACTCGCAACGGTCGCGACTCGAACGCACAGCGCCTCGGCGTGAAGCGCTTCGGTGGCGAGGTCGTCAACGCCGGCGAGATCATCGTCCGCCAGCGTGGCACGCACTTCCACCCCGGCGCGAACGTCGGCCGCGGTGGCGATGACACGCTGTTCGCCCTCTCGGCCGGTTCGGTCGAGTTCGGCACCAAGGGTGGCCGCAAGGTCATCAACATCGTCAACGCGTAGTCGCTGACGAACGACATCAGCGGGAGGGGCAGGCCGTGTGCCTGCCCCTCTTCTGTATTCCCCCACGACAACCAGGAGTGAACCCATGGCGACGTTCGTCGACCGCGTGACCCTGCACCTGACGGCAGGCAACGGTGGCAACGGCTGTGTGTCCGTCCGTCGCGAGAAGTTCAAGCCCCTCGCCGGGCCCGACGGTGGCAACGGCGGTGACGGCGGCGACATCGTGCTCGTCTCCGATCCGCAGGTCACCACACTCCTGGGCTACCACCGGTCGCCGCACCGCTCCAGCCGCAACGGGCAGCCGGGCATGGGGGACCACCGCAGCGGTGTCAGCGGTGAGACGCTCGAGCTCCCGGTCCCCGTCGGCACGGTCGTGTACGACGAGGACGGCGAGGTGCTCGCGGACCTCACCGAGCCGGGCATCCGCGTCGTCGTGGCCCCCGGTGGGCAGGGCGGGCTCGGCAACGCCGCGCTGGCGACCACGAAGCGCAAGGCCCCGGGGTTCGCGCTGCTCGGCACCGACGGCTGGAGCGGGGACGTCAGCCTCGAGCTGAAGACCATCGCCGACGTGGCCCTGGTCGGGTACCCGAGCGCGGGGAAGTCGTCGCTCATCGCCGCGATCTCGGCAGCGAAGCCGAAGATCGCCGACTACCCGTTCACGACCCTCACGCCGAACCTCGGCGTCGTCGAGTCCGGCACGACCCGCTTCACCGTCGCCGACGTCCCCGGCCTCATCGAGGGCGCATCGGAGGGCAAGGGCCTCGGGCTCGAGTTCCTCCGGCACGTGGAGCGCTGCGAGGCACTCCTGCACGTCATCGACTGCGCGACGCTCGACGCCGGCCGCGACCCGGTGAGCGACCTCGACGTCATCCTCCGTGAGCTCGAGCAGTACCCGGTCCCCGAGGGACAGGTGCCGCTCCTCGAACGTCCGCAGCTCATCGCGCTCAACAAGATCGACGTGCCGGACGCCGCCGAACTCGCAGCCTTCGTGACCGCCGAGTTCGAGTCGCGCGGCTACCGCGTCTTCCCGATCTCGACCGCTTCGCACAAGGGCCTGCGCGAGCTGACGTTCGCCCTGGCCGACGTCGTCGAGCAGGCGCGGGCCGAACGTGCGGCCGAGCCCGAGGTCGAGCGCATCGTCATCCGCCCGAAGGCCGTCGACGCGAAGCCGTTCACGGTGCGTGCCGAGGGCGGCGAGGAGCACCGCTTCTACCGCGTCCGCGGCGCGAAGCCGGAGCGCTGGGTCCAGCAGACCGACTTCACCAACGAAGAGGCGATCGGCTACCTGGCCGACCGCCTCGCGAAGCTCGGCGTCGAGGACGGCCTGTTCAAGGCCGGTGCCGTCGCCGGCTCGACCGTCGTGATCGGCGGTGAGGGCGGGATGGTCTTCGACTGGGAGCCCACGCTCACGTCCACCGCCGAGCTCATCACGAGCGCCCGCGGCACCGACGCCCGACTCGACCTCAACGCCCGTCCGACGCGCAACGAGCGTCGCGCGGACTACTTCGAGCGGATGGACGCCAAGGCCGCAGCCCGCGCCGAGCTCGAGCAGGAGCGCCGGGCCGGGCTCTGGGCGGACGACGACGCCGTCGACACGGACGCGACCCCGACCGGCGCCGACACGGCTGCTGCCGAGCCCCTCGAGCAGGCGGCCGGCGAGCGGGACTGACCCGGGAGCGACCATGACCGACACGAGCGAGCGCACCGCCGGAGCCGTCATCGAGCGAACGGACATCCCGCGCGCGCGTCGGATCGTCGTGAAGGTCGGGTCGTCCTCGGTCAGCGGGGACAACGCCGCCCAGATCGGCCCACTGGTGGACGCCCTGGTCGGCGCGTACCGCCGCGGGACCGAGGTCGTCCTCGTGTCCTCCGGCGCGATCGCGACGGGCTTCCCGTTCCTCGGGCTCGAGGGACGACCGGACGACCTCGCGACCCAGCAGGCGGCCGCGGCGACCGGGCAGGCCGTGCTCGTGTTCCGGTACCAGAAGGAGCTCGACCGTCACGGCGTCACGGCGGCCCAGGTGCTGCTCACCGCGGGGGACCTGCAGAACCCGACGCACCGGGTGAACGCCCGCCGTGCGATGAACCGGCTGCTCGAGCTCCGGGTCCTCCCGATCGTCAACGAGAACGACACCGTCGCCACCCACGAGATCCGGTTCGGCGACAACGACCGGCTCGCAGCCCTGGTGGCCCGTCAGCTCGAGGCGGACGTCCTCGTCCTGCTGTCCGACGTCGAAGCCCTGTACACCAAGCCGCCGGAGCAGCCCGGTGCCACCCGCATCGACGAGGTCCCGTTCGGGGACGAACTCGCCGGGGTGACCTTCGGCTCGATCGGTGCAGCCGGTGTCGGCACCGGAGGAGCCGGCACGAAGGTCGCCGCCGCACGGCTCGCGGCCGAGGCCGGCACCGCGGTCCTCGTCACGGCCACCGCGCTCGTCGAGCGCGCGCTCGGCGGCGAGCACGTCGGCACCTGGTTCCGGGCCGCACCCCGCGCCTGAGCGCGGGGCCCCGCCGGCCTGGAGGCACGCCTCCCGTCCGTCCACAGGCCGCGTCACGCGGTCGGTCGCCGGACTACGATCGGTCCATGTCCCTCCCCGCCACCGCTCCGACCCTCGTCGACGTCCTGACCGACGCCCGGTCGGCGTCCACGGCGCTCGCGACCGCGACGACCGCCGTGAAGGACGCCGCCCTCCGGGCGATCGCGCACGAGCTGCGCGCCGGCACCGCCGACATCGTCACGGCCAACCACGAGGACCTCGTCGCGGGTGAGGACGGCGGGCTGTCCTCGGGCCTGCTCGACCGGTTGCGGCTCGACGTGGCCCGGGTCGACGCCCTCGCCGACGCGGTCGAGCAGGTCGTCGGGTTGACCGACCCGGTCGGACAGCACGTGCGCGGATCGGTCCTGCCGAACGGCCTGCAGCTCACCCAGGTCCGCGTGCCGTTCGGGGTCGTCGGGGCGATCTACGAAGCGCGACCGAACGTGACGGTCGACATCGCCTCGCTGGCCCTGAAGTCCGGCAACGCCGTCGTCCTGCGCGGGGGATCGGCCGCGCAGCGGACGAACGCGGTGCTCGTCCGACGTATCCAGGACGCCGTCGCGTCGGTCGGACTCCCGCGCGCACTCGTCCAGACCATCGACGAGTTCGGACGTCAGGGAGCAACCGAGCTCATGCGCGCACGGGGGCTCGTCGACGTGCTCATCCCGCGGGGGAGCGCCTCCCTCATCCAGACCGTCGTGACCGAGTCCCAGGTCCCGGTGATCGAGACCGGCGCCGGAGTCGTGCACGTGTTCCTCGACGAGTCCGCGCCGCTCGACCGCGCCGTCGACATCGTCCTCAACAGCAAGGTCCAGCGGCCGAGCGTGTGCAACGCGCTCGAGACCCTGTTGGTGCACGAGCGGGCTGCCGAGCGGCTGCTGCCCGTGCTCGCCGACCGGCTCCGCGCCGCCGGGGTGACCCTCCGCGGTGACGACCCCACGCGGACGATCGTCCCCGGGGTCCTCCGCGCCACCGACGCCGACTGGGCGACCGAGTCGATGGACCTCGACCTGTCGATCCGCGTCGTGCCGGACGTCGACGCGGCGATGGCGCACATCGCCGAGTGGTCGACACACCACACCGAGTCGATCGTCACGAACGACGTCGACACCGCGGAGCGCTTCCTGGCCGGCGTCGACTCCGCCGTGGTGATGGTCAACGCCTCCACCCGGTTCACCGACGGTGGCGAGTTCGGCTTCGGCGCCGAGGTCGGGATCTCCACGCAGAAGTTGCACGCCAGGGGGCCGATGGGGCTGCCGGAGCTCACGAGCACCAAGTGGCTCGTGCGCGGGCAGGGACACATCCGCGGCTAGGATGGTCCGGAGTCTTCCTCGACCGATCGGAGCACTGCCAGATGTCACTCCTCGCTGAGGCCGCCGAGCACGCGGCCGGCGTCCCCGCGATCGTCTACCCGATCGTCGCCGCCTGCTTCTTCACCTTCCTCGGGTTCGTCACGTGGAGCTTCCGTGACGTCGCCTACCGTCACTCGCACAAGTTCCAGGCCACCCGGCAGCACGAGACCGGCGTGGACGAGTTCGGCCACTCGAAGATCTGACCCGACCCCCGATGCTCGAGAGCACGGGTCGGCCGCGCATCGGGGTGATGGGCGGGACGTTCGACCCGATCCACCACGGTCACCTCGTGGCGGCTTCCGAGGTCGCGAAGCACTTCGACCTCGACGAGGTCGTGTTCGTCCCGACCGGTCAGCCGTACATGAAGGCCGACGTCACCGACGCCGAACACCGGTATCTGATGACGGTCATCGCGACCGCGTCGAACCCGATGTTCACGGTCAGCCGGGTGGACATCGACCGCCCGGGCCCGACCTACACGGTGGACACGCTGCGCGACCTCCGCGAACAGCGGCCCGACGCGCAGCTCGTGTTCATCTCGGGCGCCGACGCGGTCCAACAGATCCTGGACTGGAAGGACCACGACGGGCTCTGGGACCTGGCGCACTTCGTGGCCGTGACACGACCGGGACACGCGCTGAGCATCACCGGACTCCCAGAACGGGACGTTAGTGTTCTCGAGGTCCCCGCGCTGGCGATATCCTCGACCGATTGCCGCGACCGGGTGAGAAGCGGGTCCCCCGTCTGGTACCTGGTTCCGGACGGCGTCGTCCAGTACATCTCGAAGCACCATCTGTATCGGAGCGTTGCATGAGTTCGTCCGACGCGCAGCCGCCGCTGTCGCGGCGCCAGATGCGCGAGCGCGAGCGCGCCGCCTCGGGCGGTGCCCAGCCCGTCACGCCGCCGCCGACCGTCGCCGCGGACAGCGCCCCGGAGGGCCGTCGTCGACCCGGTTCGCACGTCGCCCCCGGGTCGGCCGCGCCCGCGCAGTCGGCAGTGCCGCGGTCCGCGGGTGTGCCAGACCTGCCGCCGGCGTCCGCCACCGAGATCGTGCCCGGCACCGGCGGGATGTCCCGTCGCCAGCTGCGGCTGCTCCGCGAGGCGCAGGAGCAGGGGGGCCGACCGGTCCCACTGCAGAACCCCACCCCGGCCTCCTCGGACCGGACGGTGCAGGACGTCCTCGGCACCCTGTCCGACCCGGCCCCCGACGCGCAGGTCCCGTCGCTGCCGACCCCGGAGGAGACGGCCTCGTCGGGCGCCGGCCGGACCCCGCTGGTACCCCTCGGGTTCGCCGCTCCCACCGACACCGCGGACCGTTCGGCCGACGACTCCGCCGAGGACGACGACCGGTCGGGAGACGCCGCTGCCGGTGACGAGGGCGAGTCCTCGCACTGGCAGGACCCGAACCCCGAGGTCTCGCACCTCGACCCTGCGGCCGTCGAGCAGGCCACGGCCGCCGACGGTTCGCCGGACGCCATCGAGCCCCTCGAGGCGGCTGCGGCGCATGCTGAGGAGCCGCGTCAGCACCGCACCACCTGGGCGCCCCACGACGCCGACCCGGAAGACCTCCGGGCGGCGGACGAGGGTGGTGCCGTCGACGGCACCGGTGCGACTGCCGACGTCATCCCCGCGAACGGTACGCCCGCCGCGGCGCCGGGCGTGTTCCCGCTCGACCTCGACGACGACGACACGAACGAGGTCCCGCTCCCCGTCGTGCCCGCCGTGCCGGTCGAGGCTCCGGTTGTACAGCCGGCCTCCGCCGCCCGTCCGGGATCCGCGTCGCAGCCCGGTTCGGCGTCGCGTCCGGCGTCGTCCGACGCCACGCGGGAGCCCAAGCCCGTCACCACCGCGTTCGAGGCGCCGGCCGGCCACTGGTCGACCTTCGCGCACGACTCGAACGATGCCGAGGTGCACGACGAGGAGACCGGTACGCGCCGCGTCGCCGAGGCCCGGTCGAGCGCGATCATCCTGCCGAACTCGGCACTGGCGGACCCGACCGGTGCGCTGAACGCCACCGGCGAGGTCATCCTCACCGGGTCGATCGACCTGCCGTCGTCGCTGTCCTCGACCGGGTCGCACCGGCCGATCGACGGCGCCGAGGTCGACCGGATGCTCGACCAGCAGGACGAGCAGCCGGACACCGACGCCAGCCCCGTCCGTGCCAGCCGTGCGGTTTCCAGCCACACCTCCACGCGGCAGGTCGTCCTCGCCGCGGCGAAGCCGAAGGACTCGAAGACGCCCGTCGTGCTCGCCGTCGCGGCCAGCGCGGTCGGCGTGGTCGCGGCCGGTGTGATCGTGATCGCCCTCGTCGCCACCAACTTCTTCGGCTCCTGAGCCGCTGTCCGGTCGCTGCGCCGCGCTGCTCGTCTCACACCGGGCGTCACCGTGTCAGCGGTCTGACCTATGATCGTGACCCATCATGAACATCGCGACGCCGGACGTCGTGATGACCACCGGAAGGAATCCGTGACCGCCTCCGCTCGCGCACTCGAACTCGTGCAGATCGCCGCTCAAGCGGCCGACTCCAAGCAGGCCGAGGACCTCGTCGCCCTCGACGTCACCCGACCGCTCCAGCTCACCGACGTCTTCCTGCTCGCCACCGGCCGCAACGAGCGCAACGTGCTCGCCATCGCGGACGAGATCGAGGACCGCATGCTCGAGGCCGGCTCCAAGCCGTTGCGTCGCGAAGGTCGGAGCGAAGGCCGCTGGGCACTCATCGACTTCGGGGACATCGTCGTGCACGTCTTCCACGAAGAAGAGCGCCAGTACTACTCGCTCGAGCGTCTCTGGTCGGACTGCCCGGTCATCCCGCTCGAGCTGCCGGTCGACCAGACGCAGGCGGCCGAACACTCCGCCTGAGCGGCGACGCGCCCGGGGGGCGACGACGATTTCGTCACCCCGTGTTCGCGTGGTGTACGCTGTACTGGTGCCTCCGGGGAACCGGGGGAACACCAACAGGCCGCTTGCGGCCGATGGGTCTGTGGCGCAGCTGGTAGCGCACCTGCATGGCATGCAGGGGGTCAGGGGTTCGAGTCCCCTCAGATCCACCACCGAAGCCCCGTTGCTGGTCGAGAACGCTCTTCAGCCGCGGGGCTTCTGTCATTCCCGCTGGGCTCGTGGAACCACCTTCTCCACAGGGCCTCGTCAGGACGCCCGGAGGGCCGCGGTCGGCCGATACGCTGACCGCATGAGCAGCGCAGCGCCCCGGTCCGGGTCCCAGACGACGATCGCCTCCTCCGGCTACACCGCCGACATCGCGAGCGTCGGTGCGACGTTGCGGGCGCTCCGTCACGACGGCCGTGACCTCGTCACCACGTTCGACGCGGACGACGTCCGTCCGGTCTTCCGTGGTGCAGTCCTGGCACCGTGGCCGAACCGCGTCGTGGACGGCCGGTACACCTTCGGTGGCATCGAGCACGAACTCGCCCTGACCGAGCCCAAGCGCTCCCACGCCCTGCACGGGCTCGTCGCCTGGACCGACTTCGCGGTGCTCGAGCACGACGCCGAGCGCGTGCTGCTCGCCACGACCGTGCAGCCGCAGGAGGGCTACCCCTACCGGGTCGAGGTCCGGGTGGAGTACCGGCTCGACGCCGATGGTCTGCACACGACCGTCACCGGCACGAACACCGGCGACGACCGGGCGCCCTGGGGGACCGGCCCGCACCCGTACCTCGTCGCCGGCGCCGGGACGGTCGACGACTGGACGCTGACGCTCCCCGCGGCCGAGGTGCTCGAGGTCACCGAGGACCGCCTCATCCCGACCGGGCTCGTGCCCGTGCACGACGAGTTCGACCTCCGCACGCCGACGCCGATCGGGCAGCGCTTCATCGACCACGCCTTCACCGGGTTCGACCGCGGCGCGGACGGCACCGCGGCCGTCACCGTGACGGCCGCGGACGGGCACGGCGTGCGGGTCGTCTTCGGTCCGGAGTGCGGATGGGCCCAGGTGCACACCGCCGACCACGTCGTCCCCGAGTACCACCGCGCGGGTCTGGCCGTCGAGCCGATGACCTGCGCTCCGAACGCCTTCAACGCCGACGCCTTCGCGGGCGACGTGGACGCCGGTCTCGTCGTCCTCGAGCCGGGCGCCGCCCACGCTGCCGCATGGACGATCTCGGCGGTCTGACGGCCGAGCGGGACCTGGTGCCGTCGGCCGGGCCACGGCTCGAGACCCGCTGGATCGGCTCCGTCGACCTCGGGGCGCTCGCCCTCGGCAGCACCTCGGACCTGGTGTGGTTCGACTCCGCCCTGCCGGAGGGGGCACCGGGGTCGGCAGCGGCGCGCGCAGCGTGGTCGGTCCTCGCGCTCACGGACGGACCGTTCGCCGCGCGCCTCCGCCACCAGGACCGCGTCGCCCGCGTCGACGTGTCGCCCCCGGCCGAGCGCTGGTTCGGGCCGCCCCGGGCCGAGGGGCGCCCGGCGTTCACCGTCCTCGAGGACCTGCTGCGGCGCACACCGGCGCTCGACGCCCCGGTCGACGGCTGCGCGTTCGCGCTCGGGTGGGTCGGCTTCCTCGGGTACGAGCTCGGACGTGAGGTCGACGGGCCGGACCGGGTGGCGGACGGACACGCAGATGCCGACCTCCGGTTCGTGGACCGTGCGGTCATCGTGCGGGGGGACGGTGCCGCGTGGGCGGTGACGCTGGTCGACGACGACGAGCCGACTGCCTCCGCGGCGAACCGGGCCTGGTCGTCGGGGCTGCGTGTGCCGGAGCCGCTCGTGTGGGAGTCCGCCGTGCCGGGAGCATCCGTCCTGGCGTCGTCCCGCGACCGGGCGGACGTCACCACGGGCCTCCCGGACGTCACTGCCGGCATCCCGGTGGGGGTGCCGGCACCGGACCAGCCTGTCCTGGAGGCCCGTGGTCGCGTCGACCGAGCGGTCTACGAACGCGCGGTGGACGCGTGCCGGCACGAGATCCGCGAGGGGAACGCGTTCCAGGTGTGCCTGACGACGGCGTTCGCCGTCCCGGACGCACCGGCGGCGGCAGGTGACCGGTACCTGGCCGAGTACCTGCGGGTCCGTGGGGCCGACCCGGTGCCGTTCGGGGCCTACCTGCGGACCGGTGACCTGCGGATCGCCAGCCGGTCACCCGAGCGCTTCCTGCGCATCGACGCCGACGGTGCTGTGGTGGCCGAGCCGATCAAGGGGACCCGACCGCGACGGGCGGACCCGGTCGCGGACGCCGAGACCCGTGGCGAACTGTCGGCCAGCGGGAAGGACCGCGCCGAGAACGTCATGATCGTGGACCTGCTGCGGAACGACCTGCAGCGGACGGCGCGCCCGGGGTCCGTACGCGTCGAGCGGCTCTGCGACGTGGAGACGTACGCGAGTGTGCACCAGATGGTGTCGACGATCGCCGGCCGGTTGCCGTCGGGGGCCTCCCGGGCCGCGGTCGTGCGGGCGGCGTTCCCGCCCGGGTCGATGACGGGCGCGCCGAAGCGCAGTGCGACGGCGATCGCGGACCGGCTCGAGGGCGCGCCGCGCGGGGTGTACTCGGGGGCGATCGGGTACTTCTCGGCCAACGGGGCGGTCGATCTGTCGGTGGCCATCCGGACACTGGTGACGGTCCTCCACCCGGACGGGTCCGTACGGCGGAGGTCGCTCGGAGCGGGCGGTGCCGTGACGTGGTCGTCCACCGCGGCGGACGAGGCCGACGAGGTCGAGACGAAGACGGTGTCGGTGCTCGGTGGGGTGGGGGCAGCGGTGCACTGGTGACCTGCTCGAACGCGTGTTCGATGCAGTTGTCCACGGCATGTCGGTGCCGGTTGACATCATCGAACACATGTTCGAACATGAGGGCATGCAGACGGCGGCGGCACTCCGGTCGCCCGATGAGCGCGGCGACCGCGGACGCGGCGATCGTGAGCACATCGGGCGGAACGGTGCTGTCCGGGGGAGCGCGGGCGGTGCCCGTGGGGCCGGGGACGGCAGCCGGGGGCCGGACCACGTCGGAGCAGCACGGGCAGCACTCGACCAGATCACCGCGCTGCGCTCCCGGGTGGCCGACCTGGAGTCGACCCGGGTGGACACCGACGGGCTGCCCACCGCGGACGCCCTCGCCCCGCTGCTGCCCGGCGGTGCGATCCGCGCGGGCGGGACCTACGCCGTCCCGGAGTCCGTGCTGCTCGCCCAGACCATGCTGCAGGCGGCCTCGGCAGCAGGCGCCTGGTGTGCGGTGGTCGGTGTGCCGTCCTTCGGCGTGGAAGCGGCGGCCGCGGCGGGGATCGACCTCGAACGACTCGTGCTCGTGCCGGACCCGGGCGACCAGTGGCTCGCGGTGACCGCGGCCCTCGCCGACGTGGCCCAGATCGTGCTCACCCGACCCCTCGGCCGCGTGGTGCCCGGTGACGTCGCCCGGCTCTCCGCGCGCCTCCGGCAGCGTGGGGCGGCCCTCGTCGCACTCGGGTCCTGGCCGGGGGCGGACGTCACCCTGCGGGTCACCGAGTCGCGCTGGAGCGGCATCGGCCTCGGTCACGGGTACCTCACCGAACGGCGGGTGACCGTCACGGCCTCGGGGCGTGCCGGTGCGGTCCGACCGACGAGCGCCGAACTGCTGCTGCCCGCTGCCGACGGTTCGGTCCGTGCGGCGGTCCCGACGGCTGCCGTCACTGCGGTGCCGGCCGACGGACGGGTCCTGCGTCCCGTGGCGGTGGCCTCGTGAGCCCCCGCGGACGCCGCGCGCTGGTCGGCACGCCGAAGGCGGGCGGAGGTGCCGGCGCCGCGCTGGCCGGGGCCGCGCTGCCCGGCGTCGGTCTGCCGGGGGTCGGTGCGGTCCGGGCCGACGCGCTCAGCCGTGGAGCGGGGCTGCCGGAACCCCCGCCGACCCGCACGATCGTCCTCTGGTGCCCGGACTGGCCCGTCATCGCGGCCGCCCGGGCTGCCGGAACGCCACCGGAGCAGCCGTTCGCCCTCATCGCCAAGGGCCTGGTCTTCGCCAGCTCCGCTTCAGCACGGCAGGTCGGGGTGGTCCGGGGGTTGCGCGTGCGGGAAGCGCAGGCGCGCTGCACCGACCTCGTCACGCAGCCCTACGACGACGCACTCGACCACCGTGCGTTCGAGCCGGTCATCCGCGCGATCGAGGTGGCCGCACCCGGGGTCGAGGTCCTGCGTCCCGGCACGATCGCGCTCCGAGCCCGCGGTCCGGCGCGCTACCACGGTGGCGAACGGGCGGCGGCGACGATCCTGGCGGGCATCGCGGCCGACCACGGTGCGCCGGGGGTCCGAGCCGGGGTGGCCGACACCCCGTTCGCCGCCGAACAGGCCGCACGGGCACGACCTCGGCGTCCCGGGGAGCGCGTCCGGATGGTGCCGGTGGGCGGATCGGCGGAGTTCCTCGCTCCGTTGCCGCTCAGTGTGCTCGGCGATCCCGACCTCGCGATGGTGCTCGGCCGACTCGGGATCGCGACGCTCGGGGACTTCGCCGCGCTCACCGACGAACAGGTGCGCGACCGGTTCGGCGTCCCCGGTGCGTTCCTGCACCGACTCGCCGGCGGGCGCGACCCCCGAGAGGTCTCCGCGCGTGAGGTCCCGCCCGACCTCGAGGTCCAGGCGTCCTTCGAACCACCCCTCGACCGTGCCGACCAGATCGCCTTCGCCTTCCGCCGCTCCGCTGACGAGTTCGCCGCGAAGCTCCGCGCAGCCGGGCTCGTCGCGACGACGATCCGGGTCGGCATCGTCGACGAGCGGGACGTCCTGCTCGAACGGGTGTGGGCGCACCCACGGTGGTTCGACGCCGCTGACGTGGTGGACCGGGTGCGCTGGCAGCTCGCGGGCGGGGTCGACCCCACGGGGCTCGAGGCACCGGTCACCACGGTCGTGCTCGAACCCGTCGCCGTGGACGACGTCGCGAACCACGAGCGGGGACTCTGGGGCTCCGGGCCGGACGAACGGGTGCACCACGGACTGGCCCGGGTGCAGGGCATGGTCGGACACGACGGCGTCGTCACCCCGCGGATCGGCGGCGGTCGCACGCTCGCCGAGCGCATCGTGCTCGTGCCGTGGGGCGACGCGCCGGCCGGGGGTGAACGCGCCCTCGCGGTGGTTCGGGACCGTCCGTGGCCCGGCAAGCTGCCCGGGCCGCCGCCGGCGACGGTCCTCGAGCGCCCCCGGCCGGTGGACGTCGTCACGGCGGACGGCGGCGCGGTGGACGTCGACGACCGGGGTGCCCTGACCGGGGAACCCGGACGGTTCCGCTCCGACGGTGACCGCGGTGGGCGGTTCGCGCCGGTCACGGCGTGGGCGGGGCCGTGGCCGCTCGTCGTGCGGTGGTGGGAGTCGGGCGGACGGCGACTGCACCGCCTGCAACTCGTCGACGCCGAGGGGCGGGCGTGGTACCTGGTCCTCGCCGACCACCGCTGGTGGGCAGAGGCGATCGCGACGTGAAGGACGGACACTGATGGGCTACAGCAACCCGCCGATCCCGTGGTCGCAGTTCGAGCGCGCCCTGTCCGACAAGCGGAGTCCCGGCACGACCCCCGAGGGCGACGGCGGCGACAGTCCGGCCTGGTCTCGGAAGCGCGCGCCGTACCGCCCGACGGACGTCGCCGCGCCGGACGCGCCGCCCGCCGTGCCGTACGCCGAACTCCACGCGCACTCCACCTTCAGCTTCCTGGACGGTGCGAGCCCACCGGAACACCTGTTGGAAGAGGCCGCACGCCTGGGCCTGCACGGCCTGGCGATCACCGACCACGACGGCTTCTACGGTGCTGCGCGGATGGCCGAGGTCGCCGAGACGTACCCGAGTGTCACCACCGTCTACGGTGCCGAACTGTCCCTCGGGCTGACGGAACCCCAGAACGGCGTCCCGGACCCGGAGGGCTCGCACCTGCTGCTCCTGGCCGACGGGCAGGACGGGTACCACCGGATGGCCGGCGCGGTGACGGCCGCGCACCTCGCCGCCGGTTCCGAGAAAGGGCGTCCCCGCTACGACCTCGACGACCTCGCGGAGCGGTCCGGTGGACGCTGGCGGGTGCTCACCGGCTGTCGGAAGGGCACCGTCAGACAGGCCCTCGAACGCGACGGGGAGAGCGCTGCCGAGCGGGCACTCCGGGCACTGCTGGACCGGTTCGGCACCGGGGCCGTCGTCGTGGAACTCTCCGACCACGGCCATCCGCTCGACAGTGCCCGGAACGACGTCCTCGCCGCGCTCGCCGCCCGGCACGCGCTGCCGGTCGTGGCGACCGGGAACGTGCACTACGCGACCCCCGACCGGTTCCCGGTGGCGACCGCACTGGCCGCTGTCCGGGCCCGGCGCAGCCTCGACGAGATCGACGGGTGGCTGCCGGCCGCCGACACCGCGCACCTGCGCTCGGGCGCCGAGATGGCCCGGCGGTTCGCCCGGTGGCCGGGTGCCGTCGAGCAGAGCGTGGTGCTCGCCGACGAACTCGGCTTCCAGCTGAAGACGGCGAAGCCCGGGCTGCCCGACCTCGACGTGCCCGAGGGCCACACGCCGATGAGCTGGCTCCGGGAACTCACCTGGCGAGGAGCCCGCCGGTTCTACCCCGGCGACGCGGACGGTGTCGACGCCCACAAGCGGGAGCGCATCGAACGCGAACTGGCGGTCATCGAGGACAAGGGGTTCCCCGGGTACTTCCTCATCGTGCGGGACATGGTGCAGTACGCCCGCGGGCGGGGGATCCTGTGCCAGGGTCGGGGCTCGGCCGCGAACTCGGCGGTCTGCTACCTGCTCGAGATCACCGCCGTCGACTCGATCCGGTACGGGCTGCCGTTCGAACGGTTCCTGTCGGCCATGCGCGACGAGGAACCCGACATCGACGTCGACTTCGACTCCGACCGGCGGGAAGAGGTCATCCAGTACGTCTACGACAAGTACGGCCGGTTCAACGCGGCGCAGGTCGCGAACGTCATCACCTACCGGCCGAAGGGGGCCGTGCGGGACATGGCGAAGGCACTCGGCCACAGCCCCGGCCAGCAGGACGCCTGGTCGAAGCAGGTCGAACGGTGGGGGTCGGTCACCGAGAGCCAGGACCACGACATCCCGGAGCCGGTGGTCGACCTGGCCCAGCAGGTCCTCGGGTTCCCGCGGCACCTCGGCATCCACTCCGGCGGGATGGTCCTGACCGACCGGCCGGTGGGCGAGGTCGTGCCGATCGAGCACGCCCGGATGGACGGTCGGACCGTGCTGCAGTGGGACAAGGACGACTGCGCCTACATGGGACTCGTCAAGTTCGACATGCTCGGGCTCGGCATGCTCGCCGCCCTGCAGTACTCGTTCGACCTGGCCGCCGAGCACTGCGGGGAGCGGTGGGACATGCACTCCATCCCGAAGGAGGAGCAGGGCGTCTACGACCAACTCTGCCGGGCCGACACGATCGGCGTCTTCCAGGTCGAGTCCCGAGCGCAGATGGGCACGCTGCCCCGGCTGCTGCCGCGCCGGTTCTACGACCTGGTGATCGAGGTCGCCCTCGTACGTCCCGGGCCGATCCAGGGCGGCGCGGTGCACCCGTACATCCGTCGACGCACCGGTGAGGAACCGGTGACCTACATCCACCCCGCTCTCGAACCGGTGCTGGAACGGACGCTCGGGGTGCCGCTGTTCCAGGAGCAGCTCATGCAGATGGCCATCGCCGTCGGCAACTGCTCCGGCGACGACGCCGACCTGCTCCGGCGGGCGATGGGGTCCAAGCGCGGCCTCGAGAAGATCGACCGTCTGCGCGAGAAGCTCTACCGGGGGATGGCGGAGAACGACATCCACGGCGAGGACGCCGACGCCATCTACGCCAAGATCCAGGCGTTCGCGAACTTCGGCTTCGCGGAGAGCCACTCGATCAGCTTCGCGCTCATCGTCTACGCCAGCGCCTGGATGCGGTTGCACTACCCGGGCGCGTTCCTGGCGGCGCTGCTCCGGGCACAGCCGATGGGGTTCTACTCGCCGCAGACCCTCGTCGCCGATGCCAGACGGCACGGTGTGCGGGTGCTCCGGCCGGACATCCTGCGGTCGGAGGTCGATGCGACGCTCGAGCCGATCGAGGGTCGGACGGACACGGACGCGGCCACGGCAGACGCGGCCACCGCCGGCGGGCCCACGGCAGGCGGACACGACGCGTGCCTCGCCACCGAACAGCCACCGGTGCTGCCCTTCGACCGGGATGCTCCGGACGACACCGCCGACCACCGTCGCGACGGCGCCTTCGCCGTGCGGCTGGGACTCGCCGAGGTGGCGTCGCTCGGTCGCCGGAGCGCTGAGCGGATCGTCGCCGAACGCCGGGCGAACGGCCCGTTCACGGACATGTCCGACCTCGCCCGTCGGGTCGGCCTCACGACCGCGCAGCTCGAGGCGCTCGCGGCCGCGGACGCGTTCGAGTCACTCGGGATCGACCGACGTGGTGGCATGTGGTCGGCGGCACAGGCGGCGGCGGAACGGCCCGACCAGCTGCCGGACACGCAGGTCGTCGTGCAACCGCCGCTGTTCGGGCAGATGACGAGCGGTGACGTCCTCATCGCGGACATGTGGTCCACGGGGATGTCCACCGACGACCACCCCGTCGGGCACCTCCGCGAGCGGTTGTCGGCGCGGGGTGTGCTCAGCGTCGAAGACACCCGGACGGCGGAGACCGGTCGGCGCGTGGAGGTCGGCGGCATCGTGACGCACCGGCAGCGTCCCGCGACGGCATCGGGGATCACCTTCCTCAACGTCGAGGACGAGTCCGGCCTGGTGAACGTGATCTGCAGCGTCGGGGTGTGGGGGCGGTACCGACGGGTGGCGCGGGAGTCCCCGGCGGTCATCGTGCGGGGCATCCTCGAGCGGTCGCCGGACGGGGTGGTCAACCTCGTCGCGGACCGGATCGAGCACCTGCCGCTCGCCGTCCGGACCCGGTCGCGGGACTTCCAGTGACACGGACGCGGGCAGACGGACGCGGGCAGACGGACGCGGGCAGGACGGACGCAGGCAGGACGGGCACACCGGCCGTGCCGTCACGAAGGGGACGCCCCCAGGAACACCGGCCGACAGCGGCTCAGTGCGCTGCCCGCACCGCCGGCGCTCCTCGCACCTCCGGCACCCGCACCGTCACCTCGAGACCACCGGCCGGCAGGTTGCGGAGGGAGGCCGAGCCTCCCGCCCGTTCCGCGACCGCGCGCACGATCGCGAGTCCGAGGCCGGACCCGCCCGGCATCGGGATCCCGCCGGTCGCCGGGTCCGGGTCGCGGCGCGAGGTGCGGGCTTCGTCGGGCCGGGTGAAGCGGTCGAACGCGACGGGCACGAACGACTCCGGCACGCCGGGCCCGTCGTCGGTGACCCACAGCACGCCCTCGCCGGGGGCCGCCCGCCACGTGACGAGCACGGTGCCGCCGCGGGGGAGCGCAGCGACCGCGTTCCCGGCGGTGTTCGTGACGAGCTGCGCCATCCCCCCGGTGTCGAGCCGGTACCGCGGCTCGTCGGGACCGGGACCGGGACCGGAACGGGAACCGGAACCGGAACCCGAACGGGACCCCGAGCCGGAGCCGCTCCCGTCGGGGCCGTCGACCGGAACCGGCGGCTCGAGTTCGAAGTCGACGGTGACGTCCTTCGCGCTCGCGATGAGCCGGACCCGGTCGACGGCGGCCATCACCTCGTCACCGAGGTCGGACCAGGACGTGGCGGACTGCGGCGCACCGTCGGCGGCACGGCGTTCCGACTCCTCGATGCGGGACAGCGTGAGCAGGTCGTTCGCCAGTCGGGAGAGCCGGGCGACGCTGTTCTTCGCACGCTCGATGTGCGCGGCGAGGGCACGCGCGTCGCCGCGGTCGAGGGCGGCGAGGTCGAGCTGCGTGGTGAGGATCGCGAGCGGCGTACGGAGCTCGTGGCTGGCGTCCGACACCATCTGCCGTTCGCGCTCGGTGGCCTGCCGCGTCCGGGCGAGGAAGGCGTTGAGGGTCGTCGCGAGCGACGCGAGCTCGTCCTGCGCCGGCCCGACCGGCAGTTCGGCGCGCTCCGAGGCGACGGAGAGTCGTTCGGCCTCGCGGCGCATCCGGTTGACCGGTCGGAGGGCGGTGGTGGCGAGTACCCACGACGCGACGCCGAAGGCCAGGAGGATCGCCAACCCGGTGAACGACAGGGTGGTGGTGAGCTCGTCGACGACGATCGCCTCGGCCTGCGAGTTGCGGGCGGCGACCACGGTCCACCGTCCGGCCTGGTTGACCGGGTGTTCGACGACCACACGGTACTGGGACCCGCCGAGCTCGACCACCGAGGTGCCCGCGGGCGTCGTGCGGAGGCTGCCGAGCGACTGTTCGAGCCGGCGGGGCATCGAGGAGAGGGTGATGTCGCCGGTGGGGGAGACGACGGCGACGAACTGGGCGTTGCCGGGCGGCGAGAGGTTCGGGTCGCTGTCCACCTCGAGCGTGGCGACGTACGGGTCGGTGTCGGCGTCGAGCAGGGTCTCGGTGGCACTCGCGACGACGTTGACGACCTGCAGACGCATCACGAGCACGAGCAGCGCGATGACGACGGCCGCGATCACGGTCGACCCGATGGTGATCCGGGCACGGAGGGACAGCGACCGCAGGGACAGCGACCGCGACGACGACGGACGCGACGTCCGCAGCCACCTGGTCCCCGGCCCACGGCGCCACCCCGGAGCCACGCGCGACCCTGGAGTCCGTCGCGCGGTCTCCCCGTCGTCCGACCGCATCACGCGGTCGTCAGGCGCTGACGAGGTCGAGTCGGTAGCCGCGACCGCGCACGGTGCTGATGACGACCGTCGCCTCGTGCGCGACGAGCTTCTTCCGCAGGTACGAGATGTACTGCTCGACGACGTTCGGGTCGACGTGCTGCGACCCGTCCCAGACCTCTTCGAGGATCTTCGGACGGTCGACGACGGTGCCGACCGAACGTGCGAGCAAGCGCAGCAGCGCGAACTCCGTCGGGCTCATGGCGACTCGCTGGCCCTTGACGGAGACGCGTCGGGCCTCGGAGTCGATCGAGACGTCCCCGACCTCGATGGTCCGGGGAGCGCCGGCGGGTTCGCGGCGACCGAGGGCACGGAGGCGAGCGGTGAGCTCGGCGAACGCGAAGGGCTTGGTGAGGTAGTCGTCGGCGCCGGCGTCGAGCCCGAAGACCCGGTCGTCGACGGCGTCGCGCGCGGTGACGAGCAGGATCCGGACCGGGTCCTCACGCTCGCGGACGCGGCGCGCCAGCTCGAATCCGGACATGCCGGGCATCATCACGTCGACCACGGCGATGTCGTAGGCCTGCTCGCCCAGGGCGATGAGCGCCTCCACGCCGTTCTCGACCGCGGTGACGCGGTACCCCTCGGCGGCGAGCCCGCGCTCCATGAGCGCGCGCATCTCGTCGTCGTCCTCGACCACCAACAAGCGCATCTGGACCTCCTGCGACCATCGTGGCATCGAACACGGACCGTGTGGGCGGATCCGGCTGCGCGACGCCTGAGCAGCGTCACAGCCCGCTGCTGCCGAGCTGCGGTCAGTGGACACCCGAGACTGACGGGTACTGACAGTACCCCCGTCGTTGCTATGCTCCGCCTCGGACGCTGTACCCGACAGACCGTCCTGTACTTGGGGGCACGATGCACGACCCGGACCTTCCGGAGATCGTCCGCCTGCGCGCCGAACTCGACGCCGCCTGGAAGGGCGTCGTCAGCCTCGGCTCGTCGGACGGACCACACCGCGACCGCGTGGTCGCCTACCTGCGCACGGCCGTGCCGGACAGCGCGGGTCGAGCGGCACGGACCGCCGGACAGGAGGCCGTGGTCGCCGAGATCCGCCGGTTCGCCGACGTCGAGGTGGTCACTTCCGACCCGGCCTGGCCGGCGTCCGAAGTGTGGGTCGACGTGCTGGCGACCGCGGTCGAGGCCGCGAACGCAGCGGGCGAACCCGTCCGCTGAAACGCCCGTCGGCCGTCCGCGCTCGTCGTCAGCGCCCGTCGGGCGTCAGTCGTCCTCGCCGAGGAGCTCCTCACGCACCCGTCGGACGTCCTCGAGCAGGGCACCGATGAGCACCCAGTGTCGGGAGTTCGGGCGGACCACCTCGAGCGGCGCCGTCAACGCGTGCTCGAGGTCCGTGTCGTCCTGCCCGTCGGCGAGCTCGCCCGGCGTCAGGCGCGCGGACTCCACCTGCGCGCCGAGACGACGGACGTCCGCGCCGATCCGGGCGACCTCGGTGGCGATCCGGCCGACCATCGGGTCCGCGCGGAGGTCCGGAGCGGTGTTGTCCCGGACGGCGCGGGTCATGCCGGTCACCCGGGTGACGAGGACGCGCAGGTGCTCGGCGACCGCGACGTCGCGCTCGAGGATCGTGCGGTGTCGACCCCCGCGCGGGTTCATCGTCAGCGAGTCCCGGGCCGACGTCAGCGCCGCCTCGGTCCGGGCGTGCTGCTGCCGGAGTGCCCGCGCCTGCAGCAGGGCCTCGTCCCACCGTGCAGCGTCCCACCCCTCGGTGAGCCCGACGGCGATCCGCTCGAAGGCGGCGGCGGTGTCCCGCGCGAGCCGGGCGGCGGCGAGGTGGGCGGGCTCGAGGAGCACCGGCGGCACGATGACGGCGTTCACCGCGAGGGCGACCACCGCGCCGATCACGGTCTCGAGGATCCGGTCGGCCGAGTAGTTCGGGGTGACGACCCCGGCGGTGAGCACGAGCATCCCGCTGATGCCGACCTGCGTCGCCGACGTCGGGGTGAGTCGCAGCGCCCAGGCGAGCAGGATCGCGAGGACGACGACGAGCAGGACGACCGCCACGGCATCGCCGAGGAGCAGGTGCACCCCGGTCGCCAGCACCACCCCGAGCAGGACCCCGGCGCTCCGCTCGAGGCCCTTCACGAACGACTGGTTGATGCTCGGTTGCACCACGAGCAGCGCGGCGATGGCGGCGAAGGTCGGGAAGGGCCCGCGGATGAGGAGTTCGCACAGGAGCACCGCCGCGACCACCGCCACCGCGGTCTTCACGACCTGCAGGAACGGGGTGCGGCTCGAGCTGCGGAGGCGCGCGACCGGGTTCACCCCTCCACGGTAGCCACGAGCCGCACGCCGAGCCGTGCACGAACGCGACGAAACCCCGGCGACACGGTTGACTGTCGCTGTGTGGCCGAACCATGAGCGAGTCATCCCCGAGGCCTTCGCCGGGTCCGGGACGACCGTCGTGGCCGCCCGCGCGCATTCGGTCGAACCGTCCGGCAACGGGTACCTGTACGGGTACGAGGTGGACACGGTCGACCGGGCCGGTCAGCGTGCCACCGTCCTGACGTACGTCGACACCGGCGGTGCGCACGACCAGAACAGTGCCATCGTCACCGACCCCGCCACCGGGGACCCGGTGTCGGTGTGGGCCTACCCGAACGACCCGGGCCTCCCGGTCCTGCCGCAGGTGACGTACCGTGACGCCGTCGCGGAGCTCCTCACCACGCTCGGGATGCCGGTGACGAACCCGACGCTGACGGTCGCCGCCTACCGGCCCGGCAAGCGTGCAGTCGTCCGCGTGGACGCACCGGAGCGGACCCTGTTCATCAAGATCGTCCGCCCACACCGCGTCGCCCCGATCGTCCGGACGCACGAGCAGTTCGCCGCAGCCGGCCTGCCGGTCCCACGTGTGCTGTCGAGCCGCGGCGACGGGCTGCTCGTCCTCGAACTCGTCCGCGGCGTACCAGCGGGCAGCCGGATCACCGAGATCGCCGACGACCCACGGTTCGTGGCGTCCCTCGCCGCCCTCACCGGGCGGATCGCGACCGTGCCGATGACGCAGCAGGCCCGCGCCGACGCGATGGACCACGCCGACTGGCACCGCCGGACCCTGACGACCGCGTTGCCGGCGGAGGCCGAGGAGATCGACCGCCTGTACGACGCCATCGGACGTCGGTCGATCGGCTGGGCCGCCGGAGCGAAGCAGGTCGTGCACGGGGACCTGCACCTCGAGCAGGTGTTCGTCGACGAGGACGAGCCCTGGCGCATCTCGGGGCTGCTCGACATCGACACCGCGGGGTGGGGGCACCCGGTGCGGGACATCGGTGCCGTGGTCGCGCACCTCGTCGTCACCGGGCTGTGGCACCGGTCACGAGGGGACGCCGAGCGCGGTGCGGCTGCCGAGCGCCTCGCGGACGCCGTCGCCCGCGACTGGGTGGCGCGCAACCCGCAGGAGGCTGAGCGCATCGGTCCCGCGATCGGCGCGCAGCTCCTCGCCCACGCCGGCGGGCAGGCCACGACCGGGTCGGCGAACGGGATCGCGACGGCGGAACAGCTGCTCGCGGCGACGCGGGCCGCGCTGGCGGAACCGGCCCCGAGCCTCCCGTCCGGCACCGGCCGTCCGCGGTCCGCGCCGCGCGTCTGAGCGTCCGTCGCTCGTCGCCTGCGGGGCCGGCCGCTGCCGGGCACTGCTCCGGACGCGACCGAATCGGCAGCGTCCCGCCGGGAGGCCCGCCACGCGCGGGCTGTGGAGAGTCGCCCCCGTCGACGGCTGGGGAGTAAACTGACCGCGCACGCACCGCGTGTTCGCATGTGGCGTCGATTCCTGACGCGACGACCGGTCACCTGACCGGTGCGGGCACCGGATCCGCGTCGTCTGAGTTCGGACCGCTCGGGGCAGGCCTTCCGAGGCGTGGCCTCCCGGTGGTCGGAGTTCGCTGGGGCACACCCAGGACGGGGCGTGCGTGTGACGGCGCCGGACCCCCGCGCAGACCGGCACATCGACCACCGGCCCACACCCTGGGCCCTCGATGCGGTCAGCCGGACGATCCGGTGTACTGCGGGCCACGGCGGCCCGTGGTGGACCCGGGTGCGACGGACGCACCGACACGACTTCCGCCCGTACCGGGTGGCTCGCCCCGACGAGGGCGGAACAGGAGGAGCCTTGGCTCGATCAGGTACCCGCCGCGCTGCCGGTGGCACGCGGACGGCGTCGCGCCGGACCCGGCCGCTCGACAACGACGGTCTCATCCCCGTCCTCGCCCGCGCCGTCCGCGAGGTCGAGGCCGCCGCGCAGCGTGGAGCCCTCAAGGCCACGAACCGCACGAAGTTCCAGGCGGTCGCCCTGCTCATGCGCGAGGAGCGTGCCCGCGTGAAGGCGGACACGACCCTCACCGACGCCCAGCGCGCCGAGCAACTCAAGCGTCTCGACGGTGTCGCCACGATCCTGGCGAAGACCGCCGCCCGCGACACCAGCGTCATCCAGCTCCTCACCGAGGAGGCAGCGGTCTCCGAGGCCACCCGCACCGTCAAGCGCGACATGATGATCGCCGCCGGCATGGAGCTCCAGCCCGAGGACCTCGTCATCGCGACCGAGCCCGCCGCCGCGGTCGAGACCCCCGAACGCGCCGTGGTGCCCCAGGCCGTCGTGCAGCGCCAGCTCGCGAACCCGTTCCTGCCGCCGGACTTCGCCCTCGCCGACCAGCCCGTCGCGCACCCGCGCCGGCTGGCGAACTGGGAACTGTTCGGCCCCCTGTTCAAGTCCTTCGAGTACGGCGCCGGCGGGGGAGCTGCCTCGATGCCGCTGCCCGAACCGTCCTCGCTGCACACGCCCTCCGGTGTGACCCTGATGAAGCACCAGGCCGAGCTCGTCACCGCCGCCGCGCAGGGACACCGCACGTTCCTGCTCGCCGACGAGCCGGGTCTCGGCAAGACCGCGCAGTCGCTGCTCGCGGCGGACGCGGCCAAGGCCTTCCCGCTGCTCGTCGTCGTCCCGAACGTCGTCAAGACGAACTGGGCGCGTGAAGCCGAGCGCTGGGTCCCGAACCACCGTGCGACCGTCATCCACGGTGACGGCCAGGACCTCGACGGGTTCGCGGACATCCTCATCGTCAACTACGAGATCCTCGACCGGCACGTCGGTTGGCTCGGCACGTTCGGCTTCAAGGGCATGGTCGTCGACGAGGCGCACTTCATCAAGAACAAGGAGTCGCAGCGTTCGAAGTTCGTGCTGCAGCTCGCCGAGAAGATCCGCGAGCGCACGGCGAACCCGCTGCTCATGGCCCTCACCGGCACCCCGCTCATCAACTCCGTCGAGGACTTCCGCACCATCTGGGAGTTCCTCGGCTGGATCGACGACAAGAAGCCCCGCGCGCAGCTCATGAACGAGCTCGAGGAGATCGGGCTCACCCCGGCCGACCAGGGCTTCTTCACGGAGGCGCGGAAGGCCGTGATCGACCTCGGCATCGTCCGACGCCGGAAGGTCGACGTCGCCGCGGACATCCCCGCCCGCCGGATCGCCGACATCCCGGTCGAACTCGACGGCGACGAGGGCCGCTCCATCCGCGACGCAGAGCGCGAGCTCACCGCGAAGCTCGTCAAGCGGTACCACCAGGCGCTCGCGGCCCGCACCGGACAGGACCCGGTGGTCGGCATCGACGAGAAGCTCGTCCGCCAGGTCGCCCGCTGGGAGCTCGAGGACCAGGACGCCTCGTCCACCGGCGAGAACGTCTTCTCGATGGTGCGGCGCATCGGCCGTGCCAAGGCCCAGCTCGCGGCGGACTACGCGGCGCAGCTCGCCTCGAACGTCGGCAAGGTCGTGTTCTTCGCGAAGCACCTCGACGTGATGGACCAGGCCGAGGAGGTCTTCGCCCGTCGGCACCTGCGCACCGCGACGATCCGCGGCGACCAGACCCCGACGCAGCGCACGGCCGAGATCGATTCGTTCGTGAACGACCCGGACGTCGCCGTCATCGTCTGCTCGCTCACCGCGGCGGGCGTCGGCCTCAACCTGCAGGTGGCGTCCAACGTCGTCCTCGCCGAGCTGTCGTGGACGAGCGCCGAGCAGACCCAGGCGATCGACCGCGTGCACCGGATCGGGCAGGAGGAGCCCGTCACCGCGTGGCGCATCATCGCCGCGCAGACGATCGACACGAAGATCGCCGAGCTCATCGACAGCAAGGCCGGGCTGGCCGCGCGGGCGCTCGACGGTTCCGACGAAGAGGTCGTCGACTCCGGCGACATCCAGCTCGACGCCATGGCCGCGCTGCTGATGGACGCCCTCAGCCGCTAGCGGCTCGGCTCCGCGCCCCGCAACGGACAACGCGCCCCGTCGGAACGGGGCGCGTTGTCCGTTGTGCGGCGCGTGCTCGTGTGCGGCTCGCGCGGGGTGCGGGAGTGCCGTGCGCGTCAGACGCGCGACTGGACCTCCGCCAGGGACGGGTTCGTCGCGGTGCTGCCGTCCGGGAACACCAGGGTCGGCACGGTCTGGTTGCCGCCGTTGACCTCGGCGACCAGCTCGGCGGTGCCCGGCGTCTGCTCGATGTCGACCTCGCGGAACGGCACACCGGCCTTGGTCATCTGGTTCTTCAGCCGGGCGCAGTAGCCGCACCAGCTCGTGGTGAACATGGTGACGCCGCCGGCCTCGGGCACGAACGCGTCACGGGTGATCGTCTCGCTCATGTGCTCATTCTCGCCCCGCTCCCCGGGAAGCCCTTGACCGGCTTGTCCTACATAGCTAGGTTACAAACATGGAACCGCTGCTCCGCGTCACCGCTCCGACGCTCGACGTCGTCGCCGCCCTGCTCGCGGCAGAGGGCCCGGCCTGGGGTCTGCAACTCATCAAGGTGATCGGACGGCCGTCCGGCACGGTCTACCCGATCCTCGAACGACTCGAGCGTCAGGGATGGATCGACTCCAGCTGGGACGACGACGCCGAGCGTTCCGGCCCCCGACGCCGCCTCTACGAGTTCACCGCCGACGGACGACAGGCAGCGGCCGAGCTCATCGACGCCCGACGAGCAGCCGACGCCGCAGCCGCCCGTCCCGCAGCGCGCCCGAGCTCCCGCCCGGTGACCTCGTGACCGCGCTCGGTCGCGCCCTCGTCGCCACCGCAGTGGCCATCTCACCCGCCGAGCACCGCCTTGTCCGGCGCGAGCAGTGGCAGGCGGACCTGCGCGACGCGGCCGACTTCGGGCTCTCGCCGACGGCGTTGGCGTTCGGCGCCTTGACCACCGCACTGTTCCACCGCCGAGGGGTTCGGCGTACCACCTGGGGAGAGACCATGACCACCACACCGTTCTCGACAGCGGCGACACCGCACACCATCCGCACCGTTCCCGTGCTGGTCACGGTCGCCGTCCTCGCGATCCTGATGACAGGACCGTGGCTGATCCTGCAGCCCAACTACGGGTACGAGAGCGACCTCGACCGCACCGTCGGTCTGGTCGGCATCTGGCTCCTGTCGTACCTGGTGCCGGGGGCAGCGGTGACCGCGGCGGCCCTGCTCCTGTCCGGATCGGGTCCCGGTCGCCGTCGCCTCGGCGCCGCGCTGGTCGCCGCCGCTGCGGCCGGTGCAGTCGTCACCCCGCTCGTCGTCCCGGACTCCGGCTGGCCCGTCAGCATCCTCCCGGCGGTGCTGCCGTTCCTCCTCGCGCTCGCCGGCTGGCTCGTCGCGATCGAGGCACCACGACGCGCGTGGCTGCTCCTGCTGCTCCCGCTCGGAGTGGCCACCCTGGTCGAGAGCGGCGCGCTGTGGGCGGTCGTGCAGATCCGGCTGCAGCCGTGCATCGTCTCCCTGCCCGGGCTCTCGGTGGTCGTCGCCGGGTTCCTCGCCTGGCGGACCGCCCGGTCCAGTCGAAGCACCCGCGGTGAGGAGCACGCCGTCACCCTGGTAGACAAGACCGTGTGAGCGACACCCACCTCGAGATCGAGCGCACCTACGACCTACCCGACGGCGCGGCACTGCCCGACCTCATCGGAGTCGGTGGCGTCATGCGCATCGAGCACCAGGAGCCCTTCCAGCTCGACGCCACCTACTGGGACACGCAGCGGTACGACCTCGTCGCCGCGCACGTCACCGTCCGCCGCCGCACCGGGGGGCACGACGCCGGCTGGCACATCAAGCGCGCCGAGTCCGACACCGTCCGGCACGAGCAGCACTTCCCGCTCACCGACGACCCGGACACCGTTCCCGACGAGGTCCTCGCCGCCCTGTTCACCGAGCGCCGGGGCCGCGGCCTGCACCCGGTCGTCCGGATCACCACCACCCGCACCGTCACACGACTGCTCGACGAAGACGGCGACCAGATCGCCGAGCTCGCGGACGACCGGGTCGTCGCCGAACGCCTCGACGCCGACGCACCGGCCGACGCGAGCACCTGGCGGGAGGTCGAGGTCGAGGCCGTCGAGGGTGTGGACGCACAGGTCGCCAGCGAGCTCTTCGCCGCCCTCGACGACCGGTTCGCCGCCGTCGGCGCCGGCCCCGCGGCCGTCGCGTCCAAGTTGGCACGCGGGCTCGCCGGCGCACCGGCACCGCGCCTCCAGACCGAGGAGAAGCCGCAGAAGGGCACCGCGGCGCGTGCACTCACCAAGCGGCTCCGCAAGCTGCGGACCGCGTTGCTCCGACAGGAGGCCCGGCTCCGGTCCGGTGCGCCCACCGACCTCACCGAGACGGCCGAGACCGCACTCGGCATCGCCGCCGTCCTCGGCTCCTACCGGCCCGCCTTCGCCGACGGGGACACCATGGACCGTGCCGCCGCAGCGGCCGACACCCTCGCAGCGGTCACGGCGCGGGCCGCACTCGCCGAGTACCTGGTCGACCGACTGCCACGCGCGTCGAGCCCGGCACAGGAGGCCCTCGTCGACTCGGTCACCCGCGAACGCATCCTCGCCTCCACCCGGCAGCGCCGGGACGACGCCACCCGTGAAGTCGTGCTCGCCCTCCACGAGGAGTCGTTCCTCGAACTCCTCGAGGCCCTCGACGACGCCGTCGAACGTCCGCAGCCGACGACGTGGGCCCTGCGCGATCCGAAGCAGGTCGCGCAGGACGTGTCCGCCGTCGAGAAGCCGCGCGTCCGCGAGCTCGTCCGGGCCGCCGTCGGGGACGACCCTGCCGACGAGACCGGCGACCGCGAGGCGACCGAGCGCGCGTGGCACGCGACGCTCCGCGCCCGGATGGCGATGGACGTCCTCGGCGACGACGCGTTCCCGCACGCCCTCTGGAAGCGCATCGGCACGGCAGCCGACGTCCTCACCGAGCGGGTGCGGTCCCTGCACGCGCTCGAGCAGCTGCGTGTGCAGTCCGGGATCGCCGAGCGCGGCGGTGAGGGGACGTTCGGGTACGGCGTCCTCGCGGGCGACCGGGTGCGGCTGGCGGAGGAGTCCTACGACGAGGCGGTACACGCGCTGGACCGCGTCTGACGTCGAACTCCGAGACGACGACGGCGCGCACCCGATCAGGGTGCGCGCCGTCGTCGTGTCGGCTCCGGGGCGGTGTCAGCCCGCCGCGATCGGGTTCGCCGTCGCCGCGGCGGGGGAGACGTCGGCGAGCCCGAGGACGTCGAGCAGCCAGGCCAGCTCGAACGCCCGCTCCTTCCACGAGTCGTACCGGCCGCTGACACCACCGTGCCCGGCAGCCATCTCGGTCTTCAGGAGCACAGGTGCCCCGACCTCGCGGAGCTTCGCGGTCCACTTCGCGGGCTCGACGTACAGCACCCGGGTGTCGTTGATGGAGGTCACGGCGAGGATGCGCGGGTACTGCACGTCGTCGCGGACGTTCTCGTACGGCGAGTACTCGCTCATGTACCGGTAGACCTCGGCGTCGTGCAACGGGTCGCCCCACTCGTCCCACTCGATGACGGTCAGCGGGAGGTCAGGGTCGAGGATGCTCGTCAACGCGTCGACGAACGGCACCGCGGCGAGGATGCCCGCGAAGCGCTCGGGGGCCAGGTTCGCGACGGCGCCCATCAGGAGCCCACCGGCGCTCCCGCCCTCGGCCACGAGCTGGTCCGCGCTCGTCCGACCGGTGTCGATGAGGTGCTCGGCGACGGCGACGAAGTCCGTGAAGGTGTTCTTCTTCGTCAGGGTCTTGCCGTCCTCGTACCAGTGCCGGCCCATCTCACCACCACCGCGGACGTGCGCGACCGCGAAGACGACCCCACGGTCGAGCATCGACAGGCGCATGACGCTGAAGCCCGGGTCGATCGAGTGCTCGTACGACCCGTAGCCGTACAGGTGCAACGGCGCCGGGGCGTCCGCGTCCACAGCGTCCTTGCGCCAGACCAGCGAGATCGGGACCCGGGTGCCGTCGGCCGCGGTCGCCCAGTCACGCTCCTGCACGTAGTCGGCCGGGTCGTACCCGCCCAACACCGGCTGCCGCTTGAGGACGGTCACCTGTCCGGTCGCGAGGTCGAGGTCGCTCACCTCGGACGGGGTCACGAAGGACGTGTACCCGAGGCGGAGGGTCGGCTGGTCCCACTCGGGGTTGCCGCCGAGCCCGGCCGAGAACAGCGCCTCGTCGAAGGGCACCTCGTGCGGCTCGCCGTAGCCGACGCCCTCGATCGGGATGACGGCGATCCGGGGGAGTGCCTCGGAGCGGTACTCGAGCGCCAGGTGCCCGGCGAACGCGTCCACCGACTCGATGCGACGCTCCGGGTTGTGCGCGACGACGACCCGGCGGTCGGACGCCGAGGTGGGGTCGTCCGCGGGGACGTCGACCAGCTCGAAGTTCTCGGCACCGTCGTTGTGCAGGACGAGCAGACGGTCGCTGCCCCCGACGATGGCGTGCTCGATCTCGTACTCCACGCCCTCGCGGCGCGGCCAGACGACGCGGAACTCGCCGGTCGGGTCGGATGCGTCGAGGACGAGCGCCTCCGCCGTGATCTTCGACCCGAGCTCGATGATGATGTACTGCGACGAGCGGGTGACCCCGACGCCGACCCAGTACCGGTCGTCCGGCTCCTCGAACACGACGACGTCGGCCTCGGCGGGAGTTCCGACCTCGTGCCGCCAGATGCGGTCCGGGCGCCAGGACTCGTCCACCGTCGGGTAGAAGACGTACCGACCGGAGGGGTCGAACGTCGCGCCGGCTCCGGTGTTCGGGATCGTGTCGGCGAGGTCCTGCCCGGTCTCGAGGTCGCGGACGGCGAGCGTGTACCGCTCATCGCCCTCGACGTCGACGCCGTACACGAGGCGGCTGCCGTCGTCACTGATGTCGTACGTGCCGAGCGAGAAGAAGTCGTGTCCGTCGGCGAGGGCGTTGCCGTCGAGGACGACCTCCTCACCCGGGAGGGTCGCGGCACCCTCGTCGAGGGACGGCGGTGTCCAGTCGTCCGGCCCGCTGATCGGGGCGCGGCACTGCACGCCGTACTGGCTGCCCTCGCTCGTGCGGGTGAAGTACCACCACTGCCCCATCCGCACCGGCACCGAGAGATCGGTCTCCTGCACGCGGCTCTTCACCTCGTCGAAGAGGCGGTCGCGGAGCGCGCCGAGGTGCTCGGTCTGCGCTTCGGTGTACCGGTTCTCGGCCTCGAGGTACGCGACGGTGTCGGGGGACTCCTTGTCCCGGAGCCACTCGTAGTCGTCGACGAAGTCGATGCCGTGGTGGGTCCGCGTCACGGGCCGCTTGGCGGCGGTCGGCGGGGTGGTCACGTCGTGCTCGCTGGTCACCGGCCCACCCTATGCGCTCGGCATGGAAGCGCCGCCCGGCTCCGTCGGGCGGCGGCGCTCGCCGCTGCGGTCACCGCACACTCCGGTGACGCTGTCGCCCCGTCACGCGGCCGCCGTGGTCGGGCCGGGCGGAACCGGATCCGCTGCCGCCCGGATCCGCTCGCCCAGTGCGTCGAGTTCTGCCAGGACGTCGGACGCGACCCATGCCCGGTCCCGCCGACGTGCCGTGACGGGCCGGAGCACGCCGGCGTCGACGAACTCCCCGATCACCGCGTCGGTCCACGGCAGGTCCGCCGGGAGCGCTGCGCTGACCGCGGTCTCGGTCAGGACCGGGTCGGCCAGGAGGACGCGGAGGAGGTCCGAGTGGTGTGTGACCTGCTGCCCGTTGCCCGTCGGGCGGACCGCGCTCCGGTCGTGCTCGACCTCGTCGAGTCGGAGCGCGGTGAACTCGACCTCGTCGCAGACGACCCCGACCGCCCGCGCCGTCAGGGCGATGATCCCGTCGACGTGGCCGTCCCGGTAGCGTTCGAGCTCGGTGAAGTAGCCCGCTCGATCGGCGACCAGGGCAGCGGCCACGGGCACGACGTGTGCGGTCGTGACGCCACGCCGTCGCAGGACCGCGTTGACCAGCGCTCGTCCGATCCTTCCGTTGCCGTCGGTGAACGGGTGGACGGACTCGAACTGGGCGTGGGCGATCGCGGCCTGCGCCAGGGCGTCGACGTCGCCACGCGCGAGGAACGCGAAGAGGTCGGCCATCGCAGCGGGGACGTCGTCGGCAGGCGGCGGCACGTACGCGGCGTCCCGGGGAGAAGCCCCGCCGCCGATCCAGTTCTGCACCCGACGCCACTGTCCGGCGACGGGACCGTCCACCGGGTCGTCCCGCATGAGCACCGCGTGGGCGTCGAGCACGGACCGCTCGGTGATGCGGCCGCGTCCGGCGGCCGTGATCATCCCGCGCAGCGCGGCGGTCGCACCGACCATGGCCGTGGCACTGCCGTTCGCCCGGATGCCGACGAGTGCCCGGGCGTAGTCGTCGAGCGTGGCGTGTGACTCCTCGATCCGGGACGACGAGACCGCCTCGGTGCGGGCGAGGAGCAGGTCGAAGGCGGCCGTGCGGTCCCCGAGCCGGCGGTCGACGTCGACCAGACGGTCGGTCGCGCGCGCCAGCAGGTCGGCGAGGTGGGGCGGCGCCACGAACGCCTGATCCGCGATCGCGGGCGGCAGCGAGCACCGCACCGACCGCGTCATCCGGTCGGCCCGCGGCGGCCGTCCGGTGCTCCGCCACGGACGCGTGGTCGAGCCGTGGCGCGGCCACCCGGCTCCGTCATGACCACGCCCGGTCGCCGCGAGCGCGACGCCGTCGCAGGCGCGCTCGGTCATCGCGATGCCGTCCTCCGTCGCGCCGGTCCGGTCCGTCGTGCCGGTCCGGTCGGTCGCAGCCGTGTTTCCCGTCGTGTCGGTCCTCCTCGTGTCGGTCCTGGCCGTCGTTTCCGTGTTGCCCGTCATGCTGCCTCCCGCTCCTCGCGGCCGTCGACGGTAGTGGCCGGGCTGCCCCGACAGCGAGGAATCGGGATGTCGTGTGCACGAGCGGCACTCGGTACACGCTCGGCGGCGCTCCGGGCCCCGATCGGTACCGTTGTGGAATGACTGACAACTCGTTCGTGATCACCGGTGCCCACGTCGTCCCCGTCGACCGCGACGAGTTCGACGGCGGTGCCGTCGTCGTGCAGGACGGCCGGATCACGGCCGTCGGCCCGGACGTGACACCGCCCGACGGCCTGCCGGTCGTCGACGCCGCCGGTGCCTGGCTCCTGCCCGGCTTCGTCGAGGCGCACGGCCACGTCGGCATCCACGAAGAGGCGAACGGCTCGGCCGGCAACGACACGAACGAGATGACCGGCCCGAACATGGCCGCCGTCCGGGCGGTCGACGCGGTCGACATCGAGGACGAGGGCTTCCGCGACGCCCTGTCCGGCGGCGTCACGAGCATCGTCGTCAAGCCCGGCTCCGGCAACCCGATCGGAGGGCAGACGGTCGCGATCAAGACCTGGGGCGGGCGGACGATCGACGAACAGCTCATCTCGGACAGCGTCAGCGTGAAGAGCGCCCTCGGCGAGAACCCGAAGCGCGTGTACGGCGAGAAGGGCCAGACGCCGTCGACGCGGTTGGGCGTGGCGAAGGTGATCCGCGAAGCCTTCCTCGCAGCCGACCACTACCGGCACGCCCGGGCAGCGGCCGAGACGAAGGGGGAGCCCTTCGAGCGCGACCTGACGAAGGAGACGCTGGCGCGCGTCCTCGACGGCGAACTCGCCTGGGACCAGCACACCCACCGCCACGACGACATCGCCACCGCTGTCCGTCTCGCCGAGGAGTTCGGCTACCGCCTGGTCGTCAACCACGGCACCGAGGCCCACAAGCTCGCCGACCTGCTCGCCGAGAAGGGCATCCCGGTGGTCTACGGACCGCTGTTCACCAGCCGGTCGAAGGTCGAACTCCGTGACCGCGGCATCCCGAACCTCGCCACGATCGCCGCCGCCGGGGTCCGCGTCGCGATCACCACCGACGCCCCGGTCGTCCCGATCAACATGCTCGTGACCCAGGCCACGATGGCCGTCCGCGACGGCCTGCCCCGGCAGACCGCGCTCGAGGCGATCACCTCCGCCCCCGCGGACATCCTCGGCTTCGGCGACCGTGTCGGCCGCCTCGCCGTGGGGTACGACGCCGACCTCGTCCTCTGGGACGGCGACCCGCTCGACGCGACCAGCCGCGCCCAGCGCGTCTGGATCGAGGGCCGCCAGGTCTTCGCCTACGTCGACGGTCAGGGCGTCACGACGCCGCGCTGGTGACACCGTGTCGGACGGGAGGCGCGACGCGGCGCGGCCCCGCGCCTCCCGTCCGACGCCGCGTCAGTCCTCGCGCGCCAGCAGGAAGTCGTTGATGCGCTCCGTCATGCCGAGGTCCATCTCGATCCGCACCCCGTTGACGGTGTGGATCGGCGCCGCCTGCCGGATGCTGGAGACGAGCCACAGCGCGTCGGCGGCCCGCAGGTCGTCGAGCGTGACGAGTTCGTAGCCGGTCTCGATGCCCTCCTGCTCGGCGAAGCGGAAGACGTCGGCCTGTGTGGTGCCGTCGAGGATGCCGATGTCGGTACGGGGCGTGACGAACCGCCCGCCGACGGACATGACGAGGTTCGCCCGCGTGCCCTCGAGCACGTAGCCGTCGGTCGAGACGAAGAGCGCGTCGTCGGCGCCGCGCCGGACGGCCTCGCGGAGCGCCGCCATGTTGATCGCGTAGGACAGCGTCTTCGCACCCTGCAGCAGCCACGGCGAGGTCCGCTCGACGTCGTGCCGGTAGCCGCGGTCGAGCGTGACGACCCCGATGCCCTCGGTGCGGTCACGGGTCTGATCGGCGGACGGTGCCGCGTAGACCCAGCCGGTCGGCCGACCCAGCCCCTCGACGCCGCGCGTCAGGACGGTCTTGGCGTACGCCTCGCGCACCGGGTCGAGGCGGGCGCAGACTGCCTCGATCGCTCGTCGCCAGGCGTCCAGGTCCGGCTCGGGCAGGTCGAGCTTGGCGGCGGAGCGACCGAAGCGGGCCAGGTGCGCCTCGAGCGCCTGCGGTCGACCGTCGATCACCGTGATCGTCTCGAACACGCCGTCCCCGCGGGTGAGCCCGAGGTCCATCACCTGGACGTGCTCTTCGAGCGGCTTCTCCCACGTGAAGGCGTCCGCCTCGGGGTCGTGCGGCGCAGCGTCGCGCGAGGGCTGGTTCAGGACGGCGAGGACGGTGTCGGTCATGGTCCCCATCCAACCCCAGGTCAGTGACCGCCGGGCAGCGTGTCCATGAGTTTCCAGACCGCCTGCGTCAGCTCCGGGTGCTGGAGCGCGATGCGGCGGAGGCGGTGGTACTCCTCGCCGTGCTCGGTGCCGTGACCGGAGGCAGGGTGCGCCGACCACTGCGAGCTGCGCCGGCCGATCCGGACGTCGACCTCCATCGCCTCGGCCCGCAGGATGAGCACGACCTGCTCGTCGACGCTCGGCAGTGTGTGCATGAAGTCCCAGGGGTCGTCCCCCTGCCGACAGCGGTGCTCGACGATGACCGAGATCTCCTCGGCGGCTTCGGCGCGCAGCACCTCGAGGCTGCGCCCCGCCCTCCGGGACTCAGCCATGACGCCCCCAGAGCACGCCTGCCATGCATCGAGCGTACGTCATCGGATCGGCCACACTGGACCACATGACCGAGCGCGACGAGAGCAAGTCCCAGCACCCGGCCGTGGTCGTCGTGTACCTGCTCCGGGACGGTGCGACCGGGCCGGAGGTCCTGCTCGGCGAGAAGCGACGCGGGCTCGGCACTGGCCGCGTGGTCGGTCCGGGCGGCAAGCGCGAGGGTGACGAGACGGCGGTCCAGACCGCCGTCCGCGAGGTCGCCGAGGAGGTCGGTCTCCGCGTCGACGCTGCCGACCTGGAGGCGCGCGGCACGTTGCGCTACCGTTTCCCGTTCCGCCCGTCCTGGTCCCAGGTCTCGGACGTCTTCGTCTGCCGCCGCTGGCAGGGCGACCCGTCGGGCGGCGACGAGCTGGAGCCGCGGTGGGTGCCGGTCGACGCCGTGCCCTACGACGCGATGTGGGACGACGCCCGCTACTGGCTGCCCGGTGTGCTCGCGGGCGGACGGGTCGACGCACGCGTGGTGTTCGCGGAGGACAACGCCTCGGTCGCGGGGTTCAGCGGGACGGGCATCGGGGAGCCGGGCTGAGGCGCGCCGCGACCGAGCGGCGATCGATCGTCGTCAGCGGCTGCGCTGGGTGCGCGTGCTGCCGGTCCTGGCCTCCTCGGCCGCCGCCATGACGTCCGCGTCACCGCTCTGGCCGCCGAGCGGACGGACGAAGAAGTCCACGACACCGAAGGCGATCGCGGCCACGAGCGAGAACATCGCCCAGCCGTCCCAGAGTCCGGCGACGCTGCGGCCACCGCTCGGGGCGAGGACGATGCTCGTCACGTACGACATCGCCGCGATGACGAGGAAGACGACGACGATCGTGACGAGGAGGCGGTGCCAGGCGGTACGCGACATGATCGCCCAGGATACCGATCCCCGGAACCGCTACCGGCCGGCATTCAGCGGTTCGTTCTCGAGGCCGTCGCGTCCACCGGTGAAGACGTCCCCGGAGGCCCGTTCGTCCTCCCACCCGTCGTCGGGCACCACCTGCAGTGTGCCGGTCGCGGTCGAGGTGAGGCCGTGCCGCTCGAGCTCGGCGTCACGCTCACGGCCGAGGAACTCGCGGTTCGCCGTGTTCGCGTCCTGGAACATCGTCGTCCGGCCGGTGACGATCGCCCGGATGCGACGGCGCTCCCACCACTTCTTGCCGAAGTACATGAGCACGAGTCCGGCGGCCGCGTAACAGGCCATCGTGACCAGGCCGCGGGCGGGACCGGGGCCGACGCCGTAGACCTGGTGCTTGATCATGTCGACCATGCTCGAGCCCACCACGACGTGGTTGAGCCACGCGAACGGCTCCGGCATGAACCACTTCGGGTAGGCCCCGCCGGACGACGGCATCGACAGGAAGACGAAGCAGATCATCGCGGGGGCGGCGACGAAGCGTCCGACGAAGTAGCTCAGCCCGTTCACCGCGAGGCCGATGGCGACGATCCAGCCCCAGGCGATGAGCACGAGCGGCAGGAAGTGTCCGTGGATCGCCCCGACCACCGGGCCCGCGAGGGTGTTCGTGATGACGGAGATGACCAGGCCGCCGACGACGATCACGGTCATGCGGGTGCGGTGCCGCAGCGGGCCGCCCATGATGCCGATGAACATCGCCACCATGTAGCCGCCGATGCACCACGCGAGCATGACGTACATCGGAACCGTGCCGTACTCGTCCCACGCCGGGAGCGCGGCGAGTTCGGTGACCTCCGGCGTCGCGACCCCGATGCCGGTCAGCACCGCCGTGAGCGTCGCCGGGACGAGGTTCGCGACCTGGAACTGGTGCGCGCTGGCCTTCAAGAACTCGTTCGTCGACGGGTCGTACGCCACCGCCATCGAACCGGCGAGGACATCGCGCTTCGCCGCCGCGAGGGAGTCGTAGGAGTGGAAGACGAACTCGCCCGGCAGGGCCTTCTGCACGGCGGCGACGAACGTCGGGTCGCTGCCGACGAGCGCCACCGGGACGTCGTGCGGGTGCGGCGCGTGGAAGGCGAAGACGTAGCAGAGGCAGAACCCGACGATGAAGAACAGCGGCATCCAGAGTTGCAGGCCGATGAGCTGGAGCGACGGGTGCAGCGTGGAGTACCAGCGGCGGTAACGGCCGATGTGCTGCTTCGGTGGCGGCGTGGGCCGGGTCGCGCGCGGTGGACGCGGTGACCGTGGCGGCGCGGACGGCGTTCCGCTCACCACGGTGTCGGCGCTGGGCACCGGCAGGTCGTTGTTCCTGCGTTCGTGGTTCCGCGGGGTGCTCACTCGGCGCTGCGCTCCTGTCTCGTCGTCTGGCGCCCAGGATACGCCGCGTCGGCCGGGCGGCTCGGGGGAGGAGGGCGGCGATCAGGAGCGGCTGCGTGAGGCCTGCGCGGAGTCCATCGCGAGCTCTTCGGCGTCGAGCGTCACGAGCACGCGGCGCATGACCTCTTCGTCCAGGTTGCCCTTCTCGCGTTCCTCGAGCACGATCTCGCGGCGGCGGTCGAGCAGCTCACGCCGGATGTCCTGGATCTGGGTGCCGCGGAGCCGTGCGGGGGCGTTGCGCTCCTCGGTCTCCTCTTCTTCTGCGTCCTGCCGGAAGGTCTCGGCCTGCCGTTCCAGACGGGCCTTCAGCCGGGCGACGACCGAGTCGACCGCCTGGTGGCCGTAGCGCTCGGCCCAGTCCGGGCGACGACGGTCGAGCAGCTCGATCGCGGCGACCGTCGTGCGCTGGTTGAGCAGCATCTCGCTGCGGCGGTCCTGGTCGTCCTCGGCGGGGTCCTGCACCTTGAGGGCGCGGATCACGAGCGGCAGCGTCAGGCCCTGCAGCAGGAGGGTGCCGACCGTGACGATGAACGCGATGACGACGATGGTGTCCTGCGCGGGGATCTCGATCGGGTTGTCGATGACGGAGGCCGCCGCAGCGAGCGTCACCACTCCGCGCATCCCGGTCCACGAGATCACGGTGAGTTCCCGCCAGTTGAGCTTCGGTTCGGCCGAGCCGCGGATCCACCGGAGGGACCGGTGCCCCCGGGAGGCGCGGATCCGGAGCGGTCGGATGAACCGGCCGTGCAGGCGGTTCCGCGCGTACGACTCGAAGATGAAGAGGGGACGCACGACGATGACGACCGCGAGCACGACGGCCGCCGCGGTCAGGGTCTGGCCGAGGCTCCGCTCGCTCTCGACGAGGTCCTGCACGACGGTGCTGAGCTGCAGGCCGATGAGCGCGAAGACGAAGCCCTCGAGGATGACGTCGACGCTCGTCCACAGCGGGCGTTCCTGCAGCCGGGTCGCGTAGCCCTCCTTGGGGGAGTTGTAGCCGATGTAGAGACCGGCCGTGACGACCGCGATGACCCCGGAGCCGGACAGTTCCTCCGCCAGGATGTACGCGACGAACGGCAGCAGGATGCTCATGATCGTCTCGACGACGGGGTCGTTGATCCGCATCCGGATCCAGTGCACGACGACGCCGAGCACGCCGCCGACGACGAGGCCGACGCCGATCGCGAGTCCGAAGATCCCGAGGTCCTGCCAGATGGTCAGGGACGTCCCGGCGATGATGAGCGTGAACACCCGGACCAGCGTGAGCGACGCGGCGTCGTTGATGAGGCTCTCGCCGGACAGGACCGTCATCACCCGACGGGGGAGTCCGAGCTTCCGTCCGATCGCGGCGGCGGAGACCGCGTCCGGCGGGGCGACGATCGCACCGAGCAGGATCGCTGCGGGCCACGTCATGTCCGGGATGATCAGGTACGCGGCCAGGCCCACGGCCAGCGCCGTGACGATGACGAGGAAGACGCCGAGTCGTCGGATCTGCTTGATCGACCCCCGGAAGCTCTGCCACGACACGTCGAGCGCGGCGGAGTAGAGCAGCGGCGGCAGGACGACCGTCAGGATGACCTCGGAGTCGATCTCGATGTGCGGCAGGCCCGGGATGAACGACACCCCGAGCGCGACCGCCGTCACGAGCAGCGGAGCGGGGAGACCCCAGGCGCGGGCGAACCCGGTGACGGCGAGCGATCCGACCAACAGGATGAGCAACTCGGCGATGTCCACGGGCCCCATCCTCCCATCGGTTCCGTCCCGACCTGAGCGGATGTGAAGCCCGGGTGAACACCAGGTGACCACTCGGCTTGCTCAGCACCGCCCGGCCTGGGACACTTGCCCGCGGTGGACATCACGCTCATAGTCGTCCTGGTCATTGCGTTGGCCCTCTTCTTCGACTTCACAAACGGTTTTCACGACACCGCCAACGCAATGGCGACCCCGATCGCGACCGGCGCCATGAAGCCCACGGTGGCGGTCTCCGTCGCAGCGGTGCTCAACCTCGTCGGGGCGTTCCTCAGCACCGCTGTGGCGACGTCGATCTCGCACGGGCTCATCAACGAGGGACCCGGTGGCGTCGCCATCAGTCCGGAGATGATCTTCGCCGGCCTGATCGGGGCGGTGGTCTGGAACATGATCACGTGGCTGCGCGGACTGCCGTCGTCGTCCTCGCACGCGCTGTTCGGCGGGCTCATCGGTGCCGCGATCGTCGGTGCCGGCTTCGACTCGGTGAACTACGCGGCCCTGCTGACGGTGGTGATCATCCCGGCGTTCCTGTCGCCGGTGATCGCGGCCCTGGTGTCGCTGCTCGCCACGCGGATCGCGTACCGGATCACCCGGCGGCCCGTGTTCCCGAACGAGCGCGGCGGCTTCCGGATCGGCCAGGTGTTCACCAGCTCGATGGTGTCGCTGGCGCACGGCACGAACGACGCGCAGAAGACGATGGGCGTCATCACGCTGACCCTCATCGCCTCGGGAGCGCAGTCCGCCGACCAGGGCGTGCAGTTCTGGGTCGTCGCCGCCTGCGCCCTGGCGATCGCGCTCGGCACGTACACGGGCGGCTGGCGGATCATCCGCACGCTCGGGTCGGGGATCACCGAGATCCGGGCGACGCAGGGCTTCGCGGCCGAGGCGTCGACCGCCGCGACGATCCTCGCCTCGAGCCACCTCGGGTTCGCCCTGTCGACGACCCAGGTGTCGTCCGGGTCCATCATCGGTGCCGGCCTCGGCCGCCGCGGGTCGAAGATCCAGTGGTCGACGGCGGGCAAGATCGTCATCGCCTGGTTCATCACGCTCCCGGCTGCCGCAGCGGTCGGCGCGGTCGCCTCGGGCATCGCGCACTTCGGCGTGGTCGGCCTCGTCGTCGACGCCGTGGTCGGCGGTGCGGTGGTCCTCGGCCTGTACCTCTGGTCGCTGCGCAAACCGCACGAGCACGCCTCGGCGATCGAGGTGGACGTCGCCGCGAACGCCGTGCTGACCCGCAAGGAGCAGCGCGACCTGCAGCGCGCCAAGCGTGCCGAGGCGGTCGCCGCCCGACGCGCCGAACTGAGCCGCGAGCGGACCCTCCGTCGCATGGCCGGACGCAAGGGAGGCCGTCGCTGATGGGCATCACCATGGACGGAAGCTGTGGAGCGTTCCTGCTGGGGAGGACCTGCTGATGAGCATCGACTGGGGAGCCTTCCTGCTCGTGGCGTTGGTCGCCGTCGTCTCGGCCTGCTTCGTCGTCGCCGTGTACTCGGTCGGCCTCCGGTTCTGGAGCGCCGCCGACGCCCGCGCCGGCAAGTACACCGTGAAGGACGACGGGACGATCGGCCCCGCCACCGCCGGGTTCCCGGACCCGACCGCGGCCGCGACGGCGATCCGGCTGTTCCGGGCGCTCGCCGTGGTCTGCTTCGCGCTCTGCGGCGCGGCCGTGCTGTACGGCATCTACCTGATCGTCCCCGCCTTCCACTGACGCGGACCGCGCGGCCACGTCCCGCCGAGCACGCCGCGCCGTACCGGCCGGACGGTCGCGGACTACCCTCGGGACGTGACCGCGACGGAGAGGACCACGACGTGACGAGCGCTGCCACCCGCACCGAGACCGATTCCCTGGGCTCGAGGGAGGTGCCGGTCGACTCCTACTGGGGCATCAACACGTTGCGGGCGATGGAGAACTTCCCGATCGCGTCGGTGCCGATCGCGGTGTACCCGGACCTCGTCGCCGCCCTCGTCACCGTGAAGCAGGCCGCCGCCCGCGCGAACCGGGCGATCGGGGTGCTCGACGCCGAGCGTGCCGACGCCATCGACCGGGCCGCGCAGGAGGTCCGTGACGGGGCGCTGCGGGACCAGTTCGTCGTCGATGTCGTGCAGGGCGGCGCGGGCACCAGCACGAACATGAACACGAACGAGGTCCTGGCGAACCGGGCCCTCGAACTGCTCGGCCGGGAGCGCGGGGACTACGCGTACCTGCACCCGATCGACCACGTGAACCGCAGCCAGTCGACGAACGACACGTACCCGACGAGCATCAAGATCGCGATGATCTACGGGGTGCGCCGTCTGGCCGACCAGCTCGAGCAGCTCTCGGCCGCGTTCGCCGAGCGGGGGAACGCCTTCGCCGACGTCCTCAAGGTCGGCCGCACCCAGCTGCAGGACGCCGTGCCGATGACCCTCGGGCAGGAGTTCACCGGCTTCGCGCACACCATCCAGGAGGACGTCGTCCAGCTCCGCCGGGTGGTGCCGCTGCTGGCGGAGATGAACCTCGGCGCGACGGCCATCGGGACCGGCATCACCGCCGATCCGCTCTACCGCGACGAGGTGCGCCGGCAGCTGCAGGAGGCGAGCGGCATCGACGTCGTCACCGCTCCGGACCTCATCGAGGCGACGAGTGACGCCGGTTCGTTCATGACCCTCTCCGGCACGGTGAAGCGCAGTGCCGCCAAGCTCTCGAAGATCTGCAACGACCTGCGGCTGCTGGCGTCCGGTCCGCAGGCGGGCCTCGGCGAGATCACGCTGCCGGCACGCCAGGCCGGCTCGTCGATCATGCCGGGCAAGGTGAACCCGGTGATCCCGGAGGTCGTGAACCAGATCGCGTTCGCCGTCGCCGGCGCCGACACGACCGTGACGATGGCGGCCGAGGGCGGACAGCTCCAGCTCAACGCCTTCGAGCCGATCATCGCGCACTCGATCCTGCAGTCGTTGCAGTGGATGGCGCGGGGCTGCGCGACCCTCCGCGAGCACTGTGTCACCGGCATCGAGGCGAACGAGGCCAAGCTCGCCGCTCAGGTCGACACGAACGTCGGCGTCGTCACCGCGCTGACGCCGTACATCGGCTACGCGGCCGCCGCCTCGATCGCGCACACGGCGCTGACGACCTCGACGCCGATTTCGACACTGGTGATCGCGGCCGGCCTGATGGACGAGCACCAGGTGCACCGCGTCCTCAGCCCGGCCCGGTTGTCCGGCATCGAACTGGCGACCGGCGCGATGCCGGTGGTCACCGAGGCGATGCTCGAGCAGCACGAGCGCGAAGTGACCTCCCGCCCCCGCCAGCCCTGACCTGGGAGGCGAGCGGCGGGTCCCCGTCCGGCGTCGGACGCCAGGCCCGTGGCGGCCGCTCCCCGCGCCTCCCGTCCGTCAGCCGGTGACGTGCCGGGCGCCTCAGTTCGCGTTCGGGTGCAGGGCGTCGTACCGCCGGAAGGACGGGACGAGCCGGAGCAACAGCGCCACGAGCGCGATGATGAGCACCCCGCCGATCACCGGCGGGTACGCGAACCCGGCGGCGACCACGAGCCCGGCGTACAGGTCGCCGACCCGCGGTCCACCGGTCACGACCACGATGAAGATGCCCTGCAGCCGGCCGCGCATCCCGTCCGGCGCGGCGGCCTGGAGGATCGTCCCGCGGAACACGCTGCTCACGTTGTCCGCGCCGCCAGCCACGGCGAGGAAGAGCGCGCAGAGCGCCAGCGCCGGCAGGATGCCCGCCGAGAACGTCTCGGAGGCCCGGCCGCCGAGGAGGTGCGCGCAGGCGACGACGACGCCGAACGCAGCGATCGCTCCACCGTAGACCGTGATCGCCCAGCCGACCGCCTCGCCCTGGCGGCGCACGTGGCCGAGCGGGCCGGAGAAGATCCCCGAGAGCAGCGCGCCGATGGCGTAGGCCGCCGTCAGGGTCCCGACGGTGATCGACCCGCCGCCCACGACGAGGGCGCCGATCGCGGGGAACAGCACCCGGGGCTGCCCGAAGGTCATCGCGATGATGTCGAGCACGAACGTCATCGTGATGTTGCGCGAGCGGCGGAGGAACTTCGCCCCCTCGATCAGCGACGACAGCCCGGGGCGCAGGGCGTCGTGCTCCGGGGCCATCCGCGGCAGGGTGACCACCCCGAGGAACGCCGCGCTGAACAGGACGACGTCGACCGTGTAGGTGGGCGCGAAGCCGAACGCGGCGACGAGCACGCCGCCGACGGCAGGACCGACGGTCACCGAGAACCCGGCACTGATGCTGTTGAGGGCGCTCGCCGCGGGGAGCAGCTCGATGCCGACCAGGCGGGGCACGATCGCCGCCCGCGACGCCCCGATCACGGTGCCGGCGACGGCGTTCACGGTGACGAGGACGTACAGCAGCGTGACGCTGTCGAAGCCGAGCCACGCGTGGGCGGCGATGAGCGCGGTCGACACCCACGCCAGGACCGCGGAGACCAGGGCCACGGTGCGGCGGTCGAAGGCGTCGGCGAGCATCCCGCCGTACAGGCCGGCGAGGATCATCGGGACGAGGGAGATGACGCCGACGAGCGACACCATGAAGGTGGACCGGGTGACTTCGTACACCTCGAGGCCCACCGTGACGCTCGTCATCATGGTGCCGATGCCGGCGATCGAGCTGCCGATCCAGAGCCGCGCGAACGCGGGGGAGCGGCGGAGCGGGGTCAGGTCGGCGAGCAGGGAACGGCGGGGCTTCGCGGGGGCATCTGGTGTCACGATGGAACCATTCTGTGGCCTGGAGGGCTCCTGCGGGGCACGTGCGCGTCCTCTGGTTGACTGGCGGGCATGACTGACCTGAACAGCAAGCCCGAGTTCGACGCCCCCGAGGGCCCGGCCCCCACCGACCTCGTCATCACCGACATCGTCGAGGGCGACGGCGAGGTCGCCGAGGCCGGCTCGACCGTCAAGGTGCACTACGCCGGCGTCGAGTACGAGTCCGGCGAGGAGTTCGACAGCTCCTGGGGCCGCGGCGCGCCGATCGACTTCCCCCTCGCGGCACTCGTCCGCGGCTGGCAGGAGGGCATCCCCGGCATGAAGGTCGGCGGTCGCCGCAAGCTCGTCGTCCCGCCGGAGCTCGCCTACGGCCCGGCCGGTGGCGGACACTTCCTCTCCGGCAAGACGCTCATCTTCGTCATCGACCTGCTCGGGGTCCGCTGATGGCGGGCGTCCCGGAGGTCCCGACCCTCGAGCTGAACGACGGGCACCGGATCCCGGCGCTCGGTCTCGGCACGTACTCGCTCGACGGGGACGACGGGGTCGCGGCGGTCGGCGCAGCGATCACGAGCGGGTACCGCCTGCTCGACACCGCGCTGAACTACGGCAACGAGGACGCGGTGGGCCGCGCGGTCGGCGAGTCCGACGTGCCGCGCGACGAGTTCGTCGTGACGTCGAAGCTGCCGGGACGCCACCACGGCTACGACGAGGCGCACCGGTCCGTGGACGAGACCCTGGCGAACCTGGGGCTCGACCACCTGGACCTGTACCTCATCCACTGGCCGAACCCCTCGGTCGGGAAGTTCGTCGAGACCTGGAAGGCGTTCGTCGACCTCCGCGACAGCGGCAAGGTGCGCTCGATCGGCGTCTCGAACTTCACGCCGGAGCACCTCGACCGCATCCTCGACGCCACCGGGGTCGCCCCCGCGGTGAACCAGGTCGAGCTGCACCCGTACTTCCCGCAGGCCGAGCTCCGCGCCGTGCACGAGCGTCTCGGCATCGTGACCGAGAGCTGGAGCCCGCTGGCGAAGCAGTCCGAGCTCCTCACGGAGGAGCCCGTCACCGCCGCCGCCACGGCACACGGGGTGTCGGCCGGCCAGGTCGTGCTCCGCTGGCACGTCCAGCTCGGCGCCGTCCCGGTCCCGAAGTCGGGCGACCCGGACCGCCAGCGCGAGAACCTCGACGTGTTCGGCTTCACGCTGACCGACGACGAGGTCCGGGCCATCTCGGCGCTCGAGCGCGGTCGGCTCTGGGACGGCGACCCGGACACGCACGAGGAGATGTAGACGCCGCACTCGCGTCGAACCCGACCGGGGCAGGGGGATACCATTGGTACCCCTGTCCCGAAGGGTTGCGAGTGTCCGAAGCGCGTGTGTCCGAACCGACCGAGATCGACCGCGAGCGCGGGTACGTCGACGGGCTGTTCCGCCGTCTCGACGAGCTGACCGCCGACGCCGAACAGCGCCTCGTCGAGACCCGTCGCCAGGCCGTCGGGGGCAACCACCAGAGCCGCACCGAGCGTGACGCGTTCGCCAGGCTGTACGAGGACACCGTCGCCACGCTCCGACAGGTGGGCGACCGCCTGGTGTTCGGGCGACTCGAGGTGCAGGACCCGCCCGCCGACGAGGACACGTTCCGGTACATCGGCCGGGTCGGCCTCCGGGACGCCGATCACCGTCCGCTGCTCCTCGACTGGCGCGTGCCCGGGGCGAGTGCCTTCTACCAGGCGACGGCGGCGCACCCGATGGGCATGCGTGCCCGCCGCCACCTGACGCTCGAGGGCCGGTCGGTCGTCGGCGTCGAGGACGAGGTGTTCGACGCCTCGCTGTACGACGACGAGCGGACGCACCTGCAGGGCGAAGGAGCCCTGCTCGCGGCCGTCACCGCCGAGCGCACCGGCCGGATGACCGACATCGTCGCGACGATCCAGGGTGAGCAGGACCGCATCATCCGGTCGCCGCTCGAGGGCGTCCTCATCGTGCAGGGTGGTCCCGGCACCGGCAAGACCGCCGTCGCCCTGCACCGGGCGGCGTACCTGCTCTACTCGTACCGCGAGCGGCTGCGCGGGTCCGGCGTGCTCGTCGTGGGACCGTCGCCGGCGTTCCTCACCTACATCGAGCAGGTGCTCCCGTCCCTCGGTGAGACCGGCGTCGTGATGGCGTCCCTCGGTTCGCTGTACCCGGGGCTGCACACCACGGTCCACGACCGCCGTGACGTCGCCGCCGTGAAGGGCTCCGCCGAGATGGCCGACCTGCTCCGTCGAGCCGTCCGTTCGCGCCAGGTCGTCCCGACCGAGACCGTGACGCTCGACGTCGAGGGCGAGCGACTGGTCGTCCCGCCGCAGCTCGTCGCCGAGGCGATGCGTCGGGCGCAGGACCGCGGGAAGCCGCACAACGTCGCTCGCGTCACCTTCAACAAGAGCGCTCTCGACGCCATGACGCGCCTCCTGGCCGAGCAGCTGCGGCAGCGTGGGACGACGGTCGACGAGGCTGACGAGAAGGTCCTGCGCGAGGACATCCGGAGCTCGCACGACGCCCGCGTCCTGCTCAACACCGCATGGCTGCCGCTGCCCGCCGAGAAGCTCCTCGAGGACCTGTACGCCCGGCCGAACTGGCTCGAGTCCCTGACGCCGAACTGGACCCCCGAGCGTCGGGCACTGCTCCGCCGTGCGCGCGGCGCCGGGTTCACGGTCGAGGACGTCCCGCTCCTCGACGAGGCCGCCGAGCTGCTCGGCGTGTTCGACCCGACCGGTGGTGCGGCGAAGCGGCAGGCGAAGGCGAGCCGGAACCGGGACATCGAGAACGCCCGGCAGGCCATCGAGAACATGGGTGTCGAGGGGATCGTCAGCGCCGAGCAGGTCGCCGGGGCGTTCGCCGAGGGCGGGGACCCCCGCTCCACGGCCGAGCGCGCCGCCGAGGACCGCGAATGGACCTACGGGCACATCGTCGTCGACGAGGCGCAGGAGCTCTCGCCGATGCAGTGGCGGATCCTCGCCCGGCGCAACCCGCTCCGGTCCTTCACGATCGTCGGGGACATGGCGCAGGGGTCGTCGCCCGGTGCCGCCCGGACCTGGGACGACGTGCGCGGGGCGCTGGCCCGTCGTCGTCGTGGTCGTGCTCCGCAGGTGCCGCTCGACTCGCGGGTCGAGGAGCTCACCGTCAACTACCGAACGCCGCGTTCCATCGTCGAGGCCGCCGGTGCCTTCGCCGAGTCGGCGGGGCTCACCGTGACCGCGAACGAGGCGGTGCGCGACGGCGACCCGGTCGAGGAGCTGACCGTCGCCCGTGCGGACCTCCTCGACGCGGTCGCCGAGCGCGTCGACGCCGAGCGGGACCTGATCGGGTCGGGGACGATCGGCGTCATCGTGCCGGAGGCCGACGTCACCGCCGTCCGGGAGCGCCTCGCCCGGACCGACGCCGACGTCCGTGGCCTGGGTTCGCCGCGCCCGGGGTCGGTGACCGTGCTCACCGGCGCGGACGCGAAGGGGCTGGAGTTCGACGGCGTCCTGCTCGTCGACCCGGACCGGGTCGGGTCCGACGCGGCCCGGGCGGCGGCAGCGGTCTACGTCGCGATGACGCGTCCGACGCGGCGCTTGACGGTCCTGACGGTCGCCTGAACCGGCCGCCGGCCGCCGGTCCCCGAACCGCTCTGGCCGGCCCGACCCCGGCTCCGGCTGCTCAGCGAGCAGCGAGCAGCGAGCAGCGGGCAGCTGTCGGCGTGGCGGCTGCCCGTCACGGCGGACGGGAGGCCCGGCGCTCGCCCGATCAGCCCGGCTCGCCCTGGTCGCGCACGCGCTCCACGAGCGTCGCCCACGGGCCGTCGAGCCGCCGCCCGGGGATCGTCACCGTCGTCCGGGCCACGCTCACCGTCCAGACGAAGTCGTCCCGGACACCGTCGTCGTCCGCCGGCCCGGCGACGTCGCGGGGGAGTGCCCCCACGAGCGCGTCCCACCGGTCCTGGTCGGGTCGGGAGTCGGTGTCGACCCGCCAGCTCCGCGTCGTCCCGGCGAACCCACCGCTGCGGTGCACGACGATCTGCATGCTGCGGAACCTACGCCGTCAGCACGCGGTCGGTCCAGCCGTCGGGCTGCGGGTCAGGGCCGCACCCCGACGCTCCGCCACGCCTCGGCCACCGCGGTGTGCTCGCGGGACCGGACGCCGAACCGGTCAGCGGCCACCCGCACGGTGACGGCCGCGAACCCCGCGAAGTCGATCGACGCGCCGACCTCGGCGGACGTCAGCGCGTCCCACCACACGGCGCCGGCCCCGGTCCAGGCCGGACCGCCGATCGCCGTCGCCGCCAGGAAGAACGCGTGGTTCGGGATGCCGGAGTTGAGGTGCACCCCGCCCTGGTCCTCGGTCGTGTCGACGTAGTCCGCCATCGTCGCCGGCTGGGGGTCCTTCCCGAGCACCGGGTCGTCGTACGCCGTGCCGGGCGCCCGCATCGAGCGGAGGGCCACCCCCTGCACGGCGTCGGTGAAGAGGCCGGCGCCGATGAGCCAGGTCGCCTGCTCCGCCGTCTGCCCGGCCGCGTACTGGGCCACGAGCGACCCGAACACGTCGCTCATCGACTCGTTGAGCGCGCCCGACTGCCCCTGGTAGACGAGGTCGGCGGTGTACTGGGTGACACCGTGTGCGAGCTCGTGCCCGATCACGTCGAGGGCGATCGTGAAGCGCCGGAAGACCTCGCCGTCCCCGTCACCGAACACCATCCGTCGACCGTCCCAGTATGCGTTGTCGTACTGCTGTCCGTAGTGCACGGTGGCGTCGAGGGGGAGTCCGGCGCCGTCGATCGACGCACGGCCGAACACGTCGAGCCAGAACGCGTGCGTGGCGCCGAGCCCGGCGTACGCTTCGTCGACGGCCGGGTCGCCGGTGTCGCCCTCGCCCTCGAGCCGGACCGCCCTGCCCGGCAGGGTGGTGGTGCCGGCAGCGTCCGAGACCGTCCGCTGCGGCGACGTGTCCGTCCGACCGACGGTCCGGGCAGCCCGGAGGCCGGTCGCCTGCTTCGGCTCCTGGACGAGGTCGATCGTGGCGAGCGCCGTGCGTGCGGCCGAGGTGGCCCGTGGGAAGCGGTCCTCCGGCGCGTCGGCGACGGCACGGAGCAGGTACGGCGGGACGACGGAGCGCCGGGTGCGGCTGGTCATGGCGACATGCAACCACCGGCGGCCGACAGCGCGACCGGGCTGGCGTCAGCCCCGCTTGCGGTTGGCGACCAGGGCGAGCGCGTACGACTCCCACCACTCGCCGGCGGCCGGACCGCCGTTGCAGCTGCCGTCGCTCAGTCCGGGCGTCTTCACCCAGAGCAGTGCGTCGAGCCGCGTCGTGCCGCGGGTGACGTGCGGCGTCTGCCCGAGGCCGGCGCCGTCGGGGTTGCACCAGTCACCGCGCCAGCCCTGCCCGTTCCGCGAGACGTCGATGACGAAATGCGGGTCACCGCCGATCGTGTCGGCCAGCTCGTCGGCGTAGGCACGCTCCTGGTCGACGCGGTAGAAGTTCGACACGTTCGCGGCGAAGCCCTGCACCCGGTCGACGCCCGCGCGCCGCAGCCAGTCGGCCATCGTCGGCACCGGTACGCGGTTCTCGTTGCCGCCGTCGAGGTACACCGTCAGCCCGTGGCCGCTCAGGGCGCCGACGGCCTCCCGGAGGAGCGGCAGCCGGGTGTCGCGCAGGCGCGCGCAGACGGCGATCTGCGCGATCGAGTCGGGCTCGACGAGGACGACCGCGTGCGAGCCCGCGAGCGCCCGCACGACCGCCCGGACCCACGGCAGGTAGGCGTCGGCCGTCGTGCCGCCGCGGGACCAGTGTCCGCAGTCGCGGTCCGGGATCGCGTACAGCACGAACACCGGCGTCTTCTGCTGTGCCCGGGCGGCGGCGAGGACGCGCTCCACGGTGGCGACCGTCTCCGGTACCGAGGGGTCGGTGAGCCAGGTCGCGATGGGTTGGTCGGCGATCACGGCCAGCCGCTCCGCCGTGGCCGCCCGTCCCGCCTCGCGCGCGGCCGTCACGTGCCAGCGCGGCTGGTTGGCGCTGGAGGGCTGGTGCGCGAGCCCGCCGGGCCAGGCCTCGGCGACGCTCTTGCGGTGCACGACCTGCCGGTCCCCGGTCCGGGGCAGGACCACGGTCACCGCGACGACCACCGCGACGACGAGCGCGGCCACGACCCCGATCCACACCCACTGTCTCGCGGTCGACGCCCGTTGCACTCCCGGCATCGGCCGATCCTCCCTGTCGCGCGCCGCCCCCGATCGACGCCGCTGCTGTCGGCCATGTTCCCATCCGATCGGCACCGGATGCCAGGGCACTGCCCAGCACCCGGCCAGCAGCGGTGCCCCAGACTGACGTGATGCTGCGGAAACTGCTCCTCCTCGCCCTGACGGCGGGCTACGCCTGGGTGATCTGGCGCATGACGCTGACGCCGCACGTCTTCACCGAGGCCGAGAACTCCCTCGTCCTGCACGCGGTCGCCTGGGTCCAGCAGCTGCCGCACGGCGCGTGGTTCACCTACGACCGGACCGAGTTCCTCGCGAACGTCGCGATGTTCGTGCCGGTCGGGCTGATCGCCGCGCTGTGGCTGCCCCGACGCTGGTGGATCCTCGGCGCGGTCGTCGCCGTGGGGTTGTCGGTCGGGATCGAGTTCGCGCAGGCCGTGTACCTGCCCTACCGGGTCGCCGACCCCCGCGACGTGCTGTCGAACGGCATGGGCGGCCTGCTCGGTGCGACGTTCGTCGGGTTCGTCCGGAGCCTGCTGCCCGAGCGGCGTCGGCGTCGACCCCTGCGTGCCCGGACCGCCTGAGCCCGCCGGCTCGTCCTGGCCTGCTCCCGCTCTGGTATGCTCGTTCGGTTGCCGTCGAACGGCCGCGGATCAAGAGCGCTCACACAGCAGGTGTGAGCACCGCGCAACGGACACGCTCTCACGCAGAGCAGGAAAGGGGATCCTCCATGGCACTTGACGCGAAGATCAAGCAGGAGATCATCGAAGAGTACGCGACCCACCCGGGCGACACCGGATCCCCCGAGGTCCAGGTCGCCGTTCTGACGCGTCGTATCAACGACCTGAACGAGCACCTCAAGGAGCACAAGCACGACCACCACTCGCGTCGTGGCCTGCTGCTCATGGTCGGTCAGCGTCGCCGTCTCCTCGGTTACCTCTCCGACGTCGACATCGCCCGCTACCGCGCGCTCATCGAGCGCCTCGGCCTGCGCCGCTAGTCATCGTCAGGGTGCTGCCTCGTCGCAGCCCTGCTGGTCCGGAGCCCCGGTCCTCCTCGTGAGGTTCGGGGCTCCGTCGTTCCCGGAGTTCCGTCGTCCAGGATGCCCGGTCGCCGACCAGCGCCCCGTTCCGACACGTGCCCGGGAATGCCGACGGGTCCGGCCCGGTTCCGTGTACCGTTCATGCAAACGCATTGAAAGTCGGGAGCTCCCATGACCACCATCGCCGTCGTCTCCGCCGGTCTCTCCGAGCCCAGCTCGACCCGCCTCCTCGCCGACCGCCTCGCGGCCGCCGCCGTCGCCGCGCTCGAGGGCGAGCCGGGAGGCCCGGTCCAGGTCCGCAACGTCGACCTCCGCCCGCTCGCGCACGAGATCACCGACGCGATGCTGACCCGCTTCTCCGCACCGGCACTCGCGGCCGCGACGGCAACGGTCGTCGAGGCGGACGCGGTCGTGTTCGTCACGCCGGTCTTCACGGCGGGCATGAGCGGCCTGGCGAAGTCCTTCCTCGACGTGCTGGACAAGGACGCCCTCACCGACATGCCGGTGCTGCTCGGCGCGACCGGCGGGACCGCACGGCACTCGCTCGCCCTCGAGCACGGCATCCGGCCGGTGTTCGCCTACCTCCGCGCCGCCGTCGTCCCCACCGCTGTCTTCGCGGCCACGGACGACTGGGGGAGCGACGACGCGGGCGCGCTCGACGCACGGATCCGCCGGGGTGGGGCCGATCTCGCCTGGGCGGTCCGGGCCTCCCGGCGGCAGCCGCAGTCGGCGGACGCGCTACCGGAGGTCACCGACTTCGCGTCACTGCTCGGCGGCCTGCGGAACTAGGCCGCCGGGACGGACCCGCTCGAGCTGCAGGCCGCTGGGGCCCGCACGGTCAGTACCAGTGCGGGTCGACGCTCATCTCGTGGTCCCACGCACCGCACGGTGACCCGTAGCGGTCCTGGATGTACGCCAGGCCCCAGTCGATCTGCGTCTCGGCGTTCGTCCGCCAGTCCGCGCCCGCGGCGGCGAGCTTCGACGCAGGCAGGGCCTGCGGGATCCCGTACGCACCGCTCGAGGAGTTGAGCGCGTTCGCCCGCCAGCCGGACTCCTGCGTCCACAGCGAGACGAGACAGCCGAACTGGTCGTCCCCCCACCCGTGGCTGCCGAGGGCCCTGCGCGCGTAGGCCTGCGCGGCCGCCGGGTCGACCGTGACACCGTCGGTGCTCGGGTAGGCGTTGTCCGACGACGTCGCAGCCCCCGATGCCGACCGTGCCGCAGACTCGGCGGCGGCCCGTGCCGCGGCTGCCTGCGCCGCCGCCTGTGCCGCGACCGCCTGCCCGACCTCGTAGCGGCGCTGGGTCTCGGCGGTGGAGTCCTCGAGCTCGGCGAGCTGCGCGTACAGCTCGTCGCTGTGCGACCGGGTCCGGGCCACGGCCGCGTCCGCCCGGCGCTTCGCCGCGCGCGCGGTCGACGCCGTCGTCTCCGCCGCGGCCGCGAGGGACGCACGCTCGTGTTCGGCCCGCGCCGCCTGGTCGTGCAGTGCGGACGCGGTGCCGGCGGCGACCTCGGCCTCGTCCATCACCCCGTCCCACGTCGTCGACAGCTGGTCGAGCGCGCCGAGCTGGTAGAGCAGCTGCTCGGGGTCGTCGGCCGTCGCGATCCGCGTCGTCATCTGGTCGGTCGAGCCGTCCCGGTACAGGTCGGCGGCCAGCTGCCCGGCCCGGGTGCGGGCGCGCTCGGCGGTCGCGGACGCTTCGTCGGCCTGGGCCTGGAGGCCCGTCGCGGTCCGCGTGGCCTCGGTCAGGTCCGCCTCGGCCGCAGCGGCGTCGGCTGCGGCCTCGAGGGCGGCCTGCGACGTCTCGGCCGCGTCGGCCTGGACCGCGCGCAGCGCCGCGCGCACCTTCGTCACCTCGGCCTGCTTCGCCTGTTCGTCGCCCTTCGCCCGCTCGACGTCCTGCCACGTCGGGTACTCGGTCGCCGAGGACGGCGCCGCGGTCACGGCGGGGACCAGGAGGGCGCCGACCAGCACGCCCGCGACGAGGAGGGCACGACGGGCCCCCGTCCGCCGAGGGACGTCGCCCGGTGCTGCGACCCGTGGTCCGGCGTTCCGTCGTGCTGCTTCCCCGCGCATGGGTGCAGGCTACCGAGGACACGCCCGTTCGCCGTCAGCGCCGCCGCTGGTCCACCGCAGAATGCTAAGGTCGGCTCGTCTGGGGACCGTTCCCCGAGACGACACACAACACCGCACGCAGACCGGCACGAAGCTGGTCATCGGTGGTGGCATCCGGGCCGGACACGCGTCCCGAGTGCTTCTACTGCTGGCCAGACATGCGTTCCGCGTCGTGGAGCGCACGTGCACGCGTGTGCCCGAGGCCGGGTCTGCTGCATCACACACGCAAGGAGGCATCCTCTTGGAGGGTCCCGAGATCAAGTTCGCCGAAGCGATCATCGACAACGGTCGCTTCGGCACCAGGACGGTCCGGTTCGAGACCGGTCGTCTCGCGCAGCAGGCACAGGGTGCCGTCGCCGCGTACCTGGACGAAGAGACCATGCTGCTGTCGGCCACCAGCGCCGGCAAGCACCCGCGCGAGGGCTTCGACTTCTTCCCCCTGACGGTCGACGTCGAGGAGCGCTCGTACGCCGCGGGCAAGATCCCCGGCTCGTTCTTCCGCCGCGAGGGCCGCCCCAGCACCGAGGCGATCCTCGTCTGCCGCCTCATCGACCGGCCGCTGCGCCCGTCGTTCGTCGACGGCCTCCGCAACGAGGTCCAGATCGTCATCACCGTCCTGAGCATCGCGCCGGACGAGTTCTACGACGCGCTCGCGATCAACGCGGCCTCCGCGTCGACGCAGATCTCCGGTCTGCCGTTCTCCGGCCCGATCGCCGGTGTGCGCCTCGCCCTCATCCCGGGTGCGAACGGCACCGACCAGTGGGTCGCGTTCCCGAAGGCCTCGCAGCTCGCCGACGCCGTCTTCGACCTCACCGTCGCCGGCCGTGTCGTCACCGACGAGGCGGGCAACGAGGACGTCGCGATCATGATGGTCGAGGCCGAGGCCACCGAGCACAGCTGGGACCTCATCGAGGGCGGTGCCACGAAGCCGGACGAGGCCGTCGTGGCGCAGGGCCTCGAAGCGGCCAAGCCGTTCCTCAAGGTGCTCGTCGAGGCGCAGGCGAAGATGGCCGCGCAGTCGGCCAAGGAGATCCAGGACTACCCGGTCTTCCCGCCGTACGCCGACGAGGTCTACGCCGCCGTCGAGTCCATCGCGCTCGAGGACCTCACGGGCGTCTACCAGATCGCCGGCAAGCTCGAGCGCCAGGACGCCGACGACGCCCTCAAGGCCCGCGTCAAGGCGGCCATCGCCGAGCAGGTCGCCGCGGGCACGCTGCCCGAGACCGCCAACGGCCAGGTCAGCGCCGCGTACAAGTCGGTCACGAAGAAGGTCGTCCGCGGCCGCATCCTGACCGAGCAGGTCCGCATGGACGGCCGCGGCCTCGCCGACATCCGTCCGCTCGACGCCGAGGTCGCCGTGATCCCGCGCGTCCACGGTTCCGCGATCTTCCAGCGCGGCGAGACCCAGATCCTGGGCGTCACCACGCTGAACATGCTCAAGATGGAGCAGCAGATCGACTCGCTGTCGCCCGTCACGAAGAAGCGCTACCTGCACCACTACAACTTCCCGCCCTACTCGACCGGTGAGACCGGCCGCGTCGGGTCGCCGAAGCGTCGCGAGATCGGGCACGGCTTCCTGGCCGAGCGCGCCCTCGTGCCGGTGCTGCCGTCGCGCGAGGAGTTCCCGTACGCCATCCGTCAGGTGTCCGAGGCCCTCGGCTCCAACGGTTCGACGTCGATGGGCTCCGTCTGCGCCTCGACCCTGTCGCTCCTCAACGCCGGTGTGCCCCTCAAGGCGCCGGTCGCGGGCATCGCGATGGGCCTCGTCTCCGACACCGTCGACGGTCAGACCCGCTACGCGGCGCTGACCGACATCCTCGGTGCCGAGGACGCCCTCGGTGACATGGACTTCAAGGTCGCCGGCACCGCGGACTTCGTCACCGCGATCCAGCTCGACACCAAGCTCGACGGCATCCCGTCGTCGGTCCTCGACGCCGCCCTCAAGCAGGCCAAGGAGGCCCGCTCGGCCATCCTCGGCGTGCTGACCGAGGCGATCGACGCCCCCGACGAGATGGCCGACACCGCCCCGCGCGTGATCTCGGTCACCATCCCGGTCGACAAGATCGGCGAGCTGATCGGCCCGAAGGGCAAGACGATCAACGGGATCCAGGACACCACCGGTGCCGACATCTCGATCGAGGACGACGGCACGGTCTACATCGGTGCCGTCGACGGTCCGTCGGCCGAGGCCGCCCGTGCCCAGGTCAACGCGATCGCGAACCCGACGAACCCGGAGATCGGGGACCAGTTCCTCGGCACCGTCGTGAAGATCGCCACCTTCGGCGCCTTCGTGTCGCTGCTGCCGGGCCGGGACGGTCTGCTGCACGTCTCCGAGGTGCGCAAGCTCGCCGGAGGCAAGCGCGTCGAGAACGTCGAGGACGTCCTGGGCGTCGGCCAGAAGATCCTGGTCGAGGTCACCAAGGTGGACGACCGCGGCAAGCTGTCGCTCGCCCCGGTCGTGGCCGACGAGGTGGACACCGAGGGTCGCGACGACCACGGCACCCACGCGGAGATGCCCGCCGAAGGCTGATCACCGATCGCCGGAACACCACGACGGCCGCTGTCCTGAAGGACGGCGGCCGTCGTCGTGTCGCGGGGCGGGCCTCCCGACGGTCCGTCGCCGGGCGGCGGCGTGGTCAGGAGGCGGGCGTCTCCTGGATGCCGACGAGCTGCGCGCGACCGAGCAGGTGTTCGCGGAGCATGAAGCCGACGACGGCCGGCGTCGCGTCGGCGGGGACCTCGAGCGTCGGGACGGCGAGCGCGCTCAGCGTGAAGAAGTAGCGGTGCGGGCCGTGGCCGGCAGGCGGGGCCGCACCGAGGAAGGTGTCCGTCCCGTACTCGTTGCGGCGACGGGTCGCGCCCTCGGGCAACAGCGTGTCGTCGGTGCCGGCGCCCTGCGGCAGGGACGTGACCGACGCGGGGATGTCCGAGACCGTCCAGTGCCAGAAGCCCGAGCCGGTGGGGGCGTCGGGGTCGTACACCGTGAGCACGAAGCTCTGCGTGCCCTCGGGTGCGCCGGACCACGTCAGCGCGGGGGAGCGGTCTTCGCCGCCGGCGTCGGTGCCGCGCGCCCATCCGGGCAGCTGTCCACCGTCGGTGAAGTCGGGGCTGGAGAGGGCGAAGGACGCCACGTCGGGCAGGTTCCAGTTGGGGTCGTTGGTCATGCTCCGAGCCAACACCCGCACGCCCCACGGACACCGGGAACGGTCGACCGGCCCCTCAGGCGGACAGGACCCGGTCCGCGACCCGGTTGAGCGCCGCGGTCGCCGCGATCGCGTCACCGGCGTAGGCGCCGGACATCGCACCGTCGCGGGCGAGCATGAGCTCGTCGGCACCGTCCCCGGCGAGCGGGTGTCCGGCGGCCTGCAGCAGGTCGCCGAGTCGTTCGGTGTACCAGTCGCGGTGCATCGCGACGACCTCGCGCACCGGGTCACGCGGGTCGTGGTACTCGGCGGCGGCGTTGAGGAACGCGCAACCGCGGAAGCCAGAGCGGTTCACGTCGGCAGCGAGGGCGTCGACCCAGGCGCGGACGGCCGACTCGGGGGTGTCCGCGTCGGCGACGACGGACTCCATCCAGGCCTGCACGCGCGTGTGCTGCTCACGCACGTAGGCGAGGATCAGGTTGTCCTTCGAGCCGTAGTGCTTGTAGAACGTCGCCTTCGTGACGCTCGCCTCGGAGATGAGACGGTCGACGCCGACGCCGTGGATGCCCTCTTCGTAGAACAGACGGGTCGCCGTCTCGAGGATGCGGACCTTCGCGCCGCCGGAGCGGGGAGCCGGGGGGACGCTCGACCCGTCCGGCGACGCGAGGTTCTGGTTGCTCGAGACCGGTCCTTGCAGACGCTGGCCCAGGAGACGCTGGACGGTCGGTTGGGGGGAATCGACCGTCACAGCGTGGCTCTCCTTGGGTCATCGGCTCCGCGGCGGAGTGGGGGGACTCGTTGCCGCGCAGGACTGATGTCCCGAGCCACCGGATCGAGATCTAGGGGGGCTCCCGATCCGGTGACATCACTGTAGCACAAGGAGGACAGACAGACGAGTCCGTCTGTCCTTCTTTTTTGTACCCCTGTTCGAGTGACTTCCCCACACGGGCGGGAAACTGGGCGGTGCACCCGACGGCTTTCAGTAGAGTCATCACGATGAACCGCCCAGTGCCGCTGCCGCTCGAGGCTCCGGAAACGTCCTTCGTGACGTCCGGTGGAGCCCTCGTCCGGCGCACCGTTCTCGCCTCGGGCGTCCGTGTGCTCACCGAGTCCGTCCCGTCCGTCCACTCCACGAGCATCGGGTACTGGGTGGGAGTCGGCTCTCGAGACGAGCGCGCCGGGCAGTACGGTTCCACGCACTTCCTCGAGCACCTCCTCTTCAAGGGCACCGCGAACCGCAGCGCGCTCGACATCGCGGTGGCGTTCGACTCCGTCGGTGGCGAGCACAACGCCGCGACCGCGAAGGAGTACACCTGCTACTACGCCCGCGTCCGGGACACCGACGTCCCGATGGCGGTGGGCGTCATCGGCGACATGGTGACGAACTCGACACTCGACCCCGCGGCCTTCGACGTCGAGCGCGGCGTCATCCTCGAAGAACTCGCGATGGCTGCGGACGACCCGGCCGACGTCGCCGGAGAGGCGTTCTTCGCCGCGACCTTCGACGGACACGCCCTCGGCCGACCGATCGGTGGAACCCCGGAGTCGATCCGCGAGGTCCAGCGCGACGAGGTGATGGCGCACTACGCCGAGCACTACGAGCCGAACGGCATCGTCGTGACCGCCGCCGGCGCCGTCGACCACGACCACTTCTGTGCGCTCGTGGAGTCCGTCTTCGCCGACGCCGCGGCAGCCGCGCCGCTCGGACGGCGCACCGCGCAACCCGTGGCGGACCCGGTGCAGTCCTCGGTGCGGGTCGTGCACCGCCCCACCGAGCAGGTCAGCATGCTCCGCGGATCCCAGGGTCTCGACCTCCGCGACGACCGCCGCCCGGTGCTCAGTGTCCTCAACGCCGTGCTCGGCGGCGGGATGAGTTCACGGCTCTTCCAGGAGGTCCGTGAGCGCCGCGGACTGGCCTACGCGGTCTCGTCCTTCGCGCCCGCCTACCTCGACAACGGTGCCTTCGGAGTCTACGCCGGCTGCGCTCCGGACAACGTCACCGGCGTCGTCGAGATCATCGACGGCGAGTTCCGCCGCATGGTCGACGACGGCATCACCGAGGACGAGCTCCGCCGTGCCAAGGGCCAGATCGAAGGCGCGCTGACCCTCTCGCTCGAGGACTCCGACGCGCGGATGACCCGCCTCGGCCGCGCCGAGCTCGGCACCGGTGAGTTCACCGACCTCGCAACCGCCCTGGAGCGCGTCGACCGCGTCACCGCCGCCGACGTGCTCGACCTGTCCCGCGACCTCCTGACCCGGCCGACGGTGACCGCCGTCGTCGGCGACGTGCAGCGCGACCGTCTGGCGGCCGCACTCGGGATCGACGGTTGACCTCCACGATGTCGCACTACCTCTACCTCGTCCGGCACGGTGAACACCAGGACGCCGAGCACGGTCTGCGGGACGGCAAGCTCTCGGAACGCGGCAAGCGGCAGGCAATGCTCATCGCGGACCGACTGGGTGGCGTGCCCTTCGACGGCGTCTGGCACTCCCCGCTCGACGCCCCGAGCGAGACCGCGTCCTTCCTGCAGCAGCGGCTGCCGGCCATCCAGCCGGAGCCGTCCACCCTCTTGTTCGACTGCATCCCGTCCGGACCGACGCCCGACATGCCGCACGCCTACAAGGGCTGGTACGGCGGTGTCACCGAGGAGGAGATCGCCGCCGGGCAGGCGCAGATGGGCGACGCGGTCGCCGAGTGGTTCACCCCCGCCATGGAGGACCGGCACGACCTCCTCATCACGCACAACGCCGTGATCGGCTGGTTCGTGCGCGAGGTCTTCCAGGCCCCGGAGTGGCGCTGGATGGGCACGAACGTCGCGCACGGGTCGCTCACGATCGTCCGCATCCGTTCGGCGAAGCCCGCCGAGCTCGTCACACTCAACGACCTGGCGCACCTGCCGGTGGAGCTCCGCACCGGACTGCCCGTCCCGCAGCCGCTCTGACGCGACGCCGGCCGCCCGTCCCGTGGACGATCCCGGACGGGAGGCTGCCGGCCGTGTCAGCGCACCGGCTTGCGGTACCAGGCGGTCGCGTTGGGGTTCTCGTTGAACGCCGCCACCCGCTCGTAGCCGCGACCGCGGTACATCGCCCCCGCTGCGACGAGCGAGTCGTTGGTGTCGAGGACGACGCCGGTCGCCCCGAACTCCACCGCGGCGGCTTCGAGCACGTCCATGACGGCGGTCGCGACCCCGCGGCCCCGGCCCTCCGGCGCGACGAACACGTGCTTCACCTCGAAGCGCACGTCGCCGTCGGCGTCCGGGATGCGCCGGAGCCCACCACAGCCCACCGCGGTGTCACCGTCGAACGCGACCACGAACACCCCGTTCGGCGGGACGAACTCGGCGGCCGGGGTGCGCTTGCGTGCGTAGCTGCCCTGCGCGCTCGGGAACGTCGCCTCGCGTTCGTCGAGGTACCGGTCGAGCAGGTCGTCGACCTCGGGGAGGTCGGCGGGGACGACGCGGACGCTGACCTGACTGCGATCCTCGGGCATGCTCCGATCCTAGGATGGGGGCATGGTCACTCCCGTCGCCGTCGTCGGCGCCTCCGGTCGGCTCGGGGGTCTCGTGGCCTCCGTCGTCGAGGAACTCCACGACTTCGAACTCGTCGCACGGTTGTCCTCGCGGGACAGCGCACACGACGCCCCCGGGTCGGTCTTCGCGGGCGCCCGGATCGTCGTCGACGTCACCGTCCCGGCTCTGAGTCCCGCGATCGTCGAGAACGCCCTGGCCACGGGCGCGAACGTGCTGGTGGGCACCTCCGGCTGGTCGGGGGAGCGGCTCGGCAGGCTGCGGACGTCACTCGCCGACCGGCCCGAGCAGGGCGCCTTCGTCGTGCCGAACTTCTCGATCGGGTCGGTGATCGGCACGCACCTGGCGACGATCGCCGCACCCTGGTTCCCCTCGGTCGAGATCGTCGAGAGCCACCACGCGGGCAAGATCGACTCGCCGTCGGGCACCGCGGTCCGCACGGCCGAGCTCATCGCCGAGGCCCGGCGGGACGTCGGCCCGGTCGAGGCGCCACACGTCGACCAGCGCGCCCGCGGACAGCAGGTCGCGAGCGTGCCGGTCCACTCGCTCCGGCTGCCCGGGGTGAAGGCCGTGCAGGACGTCGTGCTGAGCGGCCCCGGCGAGACCCTGACCATCCGGCACGACACCGGGGACGACGCGGCGTACCTGCCCGGCATCCGTGCCGCACTGCAGGCCGTCGGTCCGATGCGCGGGTTGACGGTCGGACTCGGCTCCGTGCTCGGCATCGGCTAGGAGACGCTCGTGCGAGGCCTGCGGTCACCGCTCTGGGGCGTGCTGCTCATGACCGTCCTGCTCGTGGTCTACATCGTGCTCGTCGGGCAGCGGGCGGTGGCGTTCGTCGCGACGGGCATCCCGGTCGGGATCGGCATCGGCGTCGCGCTCATCGTCGTCGCCGTGGTCGGGGCGCTGCTCCTCGTGCTGGAGCTCCGCTTCGGGGTGCGCATCACCCGCCTCGGCGCCCGGCTCGAACGCGACGGCGGAGTGCCGGACGACGTGGTCCCCGTCCGCCCGTCCGGACGTCCGGACCGCAGCGCCGCCGACGACCTGTTCCCGCGCTACCGGGCAGCGGTCGAGGCCGACCCGTCCGACTGGCGCGCCTGGTACCGCCTCGGGGTCGTCTACGACGCGGCGGGGGACCGGAAGCGCGCCCGCGCGGCCATGCGCACCGCCCTGACGCACGCGCCCTGACGCACGCGCGCTGACGCAGCGCGCTGACGCGGGTCCGTCGACGCGGGTCCGTCGACGCAGGCGCCTTGGCGCAGGTCCGTCGCCGCGACGCTCAGAACGCGGCGTCGACGGCGTCCTCGGCCCGCGTGTACCGGAAGGTGTAGCCGGACCCCAGCAGCTTGGTCGGGACCAACCGCTGGTTGGACAAGAGCATCTCGTCCGCCGCGTCCCGGAGCAGCGTGCGGAGGGCGAACGCCGGCACGCGGAACAGGTACGGGCGGTGCAGGGCCTCGGCGACGCGCTTGGTGATGCGGTCCGCCACCGCCGGTTCCGGACCGGCCAGGTTGACCGGGCCGGAGACGTCCTCGGCGGTGACCAGGTGCACGATCGCGCCGACCTCGTCCTCGAGGGCGATCCAGGGCCACCACTGACCGCCCGTGCCGAGGCGGCCGCTCAGGCCGGCCTTCGTGAGCGGGACGAGCGGGGCGAGGGCCCCGCCGCCCTGCCCGACCACGATGCCGGTCCGCAGGAGCACGACGCGGACGCCCTCCGGTGCGCGGGTCGCAGCGGCCTCCCACGCGGTGCAGACGTCGGCGAGGAACCCGCTGCCACTCGTCGCGTCGTCCTCCAGCACGTCGGCCGGCCGGTCGCCGTACACGCCCGACGCCGAGCCGGACAGGAAGGCGCGGGGCGGTGTCGTCGCGGCGTGCATCGCCTCGACCAGGGTCGTGGTGGCGTCGATGCGGGACGACAGGATCTCGCGACGGTACGCGTCCGTCCAGGGCAACTTGCCGAGGTTGGCCCCCGAGAGGTTGACGACGACGTCGGCGCCGTCCAGGACGGTCGGGTCGAGCGGCCGCTCGCCCGGCGACCACCGGAACTCGGTCGGCGTCCGCGGTTCGCGGCGCACCAGCGTCGAGACGTGGTGTCCGGCGTCGCGGAGGGCGCGGACCAGCGGGGTGCCGATGAAGCCGGACGCGCCGGCCACCAGGATCGAGAGCGGCTGTGACATCATATCGCCACGGTACTCAGCCAGCTGCCGGGGGCCCGGTGCGACCCCGTACCCCGGCTCGCGGGCGCGGACCACGTCCGGAACGGACGCCCCCGTGATGTCCCTGCGGTCGCTTAGGCTCGTCGACGTGACCGAGAACCCCACGCCGTACGAAGACCTGCTGCGCCGAGTGCTCGAGGAGGGCTCCCCGAAGGGCGACCGGACCGGCACCGGGACCCGCAGCCTGTTCGGTGCCCAGCTGCGCTACGACCTGTCGCAGGGCTTCCCGCTCGTCACCACGAAGCGCGTGCACATGAAGTCGATCGCGTACGAGCTGCTCTGGTTCCTCCGCGGCGACTCGAACGTCGGTTGGCTGCAGGAGCACGGCGTCCGGATCTGGAACGAGTGGGCCGGCGAGGACGGCGACCTCGGACCGGTCTACGGCGTGCAGTGGCGATCCTGGCCGACCCCGTCCGGCGAACACGTCGACCAGGTCGCCCAGGTCATCGAGCAGATCCGCTCGGACCCCGACTCGCGTCGGCTCATCGTGTCGGCATGGAACGTGGCGGACATCCCGAGCATGGCGCTCGCCCCGTGCCACGCGTTCTTCCAGTTCTACGTCAACGACGGCAAGCTCTCGTGCCAGCTGTACCAGCGGAGCGCGGACATGTTCCTCGGTGTCCCGTTCAACATCGCCTCGTACGCGCTGCTGACGCACATGGTCGCGGCCCAGACCGGGCTCGAGGTCGGCGACTTCATCTGGACCGGCGGCGACTGCCACATCTACGACAACCACGTCGAGCAGGTGCAGGAGCAGCTGTCCCGGACGGCGTTCCCACTGCCGACGCTCGAGCTCGCCCCCCGCGACTCGATCGACGACTACGAGTACGAGGACATCACCGTCGTCGGTTACGAGCACCACCCGGCGATCTCCGGCAAGGTCGCGGTCTGATGGAGTCCCACGGCACCGGTGTCGGCATGGTGTGGGCCCGCACGGTGTCGGGGGTGATCGGTGCGGACGGGAGCATCCCCTGGCACGTGCCGGAGGACCTCGCGCACTTCCGGCAGGTCACGGGTGACGGCGTCGTGGTGATGGGCCGTCGCACGTGGGACTCGCTGCCCGAACGGTTCCGGCCGCTGCCGGGCCGGCGGAACGTGGTGCTCACCCGTGACCACACCTGGTCCGCGGCCGGTGCCGAGGTCGTCCACGACCTCGCGACCGCACTCGACACCGACGAGCCCGTCTGGGTGATCGGTGGCGGTGCGGTCTACGCCGACGCCGTGGCCTTCGCCGACCGCGTCTCCGAGACCGTCGTCGACGTCGAGGTCGACGGGGACACGGTCGCGCCGACCCTCGGCGACGACTGGACCCTCGTCGACGAGGGGCCCTGGCAGGAGTCCCGCGTCGACGGCACCCGCTACCGCTTCCTCGAGTGGCGGCGCGGCGCCTGAACCCGCGCTCCCGCGCCGCCCGCCGGAGGTGATCCGAGCCTCCCGGCCGCCACCGTCCGGGCGGACGGCGGTGCTCGCGCGCATCCCCGGTACGCTGGACCCCGTGTCCACGCGTGAGAATCCCTTCGGTCAGGTCCTCGTCGCGCTCGTGACCCCGTTCACCGCCGACGGCGAGGTGGACTGGCCGGGCGTCGAACAGCACATCGACGACTGCATCACCGCCGGTGCCGACGGCATCGTCGTGACCGGGACGACCGGTGAGACGAGCACGCTCACCGACCCCGAGAAGCTCCGCCTGGTCGAGGTCGGCAAGTCCGTCGCCGCCGGACGCGCGAAGATCATCACGGGCGGTGGCTCGAACGAGACCGCGCACGCGATCCACCTGTACAAGCAGAGCGAGCGGGCCGGCGCCGACGGGGTGATGATCGTGACGCCGTACTACAACAAGCCGACGCAGGCCGGCGTCCTGACGCACTTCCGGATGATCGCCGACGCGACCGACCTGCCGGTCATCCTCTACGACATCCCGGGCCGCACCGGCATCCCGATCACGTACGACACGATCCTCCGAGCCTCGAAGCACCCCAACATCCTCGCCGTGAAGGACGCCAAGGGCGACTTCGCCGAGGTCTCCCGCGTGCTCAACAACACCGACCTCATGTACTTCTCGGGTGACGACACGAACGTGCTCCCGCACCTGTCGATCGGTGCCACCGGGCTCATCGGCGTCACCGCCAACATCACCAGCGCGCCGTACCGGACCATCGTCGACGCCGTGAACCGTGGTGACCTGGCGACCGCGACCGCCGAGCACAAGCGGCTCGAGCCCCTCGTCCGCGCGATCATGACCCACGTGCCCGGCACCGTCGCCGCCAAGTACGTGCTGCACGGCCTCGGCCGGATCGGCAGCCCGCGTGTCCGCCTGCCCCTCGTCGGGCCCGAGGACTCCGAGGCGTACGCCATCGAGACCTCGCTCGAAGCCGTCCAGGGCGTCCCGGGCGCCGACTTCTCCAACTTCCGCCCCGACCGCAACGCCGCGGCCGGAGGCGCTCTACCGAAGGTGCCAGGCACCACCCGTTGACAGGACGCGGCGCACCACGGTGCGCCGCCGGAAGCAGCAAGGACCGAATGCCCACACAGATCTCCACACCCCAGCCGCTCGAACCCGGAACACTCCGAGTCATCCCCGTCGGGGGACTCGGCGAGATCGGTCGCAACATGACCGTCTACGAGTTCGAGGGCAAGATCCTCATCGTCGACGCCGGGGTGCTCTTCCCCGAGGAGCACCAGCCCGGTGTCGACCTGATCCTGCCGGACTTCGCGCCGATCCGGGACCGCCTGGACGACGTCCTCGGTGTCGTGCTCACGCACGGCCACGAGGACCACATCGGCGCCGTCCCGTACCTGCTGAAGCTCCGCGGTGACATCCCGCTGATCGGCTCCACGCTGACCCTCGCGCTCGTCGAGGCGAAGCTCAAGGAACACCGGATCAAGCCCTACACGTTGAACGTGGCCGAGGACCAGACCGAGCAGATCGGCCCGTTCCACCTCGAGTTCGTCGCCGTGAACCACTCGATCCCGGACGCTCTCGCCGTCGCCATCACGACGCCGGCCGGCCGCGTGCTGCACACCGGTGACTTCAAGATGGACCAGCTGCCGCTCGACGACCGGATCACGGACCTCCGTGCGTTCGCGCGTCTCGGCGAGCAGGGCGTCGACCTGTTCCTGCCGGACTCGACCAACGCCGACGTGCCGGGCTTCACCGCTCCGGAGCGCGACATCGGACCGGTCCTCGAGAACATCATCACGCGCGCCCGCAAGAAGGTCGTCGTGGCGAGCTTCTCGTCGCACGTGCACCGCGTCCAGCAGGTCCTCGACGCCGCCGCCGCCGCGGACCGCAAGGTCGCGTTCATGGGCCGGTCGATGATCCGCAACATGACGATCGCCGCCGAGCTCGGGTACCTGCGGGTGCCGGAGAACGTGCTCATCGACACGAAGAAGGCGAAGAACGTCCCCGACGACCAGATCGTCTACATGTCGACGGGGTCACAGGGCGAGCCGATGGCGGTCCTGGCGCGCATGGCGAACCTCGAGCACCAGATCGAGATCGGCGAGGGCGACACCGTCATCCTCGCCTCGTCGCTGATCCCGGGCAACGAGAACGCCGTCTACCGGGTCATCGACGGCCTGACGAAGCTCGGCGCGAAGGTCGTGCACAAGGGCAACGCCAAGGTGCACGTCTCCGGACACGCCTCCGCCGGCGAACTGCTCTACTGCTACAACATCCTGCGTCCGCGCAACGTCATGCCCGTGCATGGCGAGCACCGCCACCTGTTCGCGAACGCCGACCTGGCGATCCAGACGGGTGTCCCGCCGCGCAACGTCATCCTCGGCGAGGACGGCACCGTCGTCGACCTCAAGGACGGCCAGGTCACCGTCGCCGGGCAGCTCGACATCGCGTACGTCTACGTCGACGGCTCCACGGTCGGCGAGATCACGGACGCCGACCTCAAGGACCGCCGGGTCCTCGCCGAAGAGGGCTTCATCACCGTCTTCTGCGCGGTCGACTTCACCACGGGGCAGTGCGTCATCGGCCCGGAGATCCAGTCGCGGGGCTTCGCCGAGGACGACTCGGTCTTCGACGAGGTCCGGCCGCAGATCGCCAAGGCCCTGGCCGACGCCGCCGGCAACGGCACGCGCGACGCGCACGCGTTCAGCCAGGTCGTCCGCCGCACCGTGGGTCGCTGGGTGAACACGAAGCACCGCCGACGTCCGATGATCGTCCCGGTGGTCATCGAGGCGTAGGTCCCGTCACACGGCCAGGAGGCCCGTCGCACGTCCACCACGGACGCTGCGGCGGGCCTCGCGTCGTTCGTCGCCCGCTGGCGTTAGGGTCTCCCCATGGCCGGAGGCACCAAGTCGACCACGCGCTCGCGCGCGTCCTCGTCGTCGACCCGTGGAGGCGGGTCGCGCGGGACGTCGCGCACCCAGGCCACGACGAAGAAACTGCCACAGGCGGCGCCGACACCGGTGTTCCGCGAGCAGAACCCGCTGGTCACCGCGTGGCTGGGCATGGCGCACGGCGTCGGCGCCGGCTTCCGGTTGCTCGGCAAGGAGTCGCTCGAGAAGGACCAGCGTCGGGACGGGTTCCCGTTCCTGCTGTTCGTCCTCGCGGTGGTCGGGGCCGTCGTGGAGTGGCTCAACCCCACCAACCCGGTCTCCGTCGCGCTCGACGCGTACACGTTCGGCGGCCTGTTCGGGCGTCTGGCTTTCGCGCTGCCGGTGATCATGGTCGTCTTCGCGGGCTGGCTCTTCCGGCACCCGGCGTCCGTGCACGACAACACCCGGATCGGCATCGGCCTCGGTCTGATGGTGGTGTCGATCGCCTCGCTCTGCCACGTGTTCGGTGGCCAGCCGAACGCGTCGGACGGCATGCCGGCCCTGGCCGCGGCCGGGGGCGTGCTCGGCTGGGTCGTCATCGGCTGGCTCGTCGCCGTCGCCACGACGTGGGTCGCGGTCCCGGTGGCGATCGTGCTGCTGGCGCTCTCGCTCTTCATCATCACGAAGACGCCGCCGAACAAGCTCGGCCGACGTCTGCACGAGCTGTACGCGTACCTGTTCGGTGCGCCCGGTCCCGCCGCCGAGGCGCCGGTCGCCGAGGACGAGGCAGCGCCCTCGACGAAGCCGGCCCGCAAGCGCGGTGCGAAGGGGCAGTCGCAGGACTTCCCGCTGTTCGAGGACCTCGGGTTCGACGAGGACGGCGCTCCCGCCGGCGAGGACGCCGACGAGCACCTGCCGTGGTGGCGTCGCAACAAGTCCGGGCGGGAAGAGGACCCGGCGTACGACAGCCCCGTCATCCCGCCGACCGGTACCGGGGTCGCTCCGGCCGCTGCTGCCGCCGCACCTGCCACCGGCGCTGCCGGCGGCCTGCGCGACCTGACGCCGGCCGAGCCCGTGTCGGTCAACCTCAACGACTCACTCGAGCAGGACGTCGCCGACGACCTGGACCGGGCGGAGCAGGCGCTGCGTGACTTCGGGTCGCCCGCACCGTCGTCCCCGACCGAGGCGTTCCGTCCCGACCGCGACGTCGCGGCGGCCGTCGCCACGGGCCTCGCGACCGGTCCCGCGCCGGAGGCTCCCTCCGTCCCCGTCGTGTCGGCGGAGTCGGACCTCGGCGACGTCGGCGTCGACGACGAGCCCGACGGGCTCCCGCCCGTCGCGGCGGAGGAGGACCCGGCGCACCCCTACCGCCTGCCGGCGGCGACGACGCTCAGCGCCGGCACACCGTCCGTGGCGCGCAGCCAGGCCAACGACGAGATCGTCGCGGCGATCACCGGCGTGCTCACGGAGTTCAAGGTGGACGCGAAGGTCACCGGCTTCTCGCGCGGGCCGACGGTGACCCGGTACGAGATCGAGCTCGGCCCCGGTGTCAAGGTCGAGCGGGTCACGGCGCTGTCGAAGAACCTGTCGTACGCGGTCGCCTCGAACGAGGTCCGGATCCTCTCGCCGATCCCGGGCAAGAGCGCGATCGGCGTCGAGATCCCGAACACCGACCGCGAGATCGTGTCCCTCGGCGACGTGCTGCGCTCGAGCGCCGCCACGAAGTCGAAGCACCCGATGACCATCGGTGTCGGCAAGGACGTCGAGGGCGGGTTCGTCGTCGCGAACCTCGCGAAGATGCCGCACCTGCTCGTCGCGGGCTCCACCGGCTCCGGCAAGTCGGTGTTCATCAACTCGATGATCACCTCGCTGCTCATGCGCGCGAAGCCGTCCGAGGTCCGCATGGTCCTGGTCGACCCGAAGCGCGTGGAGCTGTCCATCTACGCGGGCGTCCCGCACCTCATCACCCCCATCATCACGAACCCGAAGAAGGCGGCCGAAGCGCTGCAGTGGGTCGTGAAGGAGATGGACATGCGGTACGACGACCTGGCGTCCTTCGGCTTCCGGCACGTCGACGACTTCAACAAGGCCGTCCAGAACGAGGAGATCGTGCTGCCGGCCGGCAGTGAGCGGAAGCTCAAGCCGTACCCGTACCTGCTCGTCGTCGTGGACGAGCTCGCCGACCTCATGCTCGTCGCCCCACGCGACGTCGAGGAGTCGATCGTCCGCATCACCCAGCTCGCCCGCGCCGCCGGCATCCACCTGGTGCTCGCGACGCAGCGTCCGTCGGTGGACGTCATCACCGGGCTCATCAAGGCGAACGTGCCGTCGCGCATCGCGTTCGCCGTCACGAGCGTCACGGACTCCCGCGTCATCCTCGACCAGCCCGGTGCCGACAAGCTCATCGGCCAGGGTGACGGACTGTTCCTGCCGATGGGGTCGTCGAAGGCCGTCCGCGTGCAGGGCGCGTGGGTGCAGGAGACCGAGGTCGCCGAGGTCGTCCAGCACGTCACCCGGCAGGCCCAGCCCGAGTACCGGCAGGACGTCGCCGCCGTGGTCGAGCGCAAGGATATCGACGCGGACATCGGCGACGACCTCGAACTGCTGCTCGCGGCGGTCGAGCAGGTCGTCTCGACGCAGTTCGGTTCGACGTCCATGCTGCAGCGCAAGCTCCGGGTGGGCTTCGCCAAGGCCGGGCGTCTCATGGACCTCATGGAGTCCCGCGACATCGTGGGGCCGTCCGAGGGTTCCAAGGCCCGCGACGTGCTCGTCACCGGGGACCAGCTGCCGGCGGTGCTCGCGAAGCTGCGTGGTGAGGAACCCCCGGCGGCGCCCGCCGCTCCCGCTGCGCCAGCCGCGGCTGCGCCGTCCGGCGACGGCTCCGACGACCGCTACGGAGACGACCCGGTGGCCGGCATGACGCGCGGGTACGATGAGGTGGAGGGCGACACCGACGAGGACGCCTGGGGCCTGACGGGCAGGGAGTGAGACCATGACCGCCTCCGACGGCACGACCAATCGATTCCCGTGGCGCGGCCGGATCCTCCGCAAGGGGCCCGGTCCGGCATCGACCGCGAACGTCGCCAACATCATCACCGTGGTGCGCATCCTCATGGCGCCGCTGTTCTTCATCCTGCTCCTGGCGGACGCCGGTGCCGACGGGCCGGTGCGCCTCTGGGCGGCCGTGCTGTTCGTCGTGGCGATCGTCACCGACAGTGCGGACGGCATCATCGCCCGGCGCCAGAACCTGGTCACGGACTTCGGGAAGCTCGTCGACCCGATCGCCGACAAGGTCCTCATCGGCGGCGCACTCGTTGCCCTGTCGATCCTCGGTGAACTGCCCTGGTACGTGACCGTGCTCATCATGGTCCGCGAGATCGGGATCACCGTCTTCCGGTTCGCCGTGCTGTCGGACCGGGTGATCCCGGCCAGCCGCGGCGGCAAGGTCAAGACCGTGTTGCAGGCCGTCGCGATCACCCTCGCGTTGTTCCCGTGGTGGCACCTGGTCGGTGACCTCGCCCACTGGGTGAACGGCATCACCATGACCGCGGCCGTCGTCGCGACGGTGGCGAGCGGCATCGACTACCTCGTGCAGGCGTGGAAGCACAACCGGACCACTGCGTGACCGCGCCCGTCGGAGCCGCGGCTGCCGTCGTGGGCGAGCTGACCGCGCGCGGTGAGACGGTCGCCGTCGCGGAGTCCCTGACCGGGGGGCTCGTCGTCGCCGAACTCGTCGGGGTGCCCGGTGCGAGTGCCGTGGTCCGTGGTGGTGTCGTGGCCTACGCGACCCCGGTGAAGGCGACGGTCCTCGGCGTCGACGCCGACCTGCTCGCCACACGTGGAGCCGTCGACCCGGAGGTGGCCCGGCAGATGGCAGCCGGTGTCCGGATGGCGCTGACCGTCGACGGCGTCCCGGCCACGTGGGGGATCAGCACGACGGGGGTCGCCGGCCCTGACCCGCAGGACGGCCAGCCCGTCGGCACCGTGTTCATCGGGATCGCGACGGGGACCGGCAGCGAGGCGGTCGAACTCCACCTGGACGGGGACCGCGGAGCAATCCGAGCGGCGGTCGTCTCCGAACTCCTGGCACGACTGCGATCCAGGCTCCGGAGCGTGGAATAGGCGGCGTGACCGCCAGGTTACATCTCACGCAATCTCCAGCAGGACGGCAGCCGTACTGGCTAACATGCTGCAACCGGCAACGTCAGCGTTGTCGGACCCGAGCTCGGTCATCCGGACCGAGCGGGCGCGGAGATGACAGGAAGGAGGAGTTCTCATGGTTCTCGTTCGTCAGGAAATCGGCGATGTGCTGCGGGACTTCCGCTTGCAGAAGGGCCGGACCCTCCGTCAGGTCGCGTCCAAGGCCAGCGTTGCCCTCGGGTACCTCAGTGAGGTCGAGCGCGGTCAGAAAGAAGCCAGCTCGGAGATCCTCGCGTCGGTGGCGGATGCACTCGACACTCCGATCTCGACGATCATGCGCGAAGTGGGTGACCGCCTCGCCGTGGTCGAAGGCCTCACCCGTGTCCCGGACACGCTTCCCGATGAACTCGTCGCCGAGTTCGACAACGACCTCGCGGTGCGCTGAGCAGCACCGTACGAACGCCCTCACCGGTCCGCCGGCGGGGGCGTTCGCCGTTGTTAGGGTGGCCTGATGCGGGTGAGTGAGTTCTGGCGGGCCGTCGACCAGGTGTTCGGGGACGCCTACGGTGCGGTCGTCGCCCGTGACGTCGTGCTCGAGCAGCTCGGCGGTCGGTCGGCGGCGGACGCCCTGGCGGCGGGCGTCGACGCCCGCGCGGTGTGGGACGCGCTCTGCGACTCGCAGGACGTCCCGCTCGAACGACGGCACGGCAAGGGGCTGCAGGAACCGCGCGACTGACCGACCGAGCGGTTCCGGGTACACGCTCCCGTGCCGAACATGCGTTCGGCGTGTCGCTCGAACACCTGTTCGGTCGGTGCTACGTTCCTGCACAGCGACGTTGACCGGGTGCTCCATCCACAACCGACGCGCTCGTCGGCAGCGATGTCGGTGGGCGGCCGTAGGTTCATGGACATCGGAACACGTCCGAAGCCTTGTCGCAGAACGAGTGGCCTTGCACCATCGGCCGGTCCGGACGCGACAGCCTACAGGCGGCCGCCACCAGTACGAAGGAGCACCCCGTGCCATCACCAGTAGACCGCGAGAAGGCCCTCGAGACCGCACTCGCTCAGATCGACCGTCAGTTCGGCAAGGGTGCCGTGATGCGCCTCGGCACGGACGAACGTGCTCCGGTCGCCGTCATCCCGACCGGTTCCGTCGCGCTGGACGTCGCGCTCGGGATCGGTGGGCTCCCGCGTGGCCGCATCATCGAGATCTACGGTCCGGAGTCCTCCGGCAAGACGACGCTGACGATCCACGCCATCGCGAACGCGCAGCGCAACGGCGGCATCGCGGCGTTCATCGACGCCGAGCACGCGCTCGACCCGGAGTACGCCAAGAAGCTCGGTGTCGACATCGACGCCCTCCTGGTGTCCCAGCCGGACACCGCCGAACAGGCCCTCGAGATCGCTGACATGCTCGTGCGCTCGGGGTCCATCGACCTCATCGTCATCGACTCCGTCGCGGCGCTCGTGCCACGCGCCGAGATCGAGGGCGAGATGGGTGACTCCCACGTCGGTCTGCAGGCGCGCCTCATGTCGCAGGCGCTCCGCAAGCTCGCCGGTGGTCTCAACCAGACGCAGACCACGATGATCTTCATCAACCAGCTGCGCGAGAAGATCGGCGTGTTCTTCGGGTCGCCCGAGACGACGTCCGGTGGTAAGGCGCTCAAGTTCTACGCGTCAGTCCGCCTCGACATCCGTCGCATCGAGACGCTGAAGAGCGGGACCGACGCCGTCGGTAACCGCACGCGCGTCAAGGTCGTCAAGAACAAGATGGCGCCGCCCTTCAAGCAGGCCGAGTTCGACATCCTCTACGGGGTGGGCATCTCGCGAGAGGGCTCGCTGCTCGACTTCGGTGTCGACCACGGGATCGTGAAGAAGTCCGGTGCCTGGTACACCTACGACGGCGACCAGCTCGGACAGGGCAAGGAGAACTCGCGGTCGTTCCTCATCCAGAACCCCGAGATCGCCGCTGAGATCGAGGGCAAGATCCTCGCCAAGCTCGGCGTCGGCGGGGCGAAGGAAGAAGCGCCGGTCGACTCGATCGCTCCGAAGCTCGCGGAGCGCAAGGGCGCGTGACGACCGACCACGACGACGACGACCTCGCACCGGTCACCGACCTGTTCGGTGCGAGGTCACGTCGTCGATCCCGCACCACGGAGTCCGATGCGGGTACGGGTCCCACGGACACCCGTGGCACTGGCGCAGGGACCGGCCGCAGCGGGGAGGCTGACGGGGGCACCGATGCCGACGCCGGGGGTGCTCCGGAGCCCACGTCGTTCGACGCCGACACGCCGGTCCCGTTACCCGTCCGAGGTGCACAGACGGCCTGGCTGTCTCCGGTCGTCGGGGACGGCTCCGGTGCGAGTTCCCGCGCCGAGCAGCGAGGCTACGACGGTGACGAGGCCGAGGCGAAGTCGGCCTCCGTCTTCTCGATCGCCGGCGACGAGCTCGATCCGGCGGATGCCCCTCGGCCACTCGACGAGCAGCGTGCGGACGCCGAGCGCATCAGCATGCGGGCCCTCGGGCGACGCGGGGTGAGCACCTCGGAGCTGCGCACGATGCTGTCCGCGCACGACGACCTCGATGCCGATGTGATCGAGCACGAGATCGAGCGGTTGACCCGTGTCGGTCTCCTCGACGACGTCGCGCTCGCCACCGACCTCGTCGACCGGCTGCACGCGCGGAAGGGCCTCGGACGCCAGGCGATCGTCGCCGATCTCCGCCGCCGCGGCATCGACCAGGTCGCGATCGACGCCGCCCTCGAAGCGGCTGCCGACGACGAGGACGACGAGTTCGTCCGGGCGATCGAGCTCGCCACCAAGCGGGCCGGCCAGATGCGCGGCCTCGACCGTGCGACCGCCGAGCGCCGGCTGTCCGGCTTCCTGATGCGCAAGGGCTACAACGGCGGCGTCGTGCGCATCGCCGTCGAGCGGGCCCTCGACGGTCCGCGCCGCCCGCCGACCGGTGGCGGGACCGTCCGGTTCGAGTAGTCCGCACCGGAGCACGTGCTCCGGACGCACGTGCTCCGGACGCACGGGCTCCTGCCCGGTCCCGTGCACGCCCGGTTCTACACTGGGACGATCATGGACACCGTCGCCTCGCGCCCGCGTACCTACGAAGTCCGCACCTACGGGTGCCAGATGAACGTGCACGACTCCGAGCGCCTCAGCGGCTCCCTCCGCGCCGCCGGGTACGTCGCTGCCGAGGGCGAGCAGGCCGACGTCGTGGTCATCAACACCTGTGCCGTGCGTGAGAACGCCGACAACCGGTTGTACGGCAACCTCGGCCGTCTGGCGTCGATCAAGCGTGAGCGGCCGGGCATGCAGATCGCCGTCGGCGGGTGCCTGGCGCAGAAGGACAAGAACGTCATCCTCGAGAAGGCGCCCTGGGTTGACGTCGTCTTCGGCACGCACAACATGGGGTCGTTGCCGACCCTGCTCGAGCGGGCCCGCCACAACGACGAGGCGCAGCTCGAGATCCTCGAGTCGCTCGACGTCTTCCCGTCGACCCTGCCGACCAAGCGCGAGTCGACCTCCAGCGGCTGGGTGTCGATCTCCGTCGGTTGCAACAACACCTGCACGTTCTGCATCGTGCCGTCCCTCCGCGGCAAGGAGAAGGACCGTCGCCCGGGGGACGTCCTCGCTGAAATCCAGGCCCTCGTCGACGACGGCGCCATCGAGGTCACGCTGCTCGGGCAGAACGTCAACTCGTACGGGGTGGAGTTCGGGGACCGACAGGCGTTCGGGAAGCTCCTCCGCGCGACCGGGCAGATCGCGGGCCTCGAACGCGTCCGCTTCACCAGCCCGCACCCGGCGGCCTTCACCGACGACGTCATCGCGGCGATGGCGGAGACCCCCAACGTCATGCCGCAGCTGCACATGCCGCTGCAGTCCGGATCCGACCGGGTCCTCAAGGCGATGCGGCGCAGCTACCGGAGCGAGCGTTTCCTCGGCATCCTCGACCGCGTCCGGGCTGCGATCCCGCACGCCGCCATCTCGACCGACGTCATCGTCGGGTTCCCCGGCGAGACGGACGAGGACTTCGAGGACACCATGCGCGTCGTCGAGCAGGCCCGGTTCGCGACGGCCTTCACGTTCCAGTACTCCATCCGCCCCGGCACCCCGGCGGCGACGATGGCCGAGCAGCTGCCCAAGCACGTCGTGCAGGAGCGGTACGAGCGGCTCATCGCGCTGCAGGAACGCATCACCACGGAGGAGAACGCCGCTCAGCTCGGTCGCACCCTGGAGGTCCTCGTGGCCACCGGGGAGGGCAAGAAGGACGACAGCACGCACCGGCTCTCGGGGCGTGCGGAGGACTCCCGGCTCGTGCACTTCTCGGTGCCGAGCGGGTCCGACGTGCCGCGACCAGGCGACGTCGTCTCGGTCGAGGTGACCCGGACGGCACCGCACTTCCTCGTCGCCGACTCGGACGCACCCCTGCGCATCCGCCGGACCCGTGCGGGTGACGCCTGGGACCGGGCGCAGGCGGAGTCGTGCGGGGTGCCCATCCCGACGGTGCCGGGCGGCGGACCGCGTCCGGTCTCGCTCGGCCTCCCCGCACTCCGTGTCGGCCGCTGACCCAGGCGCCGCTGCCGACGTCGACCCGAGCGTCGGGGACGGGCAGGGCGCACCGGTCGAGGCGGCCGGTGCCGCGGAGCTCGTCGCCGTGGTCGGCGCGACCGGCACCGGCAAGTCGGAGCTCGCCCTCGCACTCGCCGAACGGCATCGTGCCCAGGGCCGTCGGGCGGAGATCGTCAACGCCGACGCCATGCAGCTCTACCGCGGCATGGACATCGGGACCGCGAAGGTGCCTGAGTCCGACCGCCGCGGTGTCCCGCACCACCAGCTCGACGTGCTCGACGTCACGGACGAGGCCAGTGTGGCGGCGTACCAGCGCGACGCACGCGCGGTGATCGCGGCGATCACCGCGGACGGCGGGGTCGCGGTACTCGTCGGTGGCAGCGGGCTGTACGTCTCCGCGGTGCTCTTCGACCTCGACTTCCCCGGCACGGACCCGGTGCTCCGGGAGCAGCTCGAGCGGGAGCACCTGGAGCTCGGTCCGAACGTCCTCCTCGAACGGCTCCGCCGACTCGACCCGGCGGCAGCCGCCGCGATCGACGCCCGGAACCCGCGCCGCCTGATCCGCGCCGTCGAGATCGCGAGCCGGTCCGACCGCGTCACCCCGAGCCTCCCGGCAGCCCCGCGACCGTGGCGGTCGGCGCACGTGCTGCACCTGCGCCGTGACCGGGAGCAGCTCGTCGCCGCCCTGCGGACCCGAGCCGAGCGGATGTTCGCCACCGGGCTCGTGGACGAGGTCGCGGGCCTGCGGGAGCGGGGACTGGAACAGGGGCGGACCGCGCGGGCCGCCATCGGCTACTCCCAGGCGCTCGAGGTCCTCCGCGGCGGGGCGACCATCGACGACGCCGTCGAGGCGACCAGCATCGCGACGCGGAAGTACGCGCGCCGGCAGGTGTCCTGGTTCAAGCGGTACGCCGACACGGACACGACCCGCGTCACCGCGCTCGACGTCACGGGTGCCGGGGCCGCGGAGCTGTCGGGACTGGCCCGTAGGATCGTCCCGTGACCGAGCTGCACTTCACCAAGGGCCACGGGACCGGCAACGACTTCGTCCTGTTCGCCGACCCCGACGCCACGGTCGACCTCACCCCCGACCGCATCCGAGCCATCGCGGACCGCCGCTTCGGCGTCGGGGCCGACGGGGTCATCCGCGCGGTGCGCTCCGACGCCATCCCCGAGGGGCAGGCGATCCTCGCCGAGGACCCGGACGCGACCTGGTTCATGGACTACCACAACGCCGACGGCTCGGTCGCCGAGATGTGTGGCAACGGCATCCGCGTGTTCGCGCGGTACCTGACCGAGGCGGGGCTCGTCGACCTCGCTCCCGGGCGGACCCTGACCGTCGGCAGCCGGAAGGGCGTCGTCGACATCCAGCGTTCCTCGACCGGGTTCGCCGCGGACCTCGGCCGCTGGCGGCTCGGCATCGACGGCGGCGGATCGGACGACGTCCTCGTGCGGGCGAAGGACCTCGACCGGGCCCGACCCGGTCTCGGCATCGACGTCGGCAACCCCCACGTCGTCGTGGCCGTCGCCAGCGAGGAAGAGCTCGCCGGGATCGACCTCACCTACGTGCCCGTCCTCGACCCGGCGCCGGCCTCGGGAGCGAACGTGGAGTTCGTGCTGCCCGGTGACCCGCTCGTCACCGACGGCGTCGGCGAGATCACCATGCGTGTGCACGAGCGCGGCAGCGGCGAGACCCTGTCGTGCGGCACGGGGGCGGTCGCCGCTGCTCTCGCGACCCGCTACTGGGCAGGATCCGCGGCACCGGACACCTGGCGTGTGCGCGTCCCCGGTGGGGTCCTGACGGTGCGGATGACGGCGACGGAGGACGGCGAGCACGTGTCGCTCGCCGGCCCGGCGGAGCTCGTGTTCTCGGGCGACCTCACGGTCTGAACCCGGGTCTGCCGGCGCAGGGCCGCCCGCGTCAGGCGGTCCGGTGCACCCGGATGACGCGGAACCCCTTGTCCGTCGTGGCGCGGGTGACCGTGAAGCCGTCGGCCAGGGTCTGCTGCAGCCACCGCTGCAGGGAGTCACCGCCCAGGTCCTTCGACACGACGAGCCAGGCGTCGCCGCCGACCTCGAGCCGCGGGATCCAGGTGCGGAGGATGTCGTGCAGTTCGTCCTTGCCGACACGGATCGGCGGGTTCGACCAGATGGTCCGGAACGACTTGTCGGCGGGGACGTCGGCGGGGAGTCCGACCGTCACGTTGCCGGCCCCGGCGGCGGCGGCGTTGGTCCGGGCGAGGTCGAGGACCCGCTCGTTGACGTCGACGCCCCACACGTGCGCGTCGGGGGAACGGAGCGCCATCGTGATCGCCAGCGGACCCCATCCGCACCCGACGTCGAGGAGGTCGCCGTCGACGGCGGGGGCGGGGACGTTGTGGAGCAGCACACTCGTGCCGCGGTCGATGCCGTCGGGGCTGAAGACACCGGCGGCGGTGGTGAGCTCGAGCGTCCGACCGGCGAGCGTGACACGGATCTGCCGCGGACGCGCCTGGCTCTCCGGGGTGGCCGAGAAGTAGTGGTCGTTCGCCATGGAAGAACCGTACCGGGAACCCCGTGTGTCCAGAGGGCTCCGGAGGTAGCCTGTGCACAGCATGACGGAATCCCATCAGCAGGACGAACAGACCATCCACGACGACAGCGCAGACGGTGTCGTCGAACGGGTGCTGCGCAACGCCGACAAGCGTGCGGCATCCTCCATCTTCGCGCCGGCACAGGCGATCCAGACCCGCTCGGTGGACGAGCAGGGTTGGGACGGTGACGGCGAACAGTACGACCGTGAGGACCGTGCGGCGTTGCGGCGCGTCGGCGGTCTCTCCACCGAACTCGAGGACGTCACCGAGGTCGAGTACCGGCAACTCCGGCTCGAGCGCGTCGTCCTCATCGGCGTGTACGCGCAGGGCGACGCCTCCGACGCCGAGAACTCCCTCCGCGAGCTGTCGGCCCTCGCCGAGACCGCGGGTGCCGTGGTCCTCGACGGGCTCCTGCAGCGCCGGCCGAACCCCGACCCGGCGACGTACCTCGGCAAGGGCAAGGCCCAGGAGCTCGCGATGGTCGTCAAGGCCACCGGTGCCGACACGGTCATCGCCGACACCGAACTGGCACCCTCGCAGCGCCGTGCGCTCGAGGACGTCGTCAAGGTGAAGGTCATCGACCGGACCGCGGTCATCCTCGACATCTTCAGCCAGCACGCCACCACGCGCGAGGGCAAGGCCCAGGTCGAGCTCGCGCAGCTCGAGTACCTCCTCCCGCGTCTGCGCGGTTGGGGTGAGTCGATGTCCCGCCAGGCGGGTGGCCAGGTCTCCGGCGGTGCCGGTATGGGCTCCCGTGGTCCTGGTGAGACGAAGATCGAACTCGACCGTCGCCGCATCCACACCCGGATGGCCAAGTTGCGCCGCCAGATCGCGTCGTTCACACCGGCGCGCGAGGCCAAGCGAGCGGACCGCGACCGCAACGACGTCCCGAGCGTCGCGATCGCCGGCTACACGAACGCGGGGAAGTCCTCGCTGCTCAACCGTCTCACGAGTGCCGGTGTCCTGGTGCAGAACCAGCTGTTCGCCACGCTCGACTCGACGGTGCGTCGCACCGAGACGTCGAAGGGCCGGGAGTTCACCTTCACCGACACCGTCGGCTTCGTGCGCAACCTGCCGCACCAGCTGGTCGAGGCGTTCCGTTCCACCCTCGAAGAGGTCGGGAACGCGGACGTCATCGTGCACGTGGTCGACGGGTCGCACCCGGACCCGGCAGCGCAGCTCGCCACCGTCCGCGAGGTGATCGGCGACGTCGGCGCCCGCGACATCCCCGAGCTCGTCGTGTTCAACAAGGCCGACTTGGTCGACGACACGCAGCGCATGGTGCTCGTCGGGCTCGCGCCCGACGCGGTGTTCGTGTCGGCCCGGACGGGCGAAGGGATCCCCGACCTGCTCGCGGCGATCGAGTCCCGCCTGCCCGAGCCCGACGTCGAACTGACCGTCGTGCTGCCGTTCTCGCGCGGCGACCTCGTCTCGCAGCTGCACGACTCCGGCGCGGTCGAGTCGCTCGACTACGTGCCGGAGGGCACGCGCTTGCGGGTGCGGGTCTTCCAGCGCGAGGTCGCAGAACTCGACCCGTACGTGGTCGCGCCCGTCGCCTCGGCCTGACGACCGGTCTGACCCACGGGAGGCGCGGTGCCGGCTGGCACCGCGCCTCCCGTCCGTCCGCCCCGTCCCGTCCCGGGGGCCGACCGGGGCTCAGATGGAGCGGAGGACCGCCACGACCTTGCCGAGGACCGTCGCCGCGTCGCCGAGGATCGGTTCGAACGCGGTGTTGCGGGGCAGCAGCCAGGTGTGACCGTCGCGCTGCCGGAAGACCTTGACGGTGGCTTCCTCGTCGAGCATCGCCGCGACGACGTCACCGTTCTCGGCGGTCTGCTGCGACCGGACGACGACCCAGTCGCCGTCACAGATCGCGGCGTCGATCATGGACTCGCCGACGACCTTGAGCATGAAGAGGTCGCCGGTCCCGACGAGCTGTCGGGGGAGCGGGATGATCTCGTCGACGTGCTGCTCGGCGGTGATCGGGACACCGGCGGCGATGCGGCCGACCAGGGGCACGAGCGTCGTGGCGTCGACGTCCGGGCCGTCGGAGTCGGGGGTGGGCTCGTCGACCAGGACTTCGAGGGCGCGGGGGCGGTTCGGGTCACGGCGGATCCAGCCGCCGAGCTCCAGCTGCCCGAGCTGGTGGGAGACGCTCGAGAGGGACGACAGCCCGGCGGCGTCGCCGATCTCGCGCATGCTCGGCGGGTAACCCCGGCTGGCGATCGACGCGCGGATGGCGTCGAGGATCGACTGCTGCTTCGCGGTCAACGGTTTCTGTCCGCGCAGTTCGTCCGTCACGTCTCGCCCTTCGTCGGAAGTGGAACGGTGCCCGCGGGAATGTCGGTGGTCCCGTGGAGACTTGCTCCAGTCGCTCGAAACAGTATCCGACCGTGACATGTCGGACAAACACCTGTTCGAGCGTGTCGCACGAAAAACCCACACCGATCCCCTCAGGGGACTTGTGTATCCACTGAGTCGAACGTATGTTCGGTACACGGCTTCGGTTGACCCATTCCCGGGCGACCGGCACCGACGGCAAGCAGGAAGGCAACGACATGAGCACCAACGCCATCGCGGACTCGCAGCACACCGCAGCCCCCGTCGCGCGCACGCGCCTCCGTCTCACCCGCCGCGGCCGGGTCGTCTTCACGACCCTCGCCGCCCTTCCGGTGCTGCTCTGCGTCGGGCTCGCCATGCTGAACGGCGGTCAGGCGTCGGCCGGGGACCGTGCGGCCGACGTGCACTTCGACACCGTCACGATCCAGTCCGGTGAGACCCTCTGGCAGCTGGCCGAGCAGACCGCTCCGGACTCCGACCCCCGTGACTTCGTCCAGGACGTCGTGAACCTCAACGCGCTCGACGGCTCGGGCGTGCAAGCCGGGCAGGAGATCTCGATCCCGGCTCAGTACGACCGCTGATCCGAGGGCCGTCGTGCTCCGGTGACCGTCCGGACGGGCGGTCGTCGCAGAGCCGGAGCGGCCTACGATGGATCGGTGGCAACCACGCTCGAAGACCTCCCCATCCGCGACGACCTGCGCGGGCAGAGCCCGTACGGCGCTCCGCAGAAGCACGTGCGCGTGCAGCTCAACGTCAACGAGAACACGCATCCCGTGCCGGAGGACGTGGCCGAGGACATCGTCGCCTCGATCCGTGAGGCCCTGGGCACGGTCAACCGGTACCCCGACCGCGAGTTCACCCAGCTGCGGCAGTCCCTCGCCGGGTACCTCGGGCACGGCCTGAGCGCGGAGTCGATCTGGGCGGCGAACGGCTCCAACGAGGTCATCCAGCAGCTGCTCCAGGCGTTCGGGGGCCCGGGGCGCAGCGTGCTGGGCTTCCCGCCCACCTACTCGATGCACTCGATCATCGCGTCGGGGACCGGGACCCGGTGGATCCCCGCCGACCGCGACGCCGAGTTCCGGATCTCACCCGAGACCGCCGCCGCCGCGGTGGATGCCCACCAGCCCGACCTCGTGTTCCTGTGCGGCCCGAACAACCCGACGGGGACCCCGCTCGAACTCGCGACGATCGAGGCCGTGTACGACGCCACCGACGGGATCGTGATGGTCGACGAGGCCTACGCCGAGTTCATGCCGCCCGGGCAGCCCACAGCCCTGACCCTCCTGCCGGGTCGGGAGCGCCTCGTGGTGTCGCGGACCATGAGCAAGGCGTTCGCCTTCGCCGGCGCCCGTGTCGGCTACCTCGCCGCCGATCCGGCCGTGATCGACGCCCTCCGCCTGGTCCGGCTGCCGTACCACCTGTCCGCCCTGACACAGGCGGCAGCGGTCGCCGCGCTCCGGCACGCCCCGGAGATGCTCCGCATGGTCGACGACATCCGTGGGCAGCGCGACCGCATGGTGGCGGAGCTGGGTGCCATGGGGTACCAGCCGCACGAGACGTGGTCGAACTTCGTCCTGTTCGGCGGCGTCGCCGACCCGCGGGCAGCGTTCGAGTCGCTGCTGGAGCAGGACGTGATCGTGCGCGACCTCGGCATCCCGAACCACCTCCGCGTCAGCGCCGGGACGGCGGAGGAGACCACCGCCTTCCTCGACGCCATGCGGCGGGTCGCCGCCGAGCAGCCGCCCGTTAGGGTTGCAGCATGACCGCGCGCACCGCCGAGATCACCCGCTCGACGAGCGAATCGACCGTCTCCCTGTCGCTCGACCTCGACGGCACCGGCAGGTCCGAGATCTCGACGAGCGTGCCGTTCTTCGACCACATGCTGACGGCGTTCAGCAAGCACTCCCTGATCGACCTGCGCGTGCAGAGCTCGGGCGACACCGACATCGACGTGCACCACACGGTCGAGGACACGGGCATCGTGCTCGGCCAGGCGCTCCGGCAGGCGCTCGGGGACCGCGCGGGGATCGGCCGCTACGGCGACGCCCTCGTCCCCCTCGACGAAGCCCTCGCGCAGGCCGTCGTCGACGTGTCCGGTCGCCCGTTCCTCGTGCACACGGGGGAGCCCGCGGGCTTCGAGTTCCACCGCATCGGTGGCCACTTCACCGGGTCGCTCGTCCGCCACGTGTTCGAGGCGATCACGATGAACGCCGGCATCACCGTCCACGTGCGCGTCCTCGACGGGCGCGACCCCCACCACATCGCGGAGGCCGAGTTCAAGGCCTTCGCCCGAGCGATGCGCCGCGCCGTCGAACTCGACCCGCGCGTCGACGGCATCCCGTCCACGAAGGGCAAGCTGTGAGCACCACCCGGCCGAACGTCGTCGTCCTCGACTACGGCTCCGGCAACGTCCACTCCGCCGCGAAGGCCCTCGAGCGGGCCGGCGCCGACGTGACGCTCTCGAACGACAAGCAGGCCGCGCTCAAGGCCGACGGACTCCTCGTCCCGGGCGTCGGGGCGTTCGCCGCGGTCGTCGACCAGCTCGAAGGGGTGCGCGGCGGTGAGATCGTCGACCACCGTCTCGCCGGTGGTCGCCCGGTCCTCGGCATCTGCGTCGGCATGCAGGTCCTGTTCGAGCGCGGCGTCGAGCGCGGTGCCGACGTCGAGGGCCTCGGCCAGTGGCCCGGCGTCGTCGAACCGATCGAGGCCGAGGTGCTGCCGCACATGGGGTGGAACACGGTCGAGGCCCCGGAGGACTCGGTCCTGTTCGACGGTCTCCGTGACGAACGGTTCTACTTCGTGCACTCCTACGGCGTCACCGACTTCCCGCTCGAGGCGTACGGGCCGTTCCGCGCGCCGAAGCTCACCTGGGCCGAGCACGGGGAACGCTTCGTCGCCGCCGTCGAGAACGGCCCGCTGAGTGCCACGCAGTTCCACCCGGAGAAGTCCGGTGAGCCGGGCATCCGCCTCCTCCGCAACTGGGTCTCGTCGCTGTGACCCCCGATCCCGACGGGACCATGACCGAGCTCTCCACCACCCAACCCCTCGTCCTGCTGCCGGCCGTCGACGTCGTCGACGGTCAGGCGGTGCGCCTCACCCAGGGCGAAGCCGGCAGTGAGACCGGGTACGGCGACCCCGTCGTCGCGGCACGCACCTGGCGCGACCAGGGCGCGGAGTGGATCCACCTCGTCGACCTCGACGCGGCCTTCGGTCGTGGCGACAACCGACGGGTGATCGCGCACGCCATCCGCGAAGTCGAGGGTGTCTCGGTCGAGCTCTCCGGCGGCATCCGCGACGACGCCTCGCTCGAGGCCGCCCTCGCCACCGGCGCCGCCCGGGTGAACCTCGGCACGGCCGCGCTGGAGAACCCCGACTGGGCCGCACGCGTCATCGGGCAGTACGGCGAGCAGATCGCCGTGGGGCTCGACGTCCGCGGCACCACCCTCGCCAGCCGGGGATGGACCGAGGACGCGGGCGACCTCTGGGAGGTGCTCGACCGGCTCGAGGACGCCGGGTGCGCGCGGTACGTGGTCACCGACGTGACGAAGGACGGCACGCTGCAGGGGCCCAACGTCGACCTCCTGCGCCAGGTGTGCGACCGGACCGACCAGCCCGTCGTTGCGTCCGGCGGCATCTCGACGCTCGACGACCTGCGTGCGCTCCGCGAACTCGTGCCGCACGGTCTCGAGGGCGCGATCATCGGCAAGGCGCTCTACTCCGGCGCGTTCACGCTGCCGGCCGCGCTCGACATCGCGTCAGAGTAGTCGTTCCGTGGCGGGCATCTCGAACGGCCGCGGCGCGGGTCCGGACGCCGACGAGCAGGCAGTGCACGACCACGCGCACGCCGCTGACTCGGCGGGCAACCCGTGGGCCGGCCGTACCTTCGACGCGCACGACACGACGTTCACCGAGGACGACGGGCTGGCCGACCCGGCCCTCGTCGCGGCGATCACCGCCGTCGCCGACGGCGGGTCCCACGCGGCGGTCGTCGCGGCACTCCGGACGGCACGACTGCTCATCCCGCTCGTCGCCGAGGCAGGTGACGTCGGCGAGACCCCGGACGGTCGGATCGTCGACAAGACCCAGGAGCTCTCGATCGTCACGGTCGCAGGGCCGGACGGTCGCGCGGTGATGCCGGCGTTCACCTCGGTCGAGGCGATGCGCGCCTGGGACGCGGACGCCCGCCCCATCCCGGTCGAGTCCCGCCGGGTCGCGATGGCCGCGGCGAGCGAGGACACGCAGCTGGTCGTGCTCGACCCGACGGCCACGACCGAGTTCGTCCTGCGCCGACCCGCGGTGTGGGCACTCGGCCAGGACCTGCCGTGGACGCCGTGCTCGGAGGACCCGGAGGTCGCGCGGGCCTTCGCGGGCACGATCGAGACCGAGCCCGCCGTGGTCCGGGTCGAACTGTCGCCGGGGGACCCGCTGTCGCGCTTCGCCGGGCCCGAACTCACGGTCGGCCTCCGGCTCGTCGCCGGACTCGACCGGGAGCAGATCGGTGAACTGGTCGGCCGCCTGCAGCAGCGGTGGGCCACCGATCCGGTGATCGCCGAGCGGGTCGACAGCATGCGCGTCGCGCTGCGCGCCGCCTGACACGCGCGACCGCGCGGCCGTCCACCCCGGTGTGTCGCCCGGGAGGCCCCGCCCGCGCAACCACCGCCGCTCGCCCCGCCCGGCGGTGCGGCCCGGCCACCCGCGGCCACGCCGGTACGATGGCCGGGTGAGCAGCATCCCGACGACAGCCTCCGGTACCGGCGACATCGTCACGGGTCCGACCGGTCGGCCCGTGCGGGCGTTCCCCGTGCCGGACGAGCTGGACGGCCACGGTCCCGCGCGCATCATCTCGCTGTGCAACCAGAAGGGCGGGGTCGGCAAGACCACCACCGCCATCAACCTCGGCGCGGCGCTCGCCGAGTACGGTCGCCGGGTCCTGGCGGTCGACTTCGATCCGCAGGGCGCCCTCTCCGCCGGTCTCGGGGTGCGGACGCACGACATCCCCACCGTCTACGACCTGCTCATGGGCGCCGTGAAGGACCCGAACCAGGTCATCCAGCCGACCAACGTGCCCCTGCTGGACGTCATCCCGGCGAACATCGACCTGTCCGCGGCCGAGGTGCACCTGGTCAACGAGGTCGCCCGGGAGCAGATCCTCGCCAGCGTCCTGCGGAAGGTGTCGAACGACTACGACGTCATCCTCATCGACTGCCAGCCCTCGCTCGGCCTCCTCACCGTGAACGCCCTGACGGCGGCGCACGGCGTGCTCATCCCGCTCGAGTGCGAGTTCTTCGCGCTCCGCGGTGTCGCCCTGCTCATCGAGACGATCGACAAGGTGCGGGACCGCCTGAACCCCGCGCTCACGCTCGACGGCATCCTGCCGACGATGTACGACTCGCGGACCCTGCACTCGCGGGAAGTGATGGAGCGGGTTGTGGAGACGTTCGGCGACCGTGTCCTCGACACCGTCATCGGGCGCACCGTGAAGTTCCCGGACGCCACCGTGTCCGCACGGCCGATCACGCAGACGGCTCCCGAGCACGCCGCGGCGCACGCCTACCGGCAGCTGGCCCGAGAGCTCGTCCAGCGTGGCGCCGTCGCCTGAGGACCCGGCCACGAGCCTCCCGTCCGGCACGCCCGGACCCGTCGACGACGCGCGCGACGCGCCCGTCGGCACCACGACGGCACCCGGGTTCCGGGTGCGCCTCAGCAACTTCGACGGCCCGTTCGACCTGCTGCTCTCGCTCATCACGAAGCACGAGCTCGACATCACCGAGGTCGCCCTCAGTGCGGTCACGGGGGAGTTCATCGCGTACGTGCGCCAGGCCGAGTCGAGCGACGAACTCGACGAGGCGAGCGAGTTCCTCGTCGTCGCCGCCACCCTGCTCGACCTGAAGATCGTCGGACTGCTGCCGCAGGGCGAACTCGTGGACGCCGAGGACGTGGCACTCCTCGAGGCCCGCGACCTGCTCTTCGCACGACTCCTGCAGTACCGGGCCTTCAAGCAGGCCGCGGACTGGTTCGGCGAACGCTGGGGCGCGGAGTCCCGACGGCACGTCCGCAGTGTCCGGCTCGAGGAACGGTTCCGGGCCCGGACGCCGGAACTGGTGTGGACGTTGTCCGTGCAGGACTTCGCGGCGCTGGCAGCACTGGCGTTCGCTCCGCGGGAGATCCCGACCGTCGGGCTCGACCACCTGCACGCCCCCGCGGTGAGCATCCGGGAGCAGGCCGCCATCGTCGTGTCGGTCCTCCGCACCCGCGCGGACGAGGGAGCCCCGGAGGTGACCTTCCGCGAGTTGATCGCGGGCGTCGACCAGGCGGGTATCGTGGTGGCTCGTTTCCTCGCGATCCTGGAGCTGTACCGGAACGCCTCCATCTCGTTCGAGCAACTCGAACCACTCGGGGAACTGATCCTCCGGTGGACCGCGCTCGACTGGACGGACGAGAGCCTCGCGAACCTGGGAGCCGACTATGACGGATGACGTGCATGCTCGCGGTGCTCGCGCCCGCGCCGGTGGGTCCGCCGAGCCGGGTGGTTCCGACGAGATCGAGGACGCCCGAGCGCTCGAACTCGCGCTCCGGGCAACGACAGCGGGTCGTGCTGAGGTCGGCGCCGATGTCGAGGACGCGGACGCTGCGTCCGGCGATGTGGGCACTGCTCCGGTCGACGCCCCCGTCGACCGACAGCTCGAAGCCATCCTCATGATCGCGGACCAACCGCAGTCCCTCGTCGCGCTCGCCGCCGCCGTCGGGGAACCGGTGGCCGTCGTCCGACAGGCGGTCGACCGTCTGGTCGCCGACTTCGACGGTGTCGACGGGACCGTCCGTCGCGGCTTCGAACTCCGCGAGGTCGGCGGCGGCTGGCGCTTCTACGTCCGCGCCGAACTCGACGCGGTCGTCGAGCAGTTCGTCGAGGCCGAGCGTCCCGCACGGCTGTCCCAGGCAGCCCTCGAGACCCTGGCCGTGGTCGCCTACAAGCAGCCGATCACCCGCTCCCAGATCGCCGCGATCCGGGCCGTCAACGTCGACGGCGTGGTCCGGACCCTCGTCGCGCGCGGCCTCATCGAGGAGTCGTTCACCGACTCCGAGACCGGCGCCATCAACTACGTCACCTCCGAGTTGCTGCTCCAGCAGCTCGGCATCAACTCGCTCGACGAGCTTCCGCTCATCTCGCCCCTCCTCGAGGACGGCGCGGACGGCTTCGGGCAGACCGAAGGGATCCCCGATGGCCGGGTTTGACCAGAACGACAGACCACGACGAGACGGCGACCGCCGCGGCGGCTCCGGACGCGCGGGCGGTGACCGGCCGGGAGGCGCGGGTCGCCGTGACGACGCACCTCGCGGACGTGACGGGGCCGGCTCCGGTGGGTACCGCGGGCGCGACGACCGTGGGCGCGACGACCGTGGGCGCGACGACCGTGGTGCGGGTGCCGGTGACCGCGGTGGGTACCGCGGGCGCGACGACCGTGGTGCCGGTGCCGGTGACCGCGGTGGGTACCGCGGGCGCGACGAGCGTGCTGGCGACGACCGTGGTGGGTACCGCGGCGGCGACGACCGGGGTGCCGGTGGGTACCGCGGGCGTGACGACCGATCGGGCGGCGGCGACCGTCCGACGGGCGCGTACCGCGGGCGCGACGACCGTGCCGGTGGCGACCGTCCGCCGGGTGGCTTCCGAGGCCGCGACGACCGCGGGTCCTCGGACCGCGGTGGGTACCGCGGGCGCGACGAGCGTGGTGCCGGCGACCGGAGCGGGTACCGCGGGAACGACGCCCGCGGGACCGGTGGGTTCCGTGGGCGGGACGACCGGGGCGGGGATCGTCCGACCGGTGGGTTCCGTGGGCGGGACGACCGGTCCTCCGGTGGCTTCCGGGGGCGTGACGACCGTGGTGGCGACCGTCCGACGGGTGGCTTCCGAGGCCGTGACGACCGTTCCGGTGGGTACCGCGGCGGTGACGACCGGTCTTCCGGTGGGTTCCGCGGACGTCCGGACCGCGACGCGCGCAGCTTCGACCGTCGATCGGACGACCGTGATGGCTTCGTGAGCCGGGACGACGACCGCGGCCGCTTCGTGCGCCGCGACGACTCCGACCGTCGGCCCGGCGCCGGTGGTCGTGACGACCAGCGCGGCGGGTACCGCGGCGGTGACCGGCCGCGCGACGACCGCGGCGCCGAGCGTGGCGGCTACCAGGGACGTGACTCTCGCGGTGGCGCTGAGCGTGGCGGCTACCAGGGACGTGACTCCCGCGGTGGCGGCCGCGACGACCAGCGCGGTGGCTACCGAGGCCGTGACGACCGCGGGGCGACCCGTCGCCCGGACGACCGGGGTGCCGAGCGTGGTGGCGACCCGCGCCGTGACGACCGTCGGAGCCCGGACGGTGCCCCGAGCAGCGTCTGGCACAACGGCCGCCGCTACGTCGGTGGCACGACCAGCCCGCGCAACGACCCCGCACGCAAGCGCACGACGCCCCTGCCCGCCGGGGAGCGGGACGACGCGGGTCGTCCCGCCGAGGGCACGCCCGAACGCCCGATCATCCCGGACTGGGACCCGGCGGACGGGACGACGACCGACTCGGGTGAGCCGGACCTCCAGGAGGGCGGTGAGCGCCTGCAGAAGGTCATCGCCGCTGCGGGTGTCGCCAGCCGACGTGTCGCGGAGAACCTGATCGCCGAGGGACGTGTCACCGTCAACGGCGAGGTCGCCGACATGCTCGGTCGTCGCGTCGACCCGGACACCGACGAGGTCGCCGTCGACGGTGTGCCGGTGCAGACCGACACCTCCCGCCGCTACGTCGTCCTCAACAAGCCGACCGGCGTGGTCTCGAGCATGCAGGACGAGCACGACCGTCCGGACCTCTCCCGGTTCGTCGACCGGTTCGAGGAACGACTGTTCAACGTCGGCCGCCTCGACTACGACACCGCCGGCTTGCTCATCCTGACGAACGACGGCGCCCTCGCCCACGTGCTGGCCCACCCGTCCTTCGGTGTGACGAAGACGTACGTCGCGAAGGTGGACGGCACGATGACGCCGTCCACCCTGCAGCTGCTGCTCGACGGCATCGACCTGGAGGACGGGCCGATCGCCGCCGACAAGGCGCGTCTGCTCGAGTCCTCGCGCGGGGAGTCCCTGGTCGAGATCACGCTGCACTCCGGTCGCAACCGGATCGTCCGCCGCATGCTCGAAGCGGTCGGGCACCCGGTCCTCGAGCTCGTCCGACGGTCCTTCGGGCCGCTGCAGCTCGGCAGCCTCGCGCCCGGTCAGGTGCGCGAGCTGACCACGGTCGAGCTCGGCAAGCTGCTCGGCATCGCGCGGACGGCGGGGACCCGCACGGGCGACGAGGACGCGGAGAGCACGGACTGACGAGGCCACGGACGGCGCCGGGAGCGTGTGGGGAGTTCTCCACAGGCCCGGCGCAGTCCCGCTGCCGAGCAGCACCCCTCGCTAGGCTTGCCGCGTGACCGACGCCAGCACGAACACCCCCGACGCACCGGTCTCCGTCGACCGCTCGCCGTCGGAGACGGACCGGCGCCTCCGCGGGCCGGTCCGGATCGTCGGCACCGGGCTGCTCGGCGCCTCGATCGGGCTCGCCCTGCGTGACAAGGGGGTGGACGTCGTCCTCGACGACGTGTCCCCGGCCGCGCTGGCGCTCGCCGTCGACTACGGCGCCGGGCGTCGTCCGTCGCCGGGTGACGCGCCGGAGCTCATCGTCGTCGCGGTGCCGCCGGACGTCACGGCCGCCGTCGTCGAACGCGAACTGGCCGCCTTCCCGGACGCTGTCGTCACCGACGTCGCCAGCGTCAAGTCGGGGCCGCTCGAACGGCTCCGTGCCGTCGGCGCCGACGTCTCGCGGTACATCGGCTCGCACCCGATGGCCGGTCGAGAGCGTAGCGGCCCCACCGCCGCCCGGGCCGACCTGTTCATCGGTCGACCGTGGGTGATCGCCGGACACGACGACATCACCTACCACCGAGCTGCCGCGGTGGAGGACCTGGCGCTCGACCTCGGTGCGACCGTCGTCCCGATGGACCCCGAGTCGCACGACCAGGCGGTCGCCGTCGTCTCGCACGTGCCGCAGCTGGTGTCGACGCTGATGGCGTCTCGGCTCCGTGACGCTCCCGGGGAGGCCCTCGGGCTCGCTGGCGGCGGGGTGCGTGACGTCACCCGCATCGCTGCGAGCGACCCCGGTCTCTGGGTACAGATCATCGGGGCGAACGCCGCCCACATCCGACCGGTGCTGACGGACCTGCGGGACGAACTCGACCGGGTGATCGGCGCCCTCGCCGACCCGACGGCCCCCGGATCGCCCCGGAGCCTGGCCGAGATCATCGCATCTGGCAACCGCGGGGTCGAGCGGCTGCCCGGCAAGCACGGCTCCACCACCCGCTTCGCCCGGGTCGTCGTCCTCATCGATGACCGGCCCGGGCAGTTCGCCGCACTCCTCACCACCATCGGGGAGCTCGGCATCAACCTCGAGGACCTGCACCTCGAGCACTCGCCACGGGCGCAGATCGGCATCGCCGAGGTGTCGGTCGTCCCCGAGCACGAACAGCGACTCGTCGAGGAACTCGAGGGTCGCGGATGGAGGATCGCAGCAGCATGGGCCTGAACGACCACGACACCGCACTCGAGTCCGGCGTGACCGGAGGCCCGGACGGGCCCGACGCCGGTCTGCCGACCCCCGCCGACCAGCCCGGCCCGCTCGGCGGTGGGGACGTCACCGGCGGTCCGGACGGTCAGGGCGCCGGTGAACTGGGCTCGACGCGTGACCCGATGCCCGCCGGGCTCCCGGCCGGCGCGTTCGTCGCGAAGGTCGTCATCGCCGTGGACGGTCCCGCCGGCAGCGGCAAGTCGAGCGTGTCCCGTGCTGCGGCCCGGGCGCTCGGCTTCGGGTACCAGGACACCGGCGCGGCCTACCGTGCGCTCGCCTGGCACGCACTGCAGCAGGGCATCGACCTCGACGACCCGACAGCGGTGCTCGCGAGCTGGGACCACTTCGACTACGAGATCGGAACCGATCCCGACGACTACTACGTGCGCGTCGGTGGTGTCGACGTCACCGACGCCATCCGCACGCCCGAGGTCACGGCCGCGGTCGCGCACATCGCGAAGCTGCCCGACGTCCGCGCGAAGCTCGTCTCGCTGTTCCGCCAGGTCATGCGGATGGCCGATGGGCAGGGGATCATCACCGAGGGGCGCGACATCACGACGGTCGTCGCGCCGGACGCCGAAGTCCGCATCCTGTTGACCGCCGACGAATCCGTTAGGATGGCACGTCGGTCGGCAGAGGTCACGACCCAGTCGGCCGAAGAGACCTCGGCCGCCCTCGCCCGTCGGGATGCTGCCGATGCGAAGGTCGTCGACTTCATGAACGCCGCCGACGGCGTCACCACCCTCGACTCCACCGACCTCGACTTCGACCAGACCGTGCAGGCGGTGGTCGATCTGGCCCGCTCGGCCACGAACTGACGACAAGGCGGCCACACGGCCGCAACTGGACCACGAACACGCGGCCGCCCGGCCGCCGGCAAGGAAACCACCATGGCGCAGCTGGACGACCGAAGCGACGACGACTTCCCCGAGTACGACGACTCCCTCGGCGAGCGGCTCGCTGACATCGACGAGGCCGAAGCGGACCAGCGTGCGAGCGCGCTCCGAGCCGGGCTCGAGGACTACGAGCTCGACGACGAGGACATCGCGCTCCTCGAAGCCGGCAAGCTCGGTGTCGACGGGGTCGCGTACCTGCCGGCCCTCCCGGTGCTCGCGATCGTCGGACGGCCGAACGTCGGCAAGTCGCAGCTCGTGAACCGCATCCTCGGCCGCCGTGAAGCCGTCGTGCAGGACACGCCGGGCGTCACGCGAGACCGGGTCAGCTACAAGGCCGAGTGGAACGACAAGCGCTTCACCATCGTCGACACCGGCGGGTGGGAGCCCGACGCGAAGGGCATCAACGCCTCGGTCGCCGCTCAGGCCGAGGTCGCGATCGACCTCGCCGACGCGGTCCTCTTCGTCGTGGACGTCACAGTCGGCATCACCGCGACCGACGAGCACGTCGTCAAGATGCTGCGCGGCACCGACCGCCCCGTGATCGTCGTCGCCAACAAGTCCGACGACGAGCGCCGCGACCTCGAGGCCCACGCGCTGTGGAACCTCGGGCTGGGCGAGCCGCACCCGGTGTCGGCCCTGCACGGTCGCGGTGTCGCAGACCTGCTCGACCTCATCATCGCGACGCTGCCGGACGTGTCCGCGGTCGCGAAGCAGGAGATCGGTGGGCCGCGTCGCGTGGCGATCCTCGGACGCCCGAACGTCGGCAAGAGCTCGCTGCTCAACAAGGCCGCCGGCGAGGAGCGCGTCGTCGTCAACGAGCTCGCGGGGACGACCCGTGACCCGGTCGACGAGCAGATCGAGCTCGGAGGCAAGACCTGGCGCTTCGTCGACACCGCGGGTATCCGCAAGCGCGTGCACATGCAGCAGGGCGCCGACTTCTACGCTTCGCTCCGCACGACGGCCGCGCTGGAGAAGGCCGAGGTCGCCGTCGTCGTCCTCGACGTCACGGAGCCGGTCTCGGTGCAGGACCTCCGCATCATCGACCTCGTGCTCGAGTCCGGACGCGCCCTCGTCCTCGCCTACAACAAATGGGACCTGCTCGACGACGAGCGACGCCGCTACCTCGAGCGCGAGATCGAGCAGGACCTGGCGCACGTCGCCTGGGCTCCTCGTGTGAACATCTCGGCCCGCACCGGTCGTCACCTCGAGAAGCTCGTGCCCGCCCTCGAGACCGCACTCGAGTCGTGGGACACCCGCATCCCGACGGGCAAGGTCAACGCCTTCGTCGCCGAACTCGTGCAGGAGCACCCGCACCCGGTCCGCGGCGGCAAGCAGCCCCGCATCCTGTTCGCCACGCAGGCGTCGAGCCAGCCGCCGACCTTCGTGCTGTTCACGTCGGCGTTCCTCGACCCGCAGTACCGCCGCTTCATCACGCGTCGTCTCCGCGAGGTCTGGGGCTTCGACGGCACGCCGATCGTGGTCAACATGCGCGTCCGCGAGCGCCGGAAGCGCTGACCCCGCAACGGGGAGCCGGAGCGCTCCCCGCGGCACCGGTCATGAACGGCCATCGACGTCACCGCGTTGGTGGCCGTTCGTGTTCTCAGCCGGAGTCGTGCTCCCTGCCGGACCTGTGCTGCCTACCGGGGCAGCGTTACCCACCGGGATACCCGGGAAACCCGGGAGAGCCGCGGCCGGAAGCCGGACTGGATACGGCACGATGGGACGGTGACGCAGCATCTTCCCGCCCTCTCCGTCCGAGCGGACCGTGCGTGGACCCGTCTCCGGCTCGACCGGTTGGCTGGCGGACGTCAGGGCAGCTACGTCATCCGCGAGGACATGCTCGCCCATGCCGACACCGTGCGGTCGTTCCGGTGGATCCGGTGGCTGCTCATCGCCGAGACCGTCGTCGGATTGACCGCGATCGTCGTCGCCGTGGTCCTGACCCGCGCCGGGCAGGACGTTCCGTGGGCGGTCTGGTTCCGCGCGACGGTCGTGCTGCTCATCACCCTGACGCTCTCCGTGTTCGCGTGGCGGGCGCAGCTCGGGTACTACTGGGCGTACCAGCGGCTGCGGCTCTTCAGTCGCATCTTCCCGATCGTGACGTTGGTGATCGCTGCGATCCCGGGCCTCTACCCGTTCTGGATGGTCATCGAGCAGATCGTGTTCTCGGTGCTCATGGTCGGCGTCGGGGACGTCCTGACCAGCGATCACATGCGGACCACTTTCCCGAAGCCGACGCGGGGGGACACTCGGGAGCGCTGACCGCGATCGTCTCGTCCCACTCGTCGCCAACGCATCGTGATCCCGCGTCGGTGGATCAGGCCACCGTGGCGAGCGCGAACGGCAGCACGGCCGACGCACCGGCTCGGCGGAGTTCGCGCCCCGCGACGGTGATCGTCCACCGGCTGTCGACCAGGTCGTCGACGAGCAGCACCGGCCCCTCGTGCGCCTGCAGTGCGGCTGCCAGCTCGGGACCGACCACGAAGGTGTCCCAGACGCCGGACAGTCGGTAGGCGCTGTTCGTCGCACCGTCACCGCGCGGGACGCCGCCGTCGCGGTCGAGGGTCCCGAGGTGCTGCAGCCGCCCGATCGAGGACAGCGCCTGCGCGAGCGAGCCGACGAGCTGCGGGCGGGAGCGCGACGACAGGGCCACCACGCCGGTCGGTCGGACCTCCCACGGCCAGTCCTTCAGCGCGCGGACACAGCCGTCGACGAGTTCCCGCGAGACCGGCCCGTCGGGCGTTCCCGGAGAGAACAGCGCACGGAGCGGCCCGCCCCACCCGAGGTCGGTGAGACGGGCGACCGCACGGCCCGGCGCGACCAGTTCGCCGGCCGGGATCTTCCCCTTCACCGCGACCCCGAGCGACGCCATGCCCGAGGGCCACTGCGCACGCGGGGCGATCTCGACGCCGACCTGGTCGAGCGCGGTCGCGGCGCCGGAGCGGTCGGCGTCGGAGACGTCCGTCGGGTACCAGGCACCGGCGCAGTTGTCGCAGCGGCCGCACGGCTCGGCCGTGGGGTCGTCGAGGTCCTGCTGGAGCAGCTGCATCCGGCACGCGCTGGTCGACTCGTACGCCAGCATCGACGCGGCTTCGGCGGCACGGGCAGCGGCGACACGCTCGTAGCGGGCGGCGTCGTACTCCCACGGGCGGCCGGTCGTGACCCAGCCCCCGCCGACACGACGGACGGCACCGTCGACGTCGAGCACCTTGAGCAGGAGCTCGAGCGTCGAACGCTTGATGTCGACGAGCCCTTCGAGGGCGACGGTCGACATGGCGCTGTCGGGGGAGAGCGCGCCGAGCACGGCCGAGGCGCGCGACTCGGTCGGCATGGACGCGCTCGCGAAGTACTGCCAGATCTCCTGGTCCTCACGTCCGGGCAGCAGCAGCACGTCGGCGTTGTCCGTCGCGCGGCCGGCTCGACCGATCTGCTGGTAGTACGCGACGGGGGAGGAGGGCGCGCCGATGTGCACGACGAAGCCGAGGTCGGGCTTGTCGAACCCCATGCCGAGCGCACTCGTCGCGACCAGTGCCTTCAGCTCGTTGCCCTTCAGCTGCCCTTCGAGCTGTTCGCGTTCCTCGTTGTCGGTGCGGCCCGTGTAGGCGCGGACCGCGTACCCGGACTCGCGCAGCAGGCGGGCGATGTCCTCGGCTGCGGAGACCGTGAGCGTGTAGATGATGCCGCTGCCGGGCAGGTCGCCGAGGTGCGCGAGCAACCAGCCGAGCCGGGCACGGGCATCGGGGAGCGTGAGCACGCCGAGCCGCAGGGAGGCCCGGGCGAGTGACCCGCGGATGGTGAACACCGGAGCGTCCGGGCCGGCGGTGAGTTGCTCGGCGACGTCCTCGACCACGCGCTCGTTCGCGGTCGCCGTCGTCGCGAGCACCGGGACGCCGTGCGGCAGGGAGCGGATGAGCTCGGCCAGGCGCCGGTAGTCCGGCCGGAAGTCGTGCCCCCAATCGGAGATGCAGTGCGCTTCATCGACGACGAGCATCCCCATCCGCCCGATGAGCGCGGGCAGCTGTTCGTCGCGGAACTTCGGGTTGTTGAGCCGCTCGGGGGAGACGAGGAGCACGTCGACCTCGTCGCGGGCGAGGGCGCCCTGCGTCTCGGTCCACTCGTGCGCGTTCGCCGAGTTGATGGACACCGCTCGCACCCCGGCCCGCGCAGCCGCGGCGACCTGGTCCCGCATGAGCGCGAGCAGCGGCGACACGAGCACGGTCGGCCCGCCGCCCCGGCGCCGGAGCAGCAGGGTCGCGAGGAAGTAGACCGCCGACTTGCCCCATCCGGTGCGCTGCACGACGAGGGCACGCTGCCGGTGCTCGACGAGCGCGGAGATCGCCTCGAGTTGTCCCGGGTGGAAGACGGCGTCGACCCGACCGGTCAACGCCTGCAGGGCCTCCTGTGCCTCGGCAGCGATCGCAGCCGATGGTGCCGGACCGGCCGACGGTGCCGCATCCGCGGGGGCGGTCGGACCCGCGGTCGGCGCGACCCCCGCAGCCGGCGGGACGGAGGAAGCAGCAGCTGAACTCATGCCCCCATGCTGTCAGGAGCGACCGACGAACCCGGCCCCTCCCTGGCAGGCTCGGTCGGCGCGCCCGCGCAACGCTCCGCGTCGCCGCTGAGCCGGGCGCGCCAGACTGTGGAGGACCCGCGACCAGTCACTGGTAGGTGACCAGCGACGGGGTCGGCTGCACCTCGGACATCGTCTGCTCCGGCGTCAGCATCGGCGAGTCCTCGTCGTGGAAGTTCTTCCACCCCCAGTGCAGCCCCTCCGGACCGCCCTCGTGCAGCGCCTTCCACGTCGCCTGCTTGTCCGGCTGCGCCCCCTGCCCGTCGACGTGCACGAGCAGGTCGAGCTCCGGGTGCGACGCCAGCGAGCCCCGGTCCGAGATCATCGACAGCCGGAACTGGTGCAGGACGAGCGCCTTCGGCGGCAGTCCCTCGCGCCGGACGAGTCCCGCCAACCACTCCGACACCTCGTTCACCTCGCCAGCGCTGACGGTGCCGATCTGCTCGAGCGGCACCTGGTCCGGCCCGAGTCGCCACTCCGGGTCGAGCGCCAACCAGACGTCGGGTCGCCGCAGCAGGGACTCGTACCGCTTCGCCTGCGACAGGAAGTCACTCCGGCCGGGCTGCAGGTCGATGATCGTCGGCATGCCGGCCTCGTGTGCCGCGTCGACGTACGGCTCGAGCGCGGACACCGGCAGCTCCCGCGAGTAGTCCCCGTCGTCCCCGGCCTCACCGGCCGCGACGGTGGCGATCACCTCGAACGCGGGCGTGACGGGTACGTCCGAGATGCCGCGGTACTCCTGCGCGAGCGTCTTCGCGCGCTCGACGCTCGCCGCCGGGTCCTGTTCGCCGAGCACTCCGAGCACAGGCGCTCCCGGAGCGCCGTACAGGGCCGTGTAGCGGTGCCCGTCGAAGGGCCGTTGGCCGCCGTCACCGATCCGGTACCCGGTCTGCGCGGCCCGCACGACCCACTCGGGGTCACCGAGGCCGGCGAAGGCGGCACCGAGCAGCAGCGTCGGCCGACCCTCCGCTGCGTGCAGCGCACGCACGACGTCACCCGACGCGGCAGGGTCCGACACGCCCGAGGGCATCTCCACCAGCTGAGCACCGGCAGCGCGGGCGATCGCCACCGCAGCGGCGTCCGCTGACCGGTCCGCCACGAGCACCGTCTGCCGGGAGGTCCCTGCCGCCTCCGCACGCTGGCCCGCCTCCGGCGCGTCCCGCTCCGCGACGTCCGTGTCGAGCGAGACGTCGCCGACCGCCTGGTACCAGGACGCGTCGAGTCGTTCGAGCTCGGCGTCGACGGCCTCCGGTCCCGTCCTCACGAGGAGCGCGGGCACGTGTGCGCGGACCGCGGCGCTCGCGGCCCGTCGCACCGCGTCGGCGTCGTCCGCGGGCGCCACGACCGCCCCGGGAGCCGACCGGAACAGCGCTCGACTCGTCCGGATCGACCGTTCCGCTCCTGAGTCCTGCGCGACCACCGTCACGGCATCGGACGCTGCGCGGGCCAAGGTCGGCTGCGGCTCCGGCGCGGCACCCGAACACGCGGTGACGCCAAGGACGAGGCCGGTCACCGCGAGCGCGAGCAGGGAACGAACGGGTCGGGAACGCATCGAGCCACCATAGGAGCCGGACGACCACCAGCCTGGGAACCGGGTCCGTACGGTCGGTAGAACGGGAGCATGCTCCGACAGGCCGACGACCGACCGACCATCGGGCCGGTGTCGCCTCCCGATCTGCACTGCATGACCCTGAACCTGCGTCGTCAGGTACCCCGGCCCGCCGGGCACCCGGACGCCTGGGAGCACCGTCGGGACGCCGTCGTCGCGCTCGTCGCCTCCGAGCAGCCGACCGTGCTCGCCGTCCAGGAGGCCCTGCGCCCGCAGGCGGTGGACCTCGCCACCGGCATCGGCGAACGGTGGGAAGCGGTCCTCCTCGGGCGGGACCGCCACGGCGACGGCGAGGCCGTCGGGGTCCTCGTCGACACCGAGCGCTGCACCGTTGTCGAACGCCGCTCGTGGGCGCTCTCCCGCCGACCGCTCCGCCCCGGTAGTCGTGCCTGGGCCACCGCCTTCCCCCGCCACGTGGTCGGAGTGGTCCTCGACGACCACGCCACCGGAGGACGCTTCCTCGCCCTCGCGACGCACCTCGACGTCGTGTCACCGTGGGCGCGGCTCCGGTCCGCGCAGCTCCTCGGCAGGATCGTGGCCGAATCCGGGCTGCCGGCCGTCGTGATGGCCGACTTCAACGCCGCCGCCGGGTCGGCGCCGTGGCGCGCGCTGGCGGACGCAGGCGTCCCCGACACCTGGGGGCGGGCCTCCCGTCCGGAGACGTCGGAAGTCGGGACGTACGCCGCCTACCGGGAGCCCCGCGCCGACCGGCCGCGCATCGACGGTGTGCTCGCGACCGAGGACGCCGTCGTGTCCCGCGTCGCCGTGTCCACCAGACGGCCCGGGGGAGTGTGGCCCTCGGACCACCTCGCCGTGCACGCCGTCCTGTCGTTCGGAACGAGCGCGTGATCGCCACCCTCGGGCTGACGTTCCTCCGCCGACCGCACGGCGCCGTCTGGGCCGCCGACGTGCTCCGGATCGTGACGCTCGTCAGCGTGCCCGTCGCCGCCGTCGGGTGGGGCGCGGTGGCGTTCGCCGTGATGGCGCTCGCACTCCTCGGCGCCGTCGTCCCGCGCATGCTCGGACTCCGCCCGACGTTCGACGCGGCCGTCGTCCTGCTGAGCCTGGTCGCCGCGTGGAGCAGCATGCTCGACTGGTACACGACCGTGTTCCTGTGGGACAAGGTCGTCCACGTCATCCTGGTCGGGCTGCTCGCCGGACTGCTGTACGTCATCGCCTCGGACGCCGGGGTCATCGCCTCGGCCCCGCGCGCCGGGGTGTTGCTCTCCGCCCTCGTGGCGCTCGCCGCGGGGATGGCGATCGGATCGGTGTGGGAGATCGGCGAGTGGCTCGGGCACAACTTCGTCGATGACACGATCTACGTCGGGTACGACGACACCATCGGGGACCTGGCGGCGGACGGGCTCGGGGCGTTGCTCGCCGGGTTCGCGCTGCCGTGGCTGGCCCGGGAGCGGCGGGTCGTCCGACCTGGTCACGCTGCCCAGGGTGTCGGCGCTCGCCGCGAGGGCACGTCGGCGCTGCACCCCCAGGGCTGACGCGCGCGGGCTGCGGTCCGTGGCGCGGTGGGGCTCGCGCTTCCGCTATGCTGGATGGGCTGCTCCGCGCTCGGTCGGGTGGGGAGCAGGGCCTGCAGCGTCCTTCGTGGACGCGGGGTCTGGGTCCGTACGGACTCACGGGCTGTGGCGCAGCTTGGTAGCGCACTTGACTGGGGGTCAAGGGGTCGCAGGTTCAAATCCTGTCAGCCCGACCGAACCGAACCGAAGAGCCCCGACAGGACCGTAGTTCTGTCGGGGCTCTTTCCGCGTGATCGGGGCGACGCGAGAGAGATGAAGCGCTCCGATCACAGCCTCGTTCCCGAGGATCGAGGCGTTCACCTCCTCCCTGCGGCGCCGTCGCGTCTTCGTGGTTGTGCCGTCGACCGGTGTCACCGCGGAGGACAGGCGCCGCCGAGCGGGACGATGCGAACACATCGTTCGACACGCGAAACGTACACTCCCACAAATGTTCAGTTGCGCGAATCGTTCTCTTTGTGAAAGATATGGGTGTCCGGGCATCGACGACCGGACACCGAGCAGGAGAAGGTGGCGAGGAACATGCACAGCACGTACCAGGGGATGCCCCGAACGTCAGACCTGGCCGGTATGCACCGGCGTTTCGGACTCACGGATCCGACGACGATCGAGACGTACGCTTCTCGCCGCGCCGAAGACCCGTCGCTGCTCAGCGCGAGCACGGGACCGTCGTACGCCGACTTCTTCGCGGCACCCGCGGTCTAGCTCGAGCCGCTCGTCCCACTCAATGGAGGTCCCATCGTGCCGCTGACCGTCGTCCGCCGGGAGCACATGCACCTCTACGCGCGGGAGCCGCGGTCGCGTGCGGCGAAGAACGCGGTCGAGGCCCTGCTGCGCCTGCAGCACGCTGAGGAACAGCAACTCGAACAGGCGCGCAAGGAATCCGGTCTGTCGAAGAACGAGTTCCACGCGGTCCGGTACATGCTGCAGGCGCATCGTGATGGGCGTCTGATGGGACCGAAGGACCTGGCCGTCATGCTCAACGTCTCGAACGCCTCGGTCACGAAGATCGTCGACGGGCTCGTCGCGAAGGGGGACTTCGTCAGGGAGCCGCACCCCACGGATCGTCGGGCGCAGGTCCTGGAGCCGACGGTGCAGGCAGCGCAGAAGATCGACGACGCGTACGCCCGCTACCACCGGGTCGTCGTCGAGGTCATCGACCACCTGCCCAAGGAGGACAACGACGTCCTCAGTCATGTGCTCGAGCAGGTGACGACCGCCCTCCTCGACGCCGATCCGTCGCCGGCGTTCGAGGACGAGTACGCGATCGAAGAGGTGGACGAGGACGACGGAGTCGGTGACGACGGTGGTGATCGCCGCACCCTCACCTGAGGAGGCGGGCCCCGTTCGACGCAACGGTGTGCTCCGGGTCGCGGATCAGGTGTGTGGACGTGCGTCCGCCACCACCGACGCACGAGCACCCTGGCCAGGAGTGCCGCCCGTCCGTCGGCGCCGCACGAGGAGGGTGACCAGGAGCGCGAGGGCCGCCGTGACCCCTGCGGCGGCGGCAGCGACGGCGATCGGACTCGGAGCGGGGGCAGCGACGGCGCGGACCGGGAGGACGACCGTCGCCGAAGCCGTCCGCGATGACGTGCCGCTGGAGAGGGCCGCGGTCGCATGCCATCCCCCGCCTGGCAGGTCGGGGTCGACGGTGAACACAACCGTGCTCGTGTCACCCGGGGCGATGGTCGTGGCGGAGGAGGTGTTGAACGGACCGGCGGTGAGGCCGCCCTTGACGAGGCGGAGCTGCCCGGTGAGGTCGACGGCCACGCTGCCGGTGTTCCGGACCGTGGCGATCACCCCGGTCGCACCGTCGTGGTCGGCGGCGGCGAGGTCCTCGATCTCGAAGGCGGGCCGTGCTGAGCCGTTGCCGACGTTGACGTACATGCGGATGCCGGCTCGGTTGACGGTGTCCACCGAGCCGGAGGGTGATGTCGCCTGGACTGCAGCCCAGATGGCGCCGTAGCGTTCCCCGCTCGCGGCGGAACGGGGAACGGCGATCTCGGCGTCGACCCTCTCCGTCTCGTCCGGCGACAGGACGATCTCGGTCTTCGCGAGCGAGGTCCATCGAGCGAGGTCGTTCGTCGCCTCGGCGGCCTCACCGACGAAGGCGCCGTCACGGATGGTGGCGGCACCGGGGTAGAGCGTCACCACCTGGACATCCCGGGAGGTGTTGCTGACCTCGACGGTACGGCGGACCGTGCCGCCGACGTCCGGGTTCGCGATCAGGTAGGCGCGGTCCTGCGCAGAGGTCGTCCTGCTCCCGTCCGGGACGAGACGGACACCGACCCCGCCGTCCTGGTCCGTGCTGGCGGATGCCGGGGTGACGGCACCGAGCGTGCAGGCGATCACCGCTGCTGTTGTGAGGACGATGGCGGAACGCACGAGGGGACCTTTCGAGGAGCGCGAGGAACGCGAGGAGAGCAAGGGATGGCCGGGGCGGAGGAACCCGAATCCTCCACCCCGGCCTGGGCAGTCCCGAAACTGCCCGGTCAGGGGGTCAGAGGACCGAGTGCGTCACCGTGGCGCGGTAGTCGTCGGCTGCGAGGGCATCGGACGGTACGGCGAGTTCGAGGGCCGCGGACCAGGACGCGCTGTTGTTCCCGGTGACGTCGGTGGCGGTCTGCACAGCGGCGCCCTGCGCGGATCCGGTGACCGGGGCGCTCGTCGTGACGGTGGCGGTGCCGGTCTTCGAAGCGGCCGAGGGCGTGTAGGTGAACTCGTCCGCAGCGACCTTGCGGCTCGAGTCCGCGGTGGAGACGAACTCGGAGACGCTGACCGAGGCGGTCCAGCCGAGGACGCCCGCGCGGGTGTCGCTGACGGTGACGGCGGCCACGGCGGCCTGGCTCGTCGTGCCGGGGTCGACGGCCGGGAACGCCACGGTCCCCGGTGCGGAGATGGACAGGGTGCCGCCGTTGACGGCTGCGGTCGCGGTGGTCGAGCTCTCGGCGGCACTCGCGGAGGAGGCGGTGAGGACGGCCGCGCCGGCTGCCAGGAGGACGGCAGTGGTCGCGGCGCTGATCCGGGTGATGGTGCGCATGTGATGGGCCTTCGAGTGTGGGGTGGTCGGAAGGGACGAGCGGGAGCACGCACTCCCGGGTGTGCTGGAAGTGCTCCCGCTCGGTGTCCGCCCGCATCCGTTCGTCGTCCGTGATGCCCGGTGCGGGTGACGAGTGAACGGTAGGTCGGGCTGCCGGAACCTGTATGTACCCAAAGCAGGTGTGGCTCGGTAGTGGACGGGGGGAGACGAAGCGTTCCACCGAGAGCGTGGTGTGCGCAGGATCATGAGGAGTCCGTTGTCAAGCCCCAGATGTGGAGCGCGGGGGTGCTGACGACCGTGCTGTACTCTCGCCGTTCAGACCACGGACGGTCCACGTTCACCTCGTGCTCGACTCGGTCATGAGTCACCGCGGTCGTCGTCCACACCCGTCGGCGGCACGCGCGATCGCATGCTCACACTGCTCCCCACCAGAGGCTCCGCCATGATCCACAGACTCTCCGCCGCACTGTGGCGAGAACGCGCCGCACTGACCAGCGTGGCCGACCAGCTCGATCAGCTCCGCGACGTCGTCGAAGAGCGCTCCCTGGCCGAGGCAGCTGCCCTCCTGCCGCAACTCGAACCGCTCCTCGACGCCGTCCGGTTCCTCACGCTGGAACGGGACCTCCTCGTCTGCGGCATCGCCGATGACTGGGAGATCCCGGCCCCGGACCTCCTCGTCCTGGCCGCGAACGCGCCGACCCCGACGTGGGGGGAGCTGCTCACGTTGCACGTCTGTGCCATGCACGAGACCGCACTGCGCATGGAGGCCGCCGGTCGACGTATCGAAGCGGTGCTCGCCGCGATGCACCTCGACGTCCTCCCTGCTCGTTGGCCGCACGCCACCTACCCTGCGTCGTACCTGTCGGCCGGCGGGCACGGGCCGGCGATGCCGCTGCGGCGTGCGTCGTGGAGCGGGGCGGCCCACGACGTGGCGTGACGGGTCCGGCGCACGTCGGACGGTCTCGCTGTCGGCGGATTCGGCTTCTCCTGACCACCCGATGTCAGGGGGACTGTCGAGTTCGGGTAGGGCCTGGTCCCGTCGGCTCGGGCGCCGGTCTGGCGACGGATGCCGTCGGACTGGCACTGCGCCGTGCAGCCGTCTGCGGCGCGCGGGCACCGGTGGCGGACACGGACGCGACGAACACGGCCTCGCGGCGTGTCCTCGAGGCGAACGGCCTGGTGGAGGTCGATGGCCGTGGGGCACTCGTGTTCTACCGACGAGAGTTGCCCGAGCAGGGCGACGGCTGACCTCGCGCCTGACCGGGCCCTGGTCGAGCGCCGTCGGGCCGCCAGGGCGAAGCCCCTCGGGACAGCGCGGAAGCGGCGGCAGTCCCGGCCGAGGGGATGACCCGGCCGGGACCCCGGTCAGAACGGCACGCCGCAGACGAGCACGGCGTTCGCGAACGCCGTGGCTTCGCCGGTCCGGACGAACAGACGCGCGTCCGCCGACAGCGCCTTGAGCTCCTCGTGCGACACCGCACGTCGCTCCGGGAACCGGTCGGCGAGCCACCCGTCGGCCTCCGTACCGGCAGCCTCGATCGCGGCGATGCACTCCTGGAAGACGGCGTCCCCGAGCAGGGCGTCGAGGACGTCCACGAACCGGGGGACCCCGTGCACGAGCGCGAGGTCGACGACCGGCACGCCGGGTGGGATCGGCAGGCCGCAGTCCGCGACGACGACCAGGTCGCCGTGGCCGAGCCGGCTGAGACCGGCGTTCAGCTCGGCGTTGAGGATGCCGCCCTTCTTCACGATGCACCCCCGGCCGGAGCGGCCGGAGCAGCCGGATCAGCCTGAGCAGCCGACTCGTGCGGCAGATCGACCGAGGGCAGCACGTCGTCCAGCGTCGGGTAGGACGGCTGCGTCCCGGCCCCCTGGACGGCGAACGCCCCGACCCGGACGGCCTGCCGTGCGGCGTCGAGCAGGGAGTCCCCGGCCGCGAGCCCGGCGGCGAGGGCACCGACGAATGCGTCACCGGCACCCGACGAGTCGACCGCGGTCACCCGGGGGGACGGGACAGCGACGAGGTCGTCCGTCCCGTCCGCCACGAGCGCACCCCGTGCACCGAGCGTCACGACGACGCTCCGCACACCGAGCCCCCGCAGCGCGGCGACCAGTGCGGGCTCGTCCGCCGGGACCTCCGCACCGGGGTCGAGCTGCGCGAGGACGAGCGCTGCCTCGTGCTCGTTCACCACGAGCGGGTCGGCCGCGAGCACGACCTCCCGGTCGACCGGCACGACGGGCGCCAGGTTGAGCAGCACCCGTCCGGACGCGAGTTCCGCGGCGGCGGCGATGCCGTCCGCCGGGATCTCGCCCTGCAGGACGACCACCGCGGCGGACGCGACGACCGAGGCGGAGGCGAGGAGGGCCTCCCGGTCGGTGGCGCTGTTGGCGCCCGGGACGACGACGATCGTGTTCTCGCCGCTCCGGTCGACGGTGACGGTCGCGAGACCGGTGGGGGCGTCGACGGCACGGACGTGCGTGACGTCGACCCCGCTGTCGGCCAGGAGGCTCGTGGCGACCTGCACCGAGCCGTCCCGTCCGACGCTCCCCACCATCGCGGTGGTCGCGCCGCGACGGGCGGCGGCGACAGCCTGGTTGGCGCCCTTGCCGCCGGGCAGCAGGGACATGGAGGTCGCGACGAGGGTCTCGCCGGGCGACGGGTGCCGCTCGACGGTCACGACCTGGTCGACGTTGAGCGAACCCACGACGACCACGGTTCCGGTGGTGCGGCTCACTTGGTGAAGTCTCCGACGTTGCTCTTGGTCACCGAGACGACCGGGACCTGGACGGTCTTCTCGGCCTTGCCCGAGGCGGCCTTGATCGCCTGGTCGACCGCGAGGGCACCGAGCTTCGCCGGCTGCTGGGCGACGGTGCTGCTGAGCGTGCCGTCCTCGATCGCGCTGAGACCGTCGGCCTCGCCGTCGAACCCGGCGACCTTGACGTCCTTGCCCGCCTTCCCACCGAGCGCCTTGATCGCGCCGAGGGCCATCTCGTCGTTCTCGGCGAAGACACCGACGACGTCGGGGTGTGCCTGCAGCAGGTTCGTCGTGACGTCGAGGGCGGTGGCGCGGTCGAAGTTCGCGGTCTGCTTGCCGACGACCGTGATTCCGGGGTACGCCTTGATGCCCTCGGCGAAGCCCTTGCCGCGGTCACGGCTGGCGGAGGTGCCGGCCTGGCCCTGCAGGACGAGGATCTCGCCCTTCTCGCCGATGGCCTTCGCCAGGTCATCGGCGGCCTGCTTGCCACCGGCGACGTTGTCGCTCGCGATGAAGGAGTCGACGTCGGCGCCGTTGACGGTGCGGTCCACGGCGATGACGGGGATGTCGGCCTTGTTGAGCGCGGTCACGCTCGGGCCGGCGGCGTCGGAGTCGACCGGGTTGACGATGACGGCGTCGGTGCTGCCGCTCGAGGCGGTCTGCAGCTGGTTCGCCTGCTGCGCGGAGTCGTTCTGGGCGTCCACGACGTCGAGCGTGACGCCCTGCTTCTTCGCCTCGGCCTTGGCTCCGTCGCGGACCTCGACGAAGAACGGGTTGTTGAGCGTGGACAGGGCGAGCGTCACCTTGGTGTCGCTGCCGCCGCCGGCCGCGCCGCTGGTGCTCGTGCGGTTGCACCCGGCGGTGCCGAGGACGACCAGGCCGGCGACGACGCCGACGGTGGCGACCTTCTGGAAGGAGGAGAACTTCATCGTTGGTTCCTTAGTGCTGGTGGTGTGGGGGAGGGGGGAGGAGTGGGAGGTCAGCTGCTGCGCGTCTTGCGGCGCAGGACGTCGAAGCCGACGGCGACCGCGATCACCAGGCCGATGACGACCTGCTGCCAGAACGAGCTGACGTTGAGCAGGTTCAGGCCGTTGCGGATGACGACGAGGACGAGTGCACCGATGAACGTGCCGGAGATGCGACCGACACCACCGGCGAGCGAGGCGCCACCGATGACGACCGAGGCGATCGCGTCGAGTTCGTACCCGCTGGCGGCCTGCGGCTGCGCCGAGTCGAGGCGGCCTGCGAGCAGGAGGCCGGCGAGTGCGGCGAACAGGCCGGACAGGGCGAAGACGACGACGACGATGCGCTTGACCGGCAGGCCCGACAGGCGTGCGGCCTCGGCGTTGCCGCCGACCGCGTACATGCTGCGGCCGATGACGGTGCGGTTGAGGATGAACGAGGCGACGAGGGCGGCGAGCACCAGGACGATGATCGGCACCGGCACCGGGCCGATGTCACTGCCGAGGAACGACACCTGGGGGGAGGTCGGGACCGGCTTGCCGTCGGAGAGCACGAGGGTCAGGCCGCGGGCGACGCTGAGCATGGCGAGGGTCGCGATGAATGACGGCAGCTTGCCGTAGGCGCTCGCGAGGCCGTTCACGACGCCGGTGGCGAGTCCCGCGACGAGCCCGCCGACGAGGGCGAGCCAGCCGGGCAGCCCCGCGGTGGCGAAGAACCAGCCGGAGACCATGGCGGACAGGGCGGCGACCGACCCGACGGACAGGTCGATGCCGCCGGCGACGATGACGAACGTCACGCCGAACGCGAGCACGGCCACGGTCGACACCTGGATGCCGATGTTGAGGAGGTTCCGGCCGGTGAGGAAGTCGGGCGTCGCGATGAAGAGCGCGATGCAGAGCACGACGAGGCCGACGAGGGCGCCGTTGTTCGCGAGGAACTTCGTGAACGAGGAGGACCGCGACGGGGCCTTCACAGTGGTCGATGACATGCGGGTGCTTTCTGGGAGGTACTGCGCTGTACGCGGGGGAGGGGACGGCGGCGGGAGGTCCGGTGGGGGTGCGCCGTGCGGAGTGGGGTGCCGGGTCAGGCGGCGTCGGCCTGCCCGTTCTGGGGATTGCTGACGTCGCGGGCGGCGAGGGTCATGACGGCGTCCTCGGTCGCGTCGGCGCCGTCGAGCTCACCGGCGATCCGGCCGTCGCGCATCACGAGGATGCGGTCGCTCATGCCGAGGACCTCGGGGAGTTCGCTCGACACCATGACCACGGCACCACCGGCCTCGGTGATGGCGTTGACGAGCTCGTAGATCTCGACCTTCGCGCCGACGTCGACACCGCGGGTCGGCTCGTCCAGCAGCAGGACGCTCGAGCCGGCGAGGATCCACCGACCGAAGACGGCCTTCTGCTGGTTGCCGCCGGACAGGGAGCCGATCGGCTGGTCGATGTCGTGCATCCGGATCCGCAGGCGGGCAGCGACCTGCTCGGCGCGCTGCTTCTGCCCGGCGAAGTCGACGAGACCGCCCCGGGCGCTGGATGCGAGCGTGGCGTAGCCGAGGTTGTCGTTGACCGACGCGCCGAGCACGAGGCCCTGGCCCTTGCGGTCCTCCGGCACGTGTCCGATGCCGGCCTTGATCGCGCCGGCGACGCTGCCCTTGCCGAGGGCGCGGCCGCGGACGGTCACGGTGCCGCTGTCGTAGCCGTCGGCGCCGGCGATCGCCCGGACCAACTCGGTACGTCCGGCGCCGACGAGGCCGGAGATGCCGAGGATCTCGCCGGCGTGCACGTCGAAGGACACGTCCGTGAAGCGCCCGGCGGCGGTGAGGTGCTCGACCCGCAGCACGGGGTCGGCACGGTCGACCACGGCGGCGCCCGTCGGGTACTGCTCCTCGATGCTCCGCCCGACCATGAGCCGGACGAGCTCGTCCTCGGGCGTCGACGCCGGAACCTCGGCCACGAAGTGACCGTCGCGGAGCACCGCGACCGTGTCACCGATCTCGGCGATCTCGTCGAGGTGGTGGCTGATGAAGAGCATGCCGACGCCCCGGGCACGCAGGTCCGCGACGACCCGGAAGAGCGCCTCCGTCTCGTGGCGGGTGAGGGCCGCGGTCGGTTCGTCGAGGATGAGGATCCGCGCGTCGACGCTGAGCGCCTTCGCGATCTCGACGAGTTGCTGCCGGGCGATGCCGAGGTCGCCGACCGGGGTGTCGACGTCGACGTCGAGCCCGATGGTGGCGAGCGCCGCCTCCGCCTGGCGGCGGAGCGTCTTCCGGTCGACCATGCCGAAGCGGGTCGGGATCCGGCCCATCATCACGTTCTCGGCGACGCTGAGCGACCCGACCAGGTTGAGCTCCTGGTGGATGGTCGCGATGCCGAGCCGCTCCGCGGCCGAGACGGTCGGGAGGCTCACCTCGGCTCCGTCGACGAGGATCCGTCCGCCGTCGGGCTGGTGGATGCCGGACATCATCTTGATGAGCGTCGACTTCCCGGCGCCGTTCTCGCCGAGGAGGACCTGCACCTTCCCGGCGTGGACGTCGACGGTGACGTCGGTGATCACCTGGACGGGGCCGAACGACTTGCTCACCCGGTCGAGGGTGAGGAGTGGGTGCTGCTGCAGGGGGGTCTGCGGCATCGGTGTCTGTTCCATGTCAGTGCTCCGGGTGCTGCTGGTCGGCGTGCTGCTGGTCGGTGGGGCGCGACGGTGCGGCCGGTCGACGGGGACGGATGGGGGTGGCCGAGGAGGCGCGGACGATGAGCTCGCTCGGCAGGCGCACGGACTGCGGGGTGCCGCCGTCGATGACGTCGCGGAGCAGGTCGACCGCCACACGGCCCATGTCCTCGACGCTGTGTGCGACGACGGAGAGGGCGGGCTCGAGGAGCGAGAACCACTCGATGTCGTCGAAGGCGACCAGGGCGATGTCCTCGCCGACACGGAGACCGAGCCGGTTGAGGATCGCGATCGCGCCGACGGCCATCAGGCTGTCGGCGGCGAAGATCGCCGTGGGCGGGTCGTCGAGGCAGAGCAGGGTCGTGACGCCGGTCGAGCCGGACGCTGCCTGGAAGTCACCGAACACGACGAGGTCGGGGTCCTCGCTGAGGCCCGCGGCGGTGATCGCGTCCTGGTACGCCGTGAAGCGCTCACGGCCGGTGGAGACGCTCTGCGGGCCTGCGATGTACCCGATGCGGGTGTGCCCGAGTGCGGCGAGGTGTTCGACGGTCTGCCGGATGCCGGTGCTGCTGTCGGTGGTGACGCTCGGGACGTCGATGCCCGGGATCACGCGGTCGACGAACACCGTGGGGATCTCGCGGTCGACGAGCTGCTGGACGGTCCCGGTGTCGTTGCCCTGCGGTGCGACGATCACGCCGTCGACCCGGCGGGCGATGAGCGTGTCGAGGTACCGGTTCTGCTGGTCGGCCCGCTCGTTCGCGTTGCCGAGCAGTGTGACGTAGCCCTCGGCCAGCGCGGCCTGCTCGATCGTGTGGGCGAGGTCGGCGAAGAACGGGTTGCGGACGTCCGAGACGAGCAGACCGATCGTGTCCGACCGGGTCGAGCGCAGCGCGCGGGCCTGCAGGTTCGGGCGGAAGTCGAGGTCCTTCGCGGCCTGCTCGACGGCCCGACGCGAGTCTTCGCTCGTCGCGGCGTTGCCCGAGAGGACACGCGATGCCGTCGCTGCCGAGACGCCGGCGCGAGCGGCGACGTCCTTGATGGTGACGGCGTTCATCGTTGAGCACTCCGTTGGGCGAGTCAGTCGTGGAATCGATTCCATGGAATCGATTCCACGACCATATGCACGGTTGCCGGGCATGTCAAGCGGCGGACAGGCGGAGCTGGGGCGGGCCTCCCGGACAAGCAGGGCGCGCGGATGCAGACTGATCGGAGGGGAACGATCGACCAGGGGGAGCGCATGACGGAACCGGCACGGGACGCGGACGCATCGGCGGCACCGGCCGGACCGGGGGAGCAGCCGACGTCGTCCGGCCGCGGTGAGCAGGTGTTCGCGCTCGTCGTCCTCGCGGCCGACATCGTGGTCGTCGCCGCGCTCCTCAGCATGGCGTTCTCGAGCGTCCTGCGGCTTCCGGAGGCCGCTGGCGAACTGGTCCTCGGGCTCGTCTTCACCGGGGTGCCGATCGCGACGGTCCTGACGGCCTTCGGGCTGCTGGTGCGGGCCCCGGCACGCCGGTTCGTGCACGCCGGGATCATCCTGGTGTGCATCCCGCTCTCGGTCGGCGGCGGTCTCGCCCTCGCGCTCGGCTGGAGCTTCGGCCCTGGCGGCTTCGTCGCCGCGTTCGTGCTCTTCGGCGTGGTCCTGGCGTTCGTACTGGTCCTCGCCCGACGAGCGTTGCGCCGCCCCGGACCGCGCTACGCGTCGAACGAGCTGGCGGCCCGGGACCAGCGGCTCACCCGCCTGGTCGTCGGCGGCTGGGTCGTGACGGCGCTCGCCGGGGCGTACCTGTCGAACGGACCGTTGCTCCTGCTGGCGGCTGCGGTGTCCGGCAGGCCGTACGACCACGTGCCGTTGGTCCTGGTGGTGCCGCTGGTGCTCCTCGCGGTGACGGTCGTGTTCATGATCCGTCGGCACGGACTGCGACGGCTCGCCGTGTCCGATGACGGCGGCGCTCCCGTCGGCTGACCCGTCAGTCCGCTGGTGCCACGACCGGCGTGGGGTGCGTCGGCGCCTCGGCCTGCGGGACCGCGCTCGACCGGCGCAGGCCCAGGGTCAGCAGCACGACCGCGCCCACCACGGCGACCGCTCCGGAGAACCAGAAGTCCGCCGAGAGGCCGAACGAGGTCACCGCCGCGCCGCCGAGCACCGACCCCGCGGCGATCGCGAGCTGGATCGTCGTGACGAACAACGCCAGCCCGCTCTCCGCGCCCGCCGGCGAGGCGGTCGACATCCACGTCTGCGTCCCGAGTGGCAGCGCACCCCAGACGAATCCCCAGACCAGGAGCAGCGCGAACACCCCGACGACCGAGTGTGCGGCGAAGGGCAGCAGGACCACGGCCGCGGCGAGCACGATCTTCGCGACACCGATGGTGCCGATGACGTTCCGGCTCAGCGTGAAGCCGGCGACGAAGTTCCCGGCGATGCCAGCGATCCCGAACACGAGCAGCGCCAGGGTGACGGTGTCCGGACCGACCCGGACGAGCTCCTCCAGGTACGGGGCGACGTAGGTGTAGGCAGCGAACTGCGCGACGAAGAGGAACGCGGCCGCGATGAGGCCGACGCGGGCACGCTGGACCCGGAGCAGGCCCGCGAGTGTCGAGAACCGGACCCGCTGCGACGACGGGATGCTCGGCAGCATCATCACCTGGAGCACCAGCGCCACCAGCCCCAGCGCGCCACCGATCACGAACGCGAGCCGCCAGCTGGCCAGCGATGACACGAAGGCGCCGAGCGGCAGGCTCACCACCGTGGCGACGGAGACCCCCGCGGTGATGAAGGAGGTCGCACGGATCACCGCGGACGGTGCCACGAGCCTCCCGGCGATGCCCGCGCCGATGGCCCAGAAGCCGCCGATGCCGACACCGAGGAGCATCCGGGCGACGAGGAGCACACCGAAGGTGGGCGCGATCGCTGCGAGGGCGTCCGCCACGACCAGCAGGACGGTCAGGGCGAGCAGCACCGTCCGGCGGTCGAGGCGCGAGGTGGCGACCGTCACGACGGGAGCGGCCACGGCGCCGGTGAGACCCGTGAACACCACCATCAGCCCGGCGGTCCCGATGTCGACGTGCAGGTCGCGCGCGATGGACGGCAGCAGGCCGATCGGCAGGAACTCCGAGAGCACGAGGACGAACGAGCCGAGGGCGACCGACAGGACGCTCAGCCAGCCGCGGCGGGTGGAGGTGGTGGTCATGGACGCCACAAGCGCGGGCGGCCGTCGGTCATTCCTCCGTGACGGCGGGCGACTCCGGCTGGCGGAGCCCGGACATCTCCCGCTGCACCGTCTACCTTCTGCAATACCGGAGGGACCCTCACCTGGGGTGCGGCCGGTCGAGGTCGGTGCTGACCTCGTCCGACCGCGGTGGTGAGCGACCGACGAGCGGAGCCCGGAACGGGGTCCGGACGGCATCGACGGGGAGCGGGACACCATGTGGATGGACGGGCGGCGAGCACGCCACGACGGGCAACAGACGCAGGACGGGGCACCGTACGGCCGCCTCGACGGGCGGGTGACCGAGCACCCGCGGACAGACCGGGCATCCGGGAGGTCCCCGCGACTGTTCGCCGCTGTGCTGCTCGCCGCAGCTGGGCTGACTGCGGCGGGGACGACCCCGGCACAAGCCGCCCCCGGTGTGGCGCCGGTCAACCCGGTGACCGTCCCGGTCAGCGGGCACCCGGCCAACCAGGGGTTCCTCGTCTTCGTGCAGGGTGACGTCCGACTCGCCGCCGACGAAACGGAGGGGACGCTCGCTGCCGGCGGGGACCTCGCCTTCGACACCAGCTACAACATCGCCGCCGGACCGGTCCCGCCCGACACCCTCACCCTGCCCGGGGAGACCCGGCCCACGTCCCTGTACGTGGGCGGCGGGATCACGTTCCCGACCGGGACCGGCGCGATCCTCCGGGTCCTCGGACAGGGTCTGACGCACATCGGTGACACGAGCACGTACGACGCGTTCGACCGTGACCAGAACGGCGCCGCGATCGACTACCGCATCGCACCAGAGGACACGACGGCGGAGACGGTCCCACGCATCGAGGGCACGACCCGCCAACCCGCCACCGACGTCTCCCGCACGGCAGACCCGTCCGTGCTCGACTTCGACGAGTCCTTCGCGCGGTACCGCTCGTTGTCCGCCGACATCGGCACGTGCCCGGCCACGACCGCGCTGACGGACGCAGCCGGGAGGCCGGTGACGTCCCCCGTCGCCCCCGGCACCGCGGCCGAGGTCGAACTCCGGAGCGGTTCGACGACGGTCCTCACCCTCCCGGCCAGTGACCTCGACGCACTGAGCCTCCTCACCTTCCGGGGGCTTCCGTCGCCGGACTCGCCGCTCGTCGTCAACGTGACCGGTGGGACCTTCGACGGCACGATCCCGAACCTCGCGAACCTCACCAGCAACAACGCCCCGTACGTCCTCTGGAACTTCCCGGAGGCCACCGACGTGCACGTGACCGGAGCCGACGCCCTGGAGGGGACGATCTACGCTCCCCGGGCGAACGTGCGGTGGGACGTCACGCAGAACATCGAGGGCAACGTCATCGCCGCGTCCTTCGTCCACGGGGTCCCGGCAGCCCCGAGGCCGGTGCCGCTCGAGATCCACGGCTTCCCGTTCGCGACCACGGTGTCCTGCGCGAGCACCGACGCCGTCACCGGGACCCTGACGCTCACCAAGCAGGTCGCCGGCGGCGACGCCGCACCGTCGGACTGGACGTTGACGGCGACGGGGGCGACGACGATCAGCGGACCGAGCGGGAGCGCAGCCGTCACGGACCAGACCGTCCCGGCGGGCGACTACACCCTGTCGGAGTCGGACGGTCCGGACGGCTACACCGCCGGCGACTGGACGTGCTCCGGAGCCGAGGTGTCCGACGACGTCGTGTCCGTGCAGGACGGGGACCGAGTGGTCTGCACCATCGTCAACACGGCGGTGGTACCTCCGCCCGGGGGCGGTGGTGACGGCACGCTGACGCTCGTCAAGCAGGTCGTCGGCGGTGACGCAGTACCCGCCGACTGGACGTTGACCGCCACGGGGCCGACGTCGATCAGCGGGCCGAGTGGGAGTGCCGCCGTCACGGGGCAGCCGGTCGGTACGGGCGACTACCTGCTGGCAGAGTCGGGTGGCCCGGACGGGTACACCGCCGGCGACTGGACGTGCTCCGGAGCCGAGGTGACCGACGACGTCGTGTCCGTGCAGGACGGGGATCAGGTCGTCTGCACCGTCGTCAACACGGCGGTGACCCCGCCGCCCCCGGGCGGGGGCAACGGCGGTGGTGAGCCCGGCAACGGGATCCCGGGTGCGGGCGGTGGCCCTGCCTCGGGGCTGTTCCCGGTGCCGGCACCCGGAGCGGACGCCGGCGGCCCAGGCAGGCTCGACCAGTCCGGCGCGTCAGGGACCGGTCCCGGGCAGCTCGCCTTCACCGGTCACGACCCGGCGCCGTCGCTCCTCATCGCTGCAGCGTCGCTGCTCGGCGGCGCACTGCTCTTCGCTGCCCGTCGGCGGAGCCGCTCCCACCGGGGTGGCACCGAGCGGTAGGGAGCATGCCGAACGGCCCGTACGAAGCGGGCCGCCTGCCGAGCCCGTGTCGCCGTCAGTCCGCGTCCGCGCCGACGGGGCTCGGCCCGCGACCACGGAGCACAGCGCTCGCCGCGGTGACGACAGCGATGGTCGCGACGAGGAACCAAGCGACGACGGCGACCCAGCGCACCAAGTCGCCCGCGGTGACGAGGAGGTCGACGTCTGCGACCCGTCCGAACACGGTGGACGCCGTGGAGTACATGCCCAGGGGGAAGACGATGCTCCACAGCGCGGTGGAGTAGCGGACCGGTTCGCCGAGGACGACGACCTGCCGGATGCCGATCCCGACCAGGAACGGCAGGCACCACGTCCCCCACGCCCAGAGCACGAACGACGCGCCGCCGATGAAGGGGGCTGCCGTCGCCGGACCGTGCTCGAGCAAGCGGGCTCCCGCGAGGGTGGTGATCGCCGTCGCCCCGGAGACTACCCACGCGGTCGGAGCAACGACCACCGGACCGCCGCGGGACGCCACCATCCGCACGAGCACGACGGCCGCGAGCAGCAGGTAGAGCACGAGACCGACGCCCCAGAGCGCGAGTGCCGCGGCCGGGGCGCCGAGCGTCGCGAACGTGATGGCGAGCGACTCGGTCCCCACCACCCAGAGGAACCAGGCGCCGTCGGCGTGGTCGGTGAGCGGGCGGGCCCGGGTGTGCAGGAGCAGCCAGGGGAGGAGGCCGTAGGTCAGGAGGAGCCAGAGCGGTCCGCCGAGGACGAGTGCCACGACGGGCGCGGTGCCGATCCCCAGCGTGGCACCGAGGGTCCCGCAGACACCGAGAGCCGCCACCAGGGTCCACCAACCGAAGGCGGCTCCCGGATCCGTGAAGGTGCCGGTGAACCACGCCGGCGCCGTCACGCTGCGCAGTGCGAGGAGGAGGACCACGCCGACGAGGAGCAGCACCGCCAGGGCGAACGCGACCACGCCGACCGCACGCAGTCCCGCCACCGCGCACGACGTCCCGACGATGCCGGTCGCCATGACGGCTGCCGCAGCGTTGGTCGGGACGGAGGGTGGTCGCATCGGCGGTCAGATCGGCTGCCGGTAGCCGAAGAATTCGTGGTCGTTGTTGTACCCGCCGAGGCCGCTGCCGACGTCCTCGAACCGCTCGACGAACTCGATGCCCTGCAACCACTTCACCATCTTGAAGCCGAGCTGCAGCTCGTTCCGCAGGCGGAGAGGCGCCCCGTGCGCGAAGTTCAACGGTTCCCCGTTCATGTCGTACGCGAGCATGACGAGGTCCGAGCGCATCTGGTCGATGTCCTGCGCGTCGTAGTACAGGCCGCCGTCCGCGCCCTCGGCGAAGGAGTAGAACACCACCCACCGCGCCTTCGGGTCCGGTCGGACCAGGTCGAGGATCGCCGACATCGGGACGCCGCCCCACTTGGCCACACCCGACCAGCCCTGGATGCAGAAGTGCTGCGTGATCTGTTCGCGGTGCCCCAACCGGTGCAGGTCGTCGAGGGAGAGCGATGCGGGTTCGTCGACGAGACCGCCGACGGCGAGCCGGTAGTCCCGGAAGCCGTCGGCCTGCAGGGCGCGGTACTGCTCGCTGTCTGGCGTGCGGCCGTTCGGCCAGAAGAACGGCGAGATGTCGTCCTCGGTGTACCGGCCCGGCTTCGCGTCGACGTGTTCGAACCACCGTTGGACCGGCCCGAACAGCACCAGCCCGAACCGCCGGACAGCTCTGGGGAACCGGTACGTGAAGGGCGAGCCTCCGACCCATACGGCGGCCAGCACGACGGTGCTGGCGAGGAAGACCCAGAACCCGGTCCACTCCTGGGTGTCGTTGCCCGCGTACATGTGGTTCAGGTTCCGGAGGGCCCCCGTCATGAGCACCAGGCTGACGTGGGCGATGACGAAGGCCACGTACCAGCAGAGCACGAGGAAGTGCAGCGACCGGGCGAACTGGGGGCTGAACACGCGGCTGATCCGCGGGAACCGGGTCGACAGGGCCGGCGACATCCCCAGGCCGGTCACCAGCGCGAGCGGAGCCGCGATGAAGACGGTGACGAAGTACGAGAGCAGTTGCAGTGCATTGTAGTTGACCCACCCGTCCTCCACCGGCCAGGAGAGCGAGAGGTACCGGATCGCCGTGGTGAGCGCGTTGGGGAACACGTCCCAACTGGTCGGGACGATCCGGGCCCACTGGCCGGTCACCGCGAGCAGCACGACGAAGACGATGCCGTTGAGCAGCCACAGCACGTCGACGCCGAAGTGCCACCACCGCGCGAGCCCGATCGAGTGGCGTCGCCCCGGGAGGCCGATCTGGTCCGGCAACGTGATCGAGTCACCCTTGGCCGTGTAGGTGGGGTCGTCCGGCACGGGCCGCTGGAAGCGCAGCCACTCGCGGCCAGGGGTGGAGTGCCGTGTCCAGTACAGGCGCGGATGGTCCGCGAGGATGCTCAACCCTGCTCGCATGATCGGGAACATGAACAGGGCGTTCAACCAGTGCTGCCACTGCAGCCACGCGGGGAACCCCTCCGGGGTCCCGGCAGGCAGCCTCGATTCGCCGGGGTACGTGCGCATGAAGTCGCGGACGGCGGGCAGGTCGACGATCCCGCGTGCCACCGAGACCGCGATGACCAGCGCCGCAGCCGCGAGCGGTACGAGCCAGAGCAGGTTGAGCCACCGGTCTCGCCCGAGCCGGAGTCGCGGAGCCGTGCCGTACTGGGCGGGCAGCCCTCCGGCCCAGTCCGCCGCCACGCGGTCATGTCGTCGATCGTCGAGTTGTTCGCGGAAGCGCGGCGACACCTCGGCCAGCTGCTCGGCGCGTTGCTGCTGTTGCGAAGACCGTCGTCCCTGAGCGGTACTCATGGACGCACGCTACGCCGCCGACCATCGACGCGCCCGGCCGGAACCGGGACCACAGGGGGCGTCAGCCACCGAACGCGGAGATCTCCTCCACCAGCGGCTCGTGCATCGCCCGCCGGAGCGCGGCCGCCCCTGCGACGACGCTCGCCCGCTCGGCCTCCGGGATCGCGTCGAGGAGCCCGACGATCTCGACCCGGCGCCGCTCCATCACGTCCGCGACCAGGGCGCGCCCCTGGCCGGTCGCCCCGACGAGGACCTCGCGGCGGCTCTCGGTGCTCGGCAGCCGCTCGACCCACCCGTCCTCGACGAGACGGTCGACGATCCGTGTGAGCGTCGACGCGCCGACCGCGAGGCGCTCGGCGAGGTCGCCCGATCGGGTGGGACCGAGGGTCGTCACGAGGACGATGAGGCGGAACTGCGGGACGGTGACGTGCTCGAGTGCGGGTGCGAGTGACCGGGCGACGACTCCCAGCAGTCCGCGTGATGCTGCGAGCAACTCGTCGATGCCCTCTGATGGTGCGTGTGGCATGCGTCCATCCTGCCGGACGGGGCCGGCCTGGTCGTGCAGACGGGAGGCCCGGTGCCAGCTGGCACCGGGCCTCCCGTCTGCGGCAGGTCGCGTCTCAGACGCGCACGGCGCGCTCGTCGGGCACGCAGTGCGTCATCATGAGGCCCTCCACGTCGCGCGAGCCGTTGTGCCCGAGGTTCGCCAGGCGCGCGAGCTCGGCCTCGTCGAGGGTCTGGGACTGCAGCGGCGGCAGGTCCTTCACCTCGTCCAGCGTGATGCCGAGGCCCTCGCCGACGCGGCGGCCGAGGTCGTCCTCGACCATGTAGAAGTGCCAGAGCATGCGCTCCTGCACCGGTCGGGCCGCCTGCGAGATGAGGTCGACGAAGTTGGCGACCAGGTCGTCGCGCTCCCAGTCCTCGAGCAGCAGGTACCGCTGACCGGCCTGCGTGTAGTCGTTCGTCCGCGGGATGCGCTTGCGGGTGAGTCGGCCGACGATCTCCGGACCCTGGTCGTCGTGCGTCGGGTACTCGGCCTCGCGCAGCCCGCCGGTGATCGAGGGCTCGTAGTTGACGTGCGGGTTCTCGCCACCGTGGTCCTGGTGGTACGCCATCTGCCCGTCGCGCTGGTTCGTGGCGACGTTCCCGTTCTTCGGCGCGTTCACCGGCAGCTGCAGGTAGTTCGGGCCGACGCGGTACCGCTGCGTGTCGGAGTACGAGAACGTGCGGCCGACGAGCATCTTGTCGTCGGAGAAGTCGAGGCCGTCGACCAGCACGCCGGTGCCGAACGAGAGCTGCTCGTTCTCGGCGAAGTGATTCGTGACGTTCCGGTCGAGCACCATCTTGCCCACGACCTTCGGCGGGAACTCGTTCTCGGGCCACACCTTGGTGTCGTCGAGCGGGTCGAAGTCGAGCTCCGGGTGGTCGTGGTCGTCCATGAGCTGCACGCGGAGCTCCCACTCCGGGTACTCGCCCCGTTCGATGGCCTCGTACAGGTCCTTCGACGCGTGGCCGAGGTCGGTGCCCTGCACCACCGCGGCGTCGGCCTCGGTCATCGAGCTGACGCCGACCGACGGGATCCAGTGGTACTTGACGAGCTTGGTGTCGCCGTCGCCGTTCACCCACTTGTAGGTGTTCACGCCGAAGCCCTGCTGCGTCCGGTAGTTCGCGGGGATGCCGCGCGGGCTGAACAGGTTGACGAGCATGTGCATCGCCTCGGGCGTCTGCGACATGAAGTCGAAGATGCGCGCCGGCTCCTGACGGAACGTGACGGGGTCCGGCTTGAGGGAGTGGATGACGTCCGGGAACTTGATGGCGTCGCGGATGAAGAAGACACCGAGGTTGTTGCCGACGAGGTCCCAGTTGCCGTCCTCGGTGTAGAACTTCACCGCGAAGCCGCGGGGGTCACGAGCGGCTTCTGACGAGTCGCGCCCGCCGATCACGGTCGAGAACCGGATGGCGACGTCGGTACGCTTGCCGGCCTCCTGGAAGAGCTTCGCGCGGGTGTACTGCGCGATCGGCTCGTCACCCCAGGTGCCGGTGGCCTCGAAGTACCCGAAGGCGACCGCGCCGCGGGCGTGCACGACCCGCTCCGGGATCCGCTCGCGGTCGAAGTGGCTGATCTTCTCGAGGAACTGGTAGTTCTCGAGCGTCGCCGGGCCGCGGGCCCCGACCGTGCGCTGGTTCTGGTTGTCGTAGACGGGGTGGCCCTGCCGGTTGGTGAGCACCCGGCGGTCGTCACCCTCGGCGGGTGGCTGGCTGGAGACGTCGGTCATGGCGTCGTCCTCTCTGCGTTCTGGTCACGGACTCGGGTTCACGCCCGAGTGTGGCCTGCCGGGGAGACGGCTGTTCCCAGCGGTGATGGGGTTCCCAGGAGTTCAGGGCCCGTTCAGCTCCGGCCGCGGTTCCGCCGACGTACGGCCTTGGGGGCACGCCCCGCCATGAACGAGCGGGCCGGGTCGACGACGAACCCCTGCCGCAGCGCCTCGCGCCCGACGAGCATCCGGAAGCCCATCTGGTCGCGGTTGCTCAGCGTGACCTCGGCCAGGACCGTGCGCCCGGCGAGCTCGATCGACATCAGCACCACGATCCGCTCCTGCGTGTGACCGCTCGAGCTGCGGATCACGCGGCGGTCGTGGATCGCGCACTCGACCGTCTGCGGGTCGACGTCGGAGTCCTGCCACGGGTGCACCGAGAACCGGACACGGCCGCCGGGGAGCTCCTCGACGTCGAAGGCGTGCAGCGCCGAACTCCGGGCACCGGTGTCGAGCTTGACCTTGATCCAGGGGATGCCGATGTCCGGCAGCGCCGCCCACTCCCGCCACCCGGCGACGATCGGCACACGGGACGCGGACTTCCCGCCGTCGGGGCGCTTCGCGGGGTCGGCCATGCCCCTATCTTGGCAGTGATGAAACTCGCCATCCTGTCGCGCGCTCCGCACGCGTACTCGACGCAGCGTCTCCGCACCGCTGCCGCCGAACGCGGTCACACCGTCAAGGTGCTGAACACCCTCCGGTTCGCGATCGACCTCACCGGTGAGCAGCCGGACCTGCAGTACCGCGGCAAGCTGCTGTCCGACTACGACGCCGTCCTGCCGCGCATCGGCAACTCCATCACGTACTACGGCACCGCGGTCGTCCGACAGTTCGAGCAGATGGACGTCTACACGCCGAACACGGCGAACGGCATCACGAACTCGCGCGACAAGCTCCGTGCGAACCAGATCCTGTCTCGACACGACATCGGCATGCCGGCGACGACGTTCGTCAACAGCCGGGCGGACGTCCGCGGCGCGATCGAGCGGGTCGGTGGCGCCCCGGTCGTCATCAAGCTGCTCGAGGGCACGCAGGGGATCGGGGTGATCCTGGCGCCCGAGGCGAAGGTCGCCGAGTCCATCGTCGAGACCCTCCACTCGACGAAGCAGAACGTGCTCATCCAGAGCTTCATCTCGGAGAGCCGCGGCAAGGACATCCGCGCACTCGTGGTGGGGGACCGGGTGGTCGCGGCGATGCGCCGGTCCGCGTCCGGCGACGAGTTCCGCTCGAACGTGCACCGCGGCGGCACCGTCGAGCAGGTCACGCTGACACCGGAGTACGAGGAGGCCGCCGTCCGCTCCGCCCAGATCATGGGGCTCCGGGTCGCCGGCGTCGACATGCTCGAGGGCAACGAGGGACCGCTCGTGATGGAGGTCAACTCCTCCCCGGGCCTGGAGGGCATCGAGCGTGCCACCGGCCTCGACGTCGCCGGTGCGATCATCGACTTCATCGCGAACCAGGTCGCGTTCCCCGAGATCGACGTGCGGCAGCGCCTCAGCGTCTCGACGGGGTACGGCGTCGCCGAGCTGCTCGTGCACACGAACGCGGACCTGGTCGGCAAGACGATCAAGGACTCCGGGCTGTGGGACCGCGACATCACGGTCCTCACGCTGCACCGCGGGACGTCGGTCATCCCGAACCCCCGCAGTGGCGTGGTGCTCGAGCCCGGTGACCGGCTGCTGTGCTTCGGCAAGCTCGAGGAGATGCGTTCGATGATCCCGGACCGCCGTCGTCGACGCACGAAGCTGCGGAAGCTCCCGAAGGAAGCGCTGCCCGACAGCTGACCCCGGTCCTGACCGGGCGGCTGTCGCGCACTCCCTTGCATGCCCTCGTCCGGATGGCGCGGGCCCTCGGGCCGGGCGGCGCACCCCGGCCCGGTGCCGCGTACCGTCCGAGCAGAAGAGAGTTCGTCTCGTGTCCCGCGGTCCATGATCGTCCCGGGGAGGACGGCACCGGAGCGCGGGCGCCGTGAACAGGGAGCACGCCATGACGAAGTACGAATCGAACCAGGACGTGGAGCCGCTCCACGTGACCACCTACCGTTCCGCCCGCAAGGCCGCTCGCCGCGGGTGGGCGGTCCCGGCGGACGTGCCGGTGCCGTCGCTCGAGGACGTCTGGCGCAGCGACCGCACCCCGGCGGACCGGGCCCGACAGCGCTGACCCCGTCGCGATGAGCTCCGGAGCACGGCCGACCACGGCCGGGCTCCGGCGAGACCGTCCTCAGCCCGGAGCGGACGACTCCGCCCGGACCGCGGCGAGCACGACGTCGAGCGCCCGGTCGAGTTCGGGCAGCGTCACGGCCCCGTACCCGAGCACGGCCCCGTTGCCCGACCGTCCCCGCTCGAGCTCGTAGTCGGCCAGGTCGGCCAACAGGACACCGTCCGCCGCCGCGCGGGCGACCACGGCAGCGCCGGTCGGTGTACCCGGCCACGTCAGGACCGCGTGCAGACCGCCGGTGAGGGCACGGGCCTCCAGGCCGGGGATGCCCGTGTCGGCGAGCCGGACCGCGATCCGTTCCCGTCGGTGCGTGTAGTCCCGCCGCACCCGACCGAGGTGGCGGCGGAACGCCCCGGTGCGGAGCAGGTGCGCGAGCGCGACCTGCACCGGCTCGGCGACGACCGCACCGCGGGCCGTCCGGGCCGATCGGACCGCCTCGCCGACCGGACCGGCGGGCACGACGACGTAGGCACACCGGAGCCGCGGGTCGAGGGTCTTCGAGAAGCCGCCGAGGTGCACCACGACGCCGTCGGCGTCGAGCGCGGCGAGGGCCGGGACGGGACTGCCCCGGTGGCGGAACTCGGAGTCGTAGTCGTCCTCGACCACGACCATGCCGACCGCCGAGGCGTGCGCGAGCAGCGCTCGCCGGTGCCCGACCGGCATCACGGAGCCGAGCGGGTACTGGTGCGTGGGGGAGACGACGACCGCGTCGACGTCCTCCGCGGCGAGGGCGGCGAGGTCGACGCCGTCCGGTCCGACGGGGACGGCCACCAGGTCCGCGCCGGCACTCGTCAGGGCGCGGTGGCCGGAACGGTACCCGGGGTCCTCGACGGCGATCCGGGGCGCGCGGCCGAGCAGGGTGCCCAGTGCCTCGGCGACGAGGGACAACGCCTCCGAGGTCCCGGCAGCGACGAGGACCTGCGACACCGACGGGGAGAACCCGCGCGCGAGACCGAGCTGCACGACCAGCTGCTCGCGCAGGGCTGGCAGCCCCGCGGGCTCGGACAGCGCGTTGCGGAGCGGCGCGTCGGCCGCGGCCCGCCAGGCCGCTCGCCAGTCCCGGTCGCTGATCGCGGCGACGGCCGGGATCCCCGGTCGGCAGTCGACGCCGAGTCGCTCCGGCGCCTCGGCAGGTGCGACATCCGGCGCCGGCCCCCGCTGCCCGCGGCTCACCCCGGGCGCACCACCCGCTCCGGCCACGACCCGGGCCGCCGCGCCCTGCCGCGTCCGGAGGTACCCCTCGCCGTCGAGCTGCTCGTAGGCCGCCACGACCGTGCCGCGCGCGACCCCGAGCTCGGCGGCCAGGGACCGCGTCGACGGCAGCGGGTCACCGGCGCCGAGGGTCCCGTCGTGCACCAGGGCCCGCACCCGCGCGACGACGGCGGCCACCTTGCTCGACTGGTCCACCTGGAGCGCCCCGATCTGGTCTACGTGCTGGTCCAGTCCCGACCCTAGCGTCGAGACATGTCCGCTCCCGACGCACTGCCCTCCCTCACCGTCCGCCGTCTCCGCGAGCGCCAGCAGACCGATCCGGAGGCGCTCCGCCAGGTCCTCGCCGAGGGCTTCGTCGCCCACGTCGCCCTCGTCCGTGACGGCTTCCCGATCGTCCTGCCGTACCTGTACGGCGTCGGCGACCTCGGTGCCGGACCGGTCCTGCTGTTGCACGGGTCGACGGGCGGCGGGCTCTTCCTCGACGCCGGCGCGGAGGGCGTCCCCGTCTCCGCCACGGTCACCCACCTGGACGGCATCGTCTTCGCCCGCTCGACCTTCGACAGCTCCGCGAACTACCGCAGCGCGATGGTCGTCGGCCGCGCGACGGTGGTGCCGACCGAGCAGCGTGCCGAGGCCCTCCGCCAGGTCGCGGACCACCTCATGCCCGACCGGCGCGCCGAGGTACGCGAGATGACCGCCAAGGAGGTCCGCCAGACCCAGGTCCTGCAACTCCCGCTCGACACGGCGAGCGTCAAGGTCCGTGCCGCCGGCGTCGGTGAGGCACCCGACGACGGTGAGGACCACCGTGTCTGGGCGGGTGTCCTGCCGGTCGCGGTGCGCGCCGGCGCACCGGTGCCGGGAGCGCTCGCCGCCGCGTCGGCCACGGCACCCGATCCGTCCGTGCTCGCGCTCGCCGCACGGCTCGACGCGCTCGCCGACGACCGGGAGGCCGCGTGTCTGTGACGGACCGCAGGAACTCGCCGAGGTTCCCCAGCCGTGGTCAGGTTCGTGACCAATACGTTGTCTCTCCGGGTCGCCGCCCGAGACGGGCGGTCCAGACACGGAAGGAACCATGGGACGCCACGCACTGCCCGCTGACGACGACCGTCGATCGGGCGCCGGCACCGTCCCCACACCCGTCGCCCCCGTGACCCGGGCACGCGGCCGCCGCGCCGCCGCCGGACCATCCGTCGCCCGCAGCACCTACGTGGCGCACGAGCGCCCGGCCCGCGTCGTGACGCTCTCCCCGGCGCGGACCGCCCGCCCGGTCGCCGACCCCGTGACCGGCACGCTCGTCTCCCGGACCGCCGCGCTCCGCGCCGAGCGCGCGGCCGACCCGCGGCACGTGCGACGTGCCGCCACCGCCAGACGCGCCGCACTGCTGATCGCCCCGGCACTGGCGGTCACCTCGACCCTGTCCCTCTCGATCCCGGCCGAGGCCGCCACGGCCGCACCGGCTGCGGTGCCCACGACGACCTCCCTCGAGCTGCAGACCTACACCGTCGCCCACGACGTCGAGGTCCCGATCACGTCGTCCGACGGCGTGACGACGACATCGGTCGTGTCGTACCCGACCCTGGTCCTCCGCTTCGGCGTGACCGAGGCCCAGGCGCAGTCGGCACTGTCCGCGGCGCTCTCGGCAGGCGGCGACCGCGCCACGGTGCTGCAGACGGCACTGCAGTACCTCGGCGACCCGTACCTCGAGGGCGGAGCGGACCACGCGGGCATCGACTGCTCCGGCCTGACGATGGTGGCGTACCAGGCGGTCGGGATCGAGCTCGCCCACTACGTCCCCACGCAGGACGCCGCCGCGGAGACCGTCCCGGAGTCCGAGGCGGCGCCTGGGGACCTGGTGGTCTTCGACGACGAGGACCACGTCGGCCTGTACCTCGGGCAGGGACTCGTGCTCCAGGCACCGCACCCGGGCGAGGTCGTGGACATCGTCCCGATGTACTCGATGCCGCACCACTTCGCCCGGCTCCTGCCTGCCGGTTCCTGAGCAGCGGGGTCGTCGCCGTGCAGGCCGACGGCTCCGACCGGCCACGTGTTCCCCGTGCGTGTGCTCACGGAGGCCGGGACCGTCGTGCAGTCGGTCTGACCAGCCCGACCACGCAGGATCGCTGGGCTGACTCGCGAAGGGTTGCGGGCCTCCCGTAAGCTGGAGTGATGGCCACCGACACCCGCACCCCGTTCGAGGAGCAGAGCGCAGCACGCTCCGTCCGCCCGCAGGTGCGGCCGCGCACCGAGGGCTGGCAGCAGGCCACGGGGACCGACGGCCGACCACTGCTGCAGTTCGCGTCGCCGAAGCGGGGCAAGCCGCCCGTGCACCTGGCCGACCTGACGGTCGAGGAGCGCGAAGCCAAGGTCAAGGAACTCGGTCTGCCCGGGTTCCGCGCCAAGCAGCTCGCCACCCACTACTTCACGCACTACACGTCCGACCCGGCCAAGATGACCGATCTGCCGGCGGCCCAGCGCGACGAACTCGTCGCCGGGATGCTGCCGCCCCTGCTGACCGAGACCCGTCGTCTCGAGACGGACAAGGGCGACACGATCAAGTTCCTCTGGAAGCTGCACGACGGCGCCCTCGTGGAGTCGGTGCTCATGCGGTACCCGGGGCGCATCACGCTCTGCGTCTCGTCCCAGGCCGGCTGCGGGATGAACTGCCCGTTCTGCGCGACCGGCCAGGCAGGCCTGACGCGCAACATGTCGACGGCCGAGATCATCGAGCAGATCGTCCGGGCGAACGAGGCGATCGCTGCCGGGGAACTCGGCGGCGATCCTCGCAAGGGCGGCAAGGACCGGGTCGATGCCGAGCGCGTCACGAACATCGTCTTCATGGGCATGGGGGAGCCGCTCGCGAACTACAAGCGCGTGATGGACGCGGTGCGGATCATGACCGCGCCCCAGCCGAACGGCCTCGGCATGAGCGCCCGCGGCATCACGATCTCGACGGTCGGCCTGGTGCCCGCGATCCTGAAGCTCGCCGACGAGGACATCCCGGTGACCTTCGCGCTGTCGTTGCACGCGCCGGACGACGAACTCCGCGACGAGCTCATCCCGGTGAACTCGAAGTGGAAGGTCGACGAGGCGATCGACGCCGCCCACAACTACTACGTCAAGACCGGTCGCCGCGTCTCGATCGAGTACGCGCTCATCAAGGACATGAACGACCACGCCTGGCGTGCGGATCTGTTGGCGGAGAAGCTCAACAAGCGCGGCAAGGGCTGGGTGCACGTCAACCCGATCCCGCTCAACCCGACGCCCGGGTCCGTGTGGACCTCGTCCGAGGTGCACGTGCAGGACGAGTTCGTCCGCCGACTCAACGCCGCCGGCATCCCGACCACCCTCCGCGACACCCGCGGCAAGGAGATCGACGGTGCCTGCGGGCAGTTGGCAGCGGCCGACTGACGGCTGACCGACTCGTCGGTCAGGTGAGCGACGGCTCTGACGGGAGGCGCGGTGCGAGTACGCATCTGGGCCCACGACGGCCGGTTCCAGACCGACGCGCCAGCGGCGGGCTGGCCGTGCCCGGTGGGGAGCCTTCTGTCGTTCCCAGGGACGGTCAGCGGCCGCGATCGCGTACGGCTTCCGCCGCCCGGAACAGCAGGGGAGCAGGCGCGACACGCCCGGGCGTCGAGCTGGCTTGGCGCTCCCGTTCACCCGTGCGTAGAGTAATCACTCGTTGCCGCTGAGGTGGAGAACGGAACGGCCGAGACACTGACCGGGTCAACGACCTGGGAGATGCAGTCTGGCTCCGATCTTCCCCGGGCAACGAACCAGCCTCTCTGGCGAAGCATCCTGGTGGTGTGGAGTGGGGAGTGCGTCTGGTCCTTGAGAACTCAACAGCGTGCACATTGTCAATGCCAATTTTATTGACCCCGTGCCTGGTCGGTTTCGGCTGATCGGGTGTGGAGCAATTC